>NZ_JAARMB010000005.1:0-307616 GCF_012985615.1 Pseudomonas sp. WS 5412
ACGACTCAAGCCCTGGTCATCATTGGCCGCAAGCTGGCGCGCATCGCCTTTTCGCTCATGAAAAACCTGAGCGAATACCAGTCAAAAGCGGTTTTGGGGGCTTCCCCAAAACCATAGAATCTCCCACAGGATGAATTGTGAACACCTTCAAATGTGGGAGCTGGCTTGCCGGCGACGAGGCCATCAGCCCCAACGAATATTATTGACCTGCCACTTTCTCCGACTTGCCGTCATAGCGCTTACGCCATTCAGCCAGGATGTTATCGCGGTTTTTCGAGGCCCAGGCAAAGTCATTCTTGATCAGGCGCTGCTCATAGTCCGCCGGCAATTCTGTCTGCGGCTTGGCAATGCCCGGCTGGGCCAGCACGGCGAAGTTTTCCTTGTACAGCTCCATCGCTGCGGGGCTTGCAGAGAAATCGGCGAGCTTCTGTGCCGCTTCCGGGTGGGCCGTGCCCTTGATCACCGCAGTGGCTTCGATGTCCCAGCCCAGGCCTTCCTTGGGCAATACGATATCCAGTGGCGCGCCCTGGCGCTTGAGCTGCACCGCCGGGTATTCGAAGGAAATGCCGATTGGGAACTCACCGGAAGCCGCCAACTTGCATGGCTTGGAACCGGAGTGCACGTACTGGCCGATGTTCTGGTGCAGGTCATCCATGTACTGCCAGCCCTGCTTCTCGCCGAAGGTCTGCAACCAGGCGCTGACGTCGAGAAAACCGGTGCCGGACGACGCCGGGTTAGGCATGACGATCTTGCCCTTGTACTCAGGCTTGGTCAGGTCTTGCCAACTGATCGGCTTGCTCAGGCCCTGTTTCTCGGCTTCGACAGTGTTGAAGCAAATGGTCGCAGCCCACACGTCCATGCCGACCCAGGCCGGTGGGTTGGCGGCGTCGCGGTAGTTCTTGCCAATTTTGTCCAGATCCTTCGGCGCATAGCTTTGCAGCATGCCTTGCTGATCGAGGATCGCCAGGCTGGAGGCCGCCAGGCCCCACACCGCATCGGCTTGTGGGCGGGCTTTTTCTGCCAGCAGCTTGGCGGTGATGATGCCGGTGGAGTCGCGCACCCACTTGATCTCGACGTCCGGGTTGACCGCTTCGAAGGCTTTCTTGTAGGTCTTCAGCTGCTCGGCTTCAAGGGCCGTGTACACGGTCAACTCGGTCTTGGCAGCAAAGGCATTCAGGCTGAACGCGGTGAGCACAGCAGCGGCGAGGGCCAGGGGCTTGAACATGGTGCGTTTCCTTGTGTGGGGCAGAGTTATTGACCGGGCGCGGTTTGGCGCCAGGCCTGGGAGCGGCGCAACAAGCCGCGTGAGGCCCACGCCAGCAGCAGCGAGACGCCGGCTGAAGTGAACAGAATCAGGGTCGACATGGCCGCCGCGCCGCCCACGTTGCCGGCGTCGTCCATGTTCAGCACCGCCACCGCCGCAAGGATGGTGTCGGGGCTGTAAAGAAAGATCGCCGCAGATACGGTGGTCATCGCCGAGACAAACAGGTAGCGCAGGATATCCAACAGCGCCGGCAGGCAGATCGGCACGGTGACCCGCAAAAAGTGGCGGTACAGCGGCGCCTTGAGCGACAGCGCGGCGGCTTCGAACTCGGCGTCGAGTTGGCGCAGGGCGGTGGTGGCGGTCATTTGCGCGGTGGTCAAATAGTGAGCAATGGTGCACACCACCAGCAGCGTCATGGTCCCGTAGAGCACATGCAGCGGGTTGCCGTTGAGGTTGAAAAAGAACACGTAGCCCAGGCCCAGCACCAGGCCAGGCACCGCCATCGGCACAAAGCTGAGCATGCGCAGCGCCAGGTTCAAGCCCTTCTGCCCCTTGGTCTTTTCCATCAGGTAAGCGCCGGTGAAGATCAGCACGCTGCCAATCAGTGCGGTGCAGATCGCCATGGTCAGGCTGTTGCGATAGGCCAGCCAGCCGCCGCCAGCGGTGTCGTTGAACTGGTAGTGGTTGAGCGACAGCGACAGGTTGTACGGCCAGAACTTCACCAGCGACGAGTACACCGCCATGCCGAACACCAACAGCAGCACCGCGCAGATCAGCAGCACAATCGCCAGGTAGCAGCCATCACGCAGACGCGATGGCGCCGGCTGGAACACCTGGGCGCGGCCGCTCATGGAGTCGCCGTGGCGCCGGCGCAGCCAGGTATCCACCGCGAAACTGAGCAACGCCGGCAGCAGCAGCACCATGCCGATCAAGGCGCCGCGACCGAACTGCTGTTGGCCAACCACGGCCTTGTAGGCCTCCAGCGCCAGCACTTGATAGTCACCACCCACCACCACCGGTACGCCGAAGTCCGTGATGGTCAGGGTGAACACCAGGCAGAACGCGGCGAACACGGCCTGGCGCGTCGCCGGCCAGGTGATGCTGCGAAACGCCCGGGCCGGGCTGGCGCCCATGCTCGAGGCGGCATCGAACAACCGCGCATCCGCCAGGGACAGCGCCGACAGCAGGATCATCAGCGCATGGGGAAAGGTGTAGATCACTTCACCGAGGACAATCCCCCAGAAGCCGTAGATGTTGTCGGACAGCAGGCCGCGCAACATGCCCTGGTTGCCGAACAGGTACACCAGGGCGATGCCCGGCAGCATCGACGGCGCCATCAGCGGCAGCAACGACAGGCCGCGCCAGAGGGTCTTGCCGGGGATCAGCGTGCGTTGCAAGGCGTAGGCAAACAGGTAGGCCAGGGGTACGACAATGATCGCGACGCTCAGGGAGACCTTCAGGCTGTTGCCCAGCAGCCAGTGGAAGTTGGCGCTGGTCAGCAGCTCACGCGCCGCCACCAGGCCGCCGCCCTGGCCGTCTTCGGCGCTGAAACCGCGCCAGAAGATCGCCAGCAGCGGCAGCAGTACGGCGAGGCCCAACAGGCACAGCAGCAGTAGCTTGCCGCCCAGTACGAAGATACGGTCGCCGATTTGCGCACGGGCAGCCTGACGCGCCACACGGCCGGGTACTGGCAGGGTCATATCAGTGGCCATCTCAGGCAAACACCTGCAGGCTGCGCGGCGGCAGCGCCACCCAGATATCCTGGGCGCCCAGGCGTGGCATGGCTTCCGGCGCCAGTTCGGCCAGCAGCGGATGGCCGGGCAACTGGTCCAGTTCAAAGCTCATGCGGCAACGGTTGCCGAGGAAGGTGATCTCGCGGACCTTGGCCGGGAACAGGTTTTCTTCGTGTACCGGCGGGTTGACGCTGATCGCTTCCGGCCGGCAGAACAGGCGGCCCGACGCGGCCTTGCCGCTGTCTTCGGCCAGGCGCACATTCATCCCGCCAACCTGGGCGTGGCTGGCGCTGTTGCGGCTGAAGGGCAGCCAGTTGCCCTGGCCGACAAACTCGGCCACGAACGGGGTGGCCGGGCGGTCGTAGATCTCTTGAGGGGTGGCGTACTGCTCGACCTTGCCGTTGTTCATCACGGCGATGCGGTCGGCCATCAGCATGGCCTCGTCCTGGTTGTGGGTGACCATCAGGGTGGTGATGCCCAGGCGGCGTTGCAACTGGCGCAACTCGGTGCACAGGTGCTCGCGCACCCGGGCATCGAGGGCCGACATCGGCTCATCCAGCAGCAACAGCGACGGGGCCGGCGCCAGGGCACGGGCCAGGGCGACCCGTTGCTGCTGGCCGCCGGACAGTTGGCCGGGGTATTTCTTTTCGCTGCCGGTCAGGCCCACCAGCTCCAGCATCTGCGCCACGCGTTTGCGCACTTCATCGCGACCGCTGCCGGCCAGGCCGTAGCCGATATTGGCCTCGACGCTGAGGTTGGGGAACAGCGCGTAGGACTGGAACAGAATGCCGTAGTCCCGCGCCTGGGGTGCCAGTAGGGAAACGTCACGATCACCCAGGTACAACTCGCCGCTGTCCTGGCGCTCCAGGCCGGCGATGCAGCGCAGCAAGGTGGTCTTGCCGCAGCCCGAGGGGCCGAGCAGGCACACCAGTTCACCGGCGGCGACGTCCAGGGACACATGGTCCAGGGCAGTAAAGGCGCCAAAGCGCTTCTGGATACCACGCACCGTCATCGGCGCGCCGGGGTTGAGCTGGGCTGTGTTCATGGTGGCACCTCATCAAACTGATGAAGGCCATGCTAGGCAGCAAATGCGTCCCTGGTGTGGCAGGAAGGCAAAAGCGGGTGATAGTGGTATTGGTGGATTTGGGTAGGGGTAAAGCCATGGGGTGTTGGGTCTACCGCTATCGCAGGCAAGCCGGCTCCCACATTTGGAGCTGTGAATACCTTCACATGTGGGAGCTGGCTTGCCTGCGATGGCGATTTCAAAACCACCCAAAATCTTTCAGAGCGGCGACATTTCCTGCGCCAACCCCAGAAACGCCGCCGGCAACCGCGCACCTTTACGCTCCTTGAGGCAGTACAGGTATTCAGGAATCTGCGGCGCATTCTCGATGGTCAGCACCCGCAGTTGCGGGTCATGGGGCACTTCCTGGCGGGCGATGATGCTGATGCCGATATTGCGCAGCACCGCCTCGCGGATCGACTCACGGCTGCCGATTTCCAGCAGCGGCCCATAACCCACGCCAGCGCCTTTGAGCATCTCTTCGGTCAAGCGCCGGGTGGTCGAACCTGCCTCGCGCATCAACAGGGTATGCCCCGCCAGCGCACTGAGCGGCACATGTTCCAGCACGGCCAGCGGATGATTGCGATGCACCGCCAGCACCAGCGGGTCGGAGCCCAGCACCCGGCGGATCAGGCGCGGGTCTTCCAGCAATTGCGAGGAGGCGGCGACGTCCACCCGGTAATCATCCAGTGCTTCGAGGACCTGCTGGGAGTTGCCGATTTCCACTGCCACTTCCACGTGGGGCAAGCGTTCGCGGAAGGTTTTCACCAGGTCGAGGATGTAATAGGGCGCGGTCGCGGCGATGCGCAACGTGCCCTGGACCTGGCCGCTGTTGCGCAGGAAAAACTCGATATCCGCCTCCTGCTGCAACAGCGCCTTGACCATCGGCAACAGCCGCGCCCCTTCGTCGCTGACGGTGAGGCGGCGGCCACCGCGATAGAACAGCTCAACCGAGTACTGGCTTTCCAGATGGCGGATCTGGGTGGTCACCGTAGGTTGGCTCAGGCCGAGTTTTTTCGCCGCCTGGGTAATGCTGCCCAGGCGGGCGACCATGTAAAACGCCTTCAACTCGGCACTCAGCACACCACCCTCTCATCGACTATTTGCGCAACAGGCGCAGACCATTGAATACCACCAGCAGGCTCACGCCCATGTCAGCAAACACCGCCATCCACATGGTGGCCATGCCCATGAAGGTGACGGCCAGGAAGATCGCCTTGATCACCAGCGCCAGGGCGATGTTCTGCTTGAGGATACTCGACGTTTGTCGCGACAAGCGTATGAATGCCGGAATCTTGCGCAAATCATCGTCCATCAGCGCCACGTCGGCGGTCTCGATGGCCGTGTCGGTGCCTGCTGCGGCCATGGCAAAGCCAATTTCGGCGCGGGCCAGGGCCGGGGCGTCGTTGATGCCATCGCCGACCATGCCGACCCGGTGGTTTTTCCCGTACAGATCCTCGATAGCCTTGAGCTTGTCGGTGGGCAACAGATCGCCCTGGGCCTGGTCGATGCCCACCTGGGTGGCAATTGCCTGGGCGGTGTGGGTGTTGTCGCCGGTGAGCATCAGGGTCTTGATGCCCAGGTCGTGCAACTGCTGGATGGCTTCGCGACTGCTGTCCTTGACCGTATCGGCCACGGCGAACAGCGCCAGCGGGCCGGATTTGTCGAGCAGCAGCACCACGGACTTGCCTTGTTTTTCCAGGGCGAAGAGTTTTTCTTCAAGGGCCGGCGAGCACAGGCCCAGCTCTTCCACCAGGCGGTGGTTGCCCAGGTGATAGACCTCACCGTTGATCTCGCCACGGACCCCGCGCCCGGCCAGGGCCTCGAAGTTATCCACAACCTGCAGCAGGAGTTTTTTATCCACAGCCGCATTGGCGATCGCCAGCGACACTGGGTGGTCGGAACGCGCGGCCAGGCTGGCGGCCAGGGCCGGCGCGTTGTCTTCTACATTGGGGAACAACGCCAGGTAGTCGGTCTGCACCGGCTTGCCGTGGGTGATAGTGCCGGTCTTGTCCAGGGCCAGGTAGTCGAGCTTGTAGCCGGCCTCCAGGTACACGCCGCCCTTGATCAGGATGCCTTTGCGCGCCGCCGCCGCCAGGCCGCTGACGATGGTCACCGGGGTGGAAATCACCAAGGCACAAGGGCACGCGACCACCAACAGCACCAGGGCGCGGTAGATCCAGTCAAACCACACCGCGCCCATGAACAGCGGCGGGATCACGGCCACGCCGAGGGCAAACAGGAACACCGCCGGGGTGTAGATTTTCGAGAAGCTATCCACAAAGCGCTGGGTCGGCGCCCGCGAGCCCTGGGCCTGTTCCACTGCGTGGATGATGCGCGCCAGGGTCGAGTTATTGGCGGCAGCGGTCACCCGGTATTCCAGGGAACCGGCCTGGTTGATGGTGCCGGCGAAGACTTTATCGCCCACGGTTTTCTCGATCGGCAGGCTTTCGCCGGTGATCGGCGCCTGGTCGATGGTGGACTGGCCGGCGGTGACTTCACCATCCAGACCAATGCGCTCGCCGGGGCGTACCCGCACGATGGCACCCAGTTCAATGGTCTTGACCTCTTGTTCGACCCAACTACCGTTCGCCTGACGCACCGTGGCCTGCTCCGGGGTCATTTGCATCAAGCCACTGATGGCATTGCGCGCACGGTCCAGGGACTTGGCCTCGATCAGCTCGGCCACGGTAAACAGGAACATCACCATCGCCGCTTCCGGCCACTGGCCGATCAGGATCGCACCGGTCACGGCGATGCTCATCAGCGCGTTGATGTTCAGGTTGAGGTTTTTCAGGGCAATCCAGCCCTTTTTGTAGGTGGTGAGGCCGCCACTGAGGATCGACACCAGCGCCACCAGCGCCACCACCCAGGTCGGAGCCGCGTCGGTGAAATGGATCACCTCCGCCGCCAGGGCGCAAAAGCCGGACAGGGCCAGCGGCCACCAGTGCTTCTTGGCCGGTGGTGCGGCGGCCGGCACGCCCTCCTCGATCGGATCGGCCTGCATGCCCAGGGACTTGATGGCCTCGACGATCGGCGCGGTGCTCGGCAGGTCGTGGGTGACACCGAGGATGCGGTTGATCAGGTTGAATTCCAACTGCTGCACACCGGCCATCTTGCCCAGTTTGTTCTGGATCAGCGTTTGCTCGGTGGGGCAGTCCATGGCCTCGATGCGGAAAGTGCTCAGGCGCGCGTTGGCGCTGGTTGTTTGCGTCAACGTCACCAACGAGGGGGCTGCCGCGCCGGAACAGCAGGAGCCGCCGCCATGATCATGCTCTTTCACAGGGGCAAGCTTTTGCGCGTGATCATGATGGCTGTGGTCATGATCATGGCCGTGGTCGTGATGGCTATGATCATGGTCGTGATCATGATCGTGGCTGTGGTCGTGCTTGTGCGGGGTGCGCAGGGATTCGCTCATTGTGTCGCGTCCATGAAGGTGCCTGTTGCCAAGTAAAGACCCTGTAGCCACTATAGGGTCAAGCACCCTTTTGGAGATTGCTGCGATGAAGATCGGTGAATTGGCCAAACTGACCGACTGCCCGGTGGAGACCATCCGTTACTACGAGAAGGAAGGCCTGCTGCCGCCACCGGCGCGCAGCGAGGGCAACTACCGCCTGTACACCCAGGCCCACACCGAGCGCCTGACGTTTATCCGCAACTGCCGCAGCCTGGACATGACCCTGGAGGAAATCCGCAGCCTGCTGGGCCTGCGCGATAGCCCCCAGGACCAGTGTGAAAATGTAAATGCGCTGATCGACGAGCATATCCATCACGTCAAGGCGCGGATTGATGGGTTGCTGGCCTTGCAGAAACAGTTGATCGACCTGCGCCAGCGCTGTGGCGAAGGGCCGGAGATCGACCAGTGTGGGATTTTGCAGCGGCTGGAGGTCAGTGGGAGTGTGGCGGCCAGTGAGGCGGAGCATTCACATGTGGGTCGTAGTCACGGGCATTAGATAATGGGGTGACTGAGTTGACGCCATCGCAGGCAAGCCAGCTCCCACATGTGCCTGAGTACTCGGTCACTTGTGGGAGCTGGCTTGCCTGCGATGCAGACGATGCGGTCTCGACTAGACCGCCATCGGCGCCGTCATCGGCGCATGGTGCTCATAGCCTTCCAGCGAGAAATCGCTCGGTTCGATCAGCTCCAGCCACTCCGGCTGGTACACCCCGGTCTTGGCAAACTCCGGCACGCGCTCGCTGATCACCAGCTTCGGCGCGGCGAAAGGCTCGCGCTTGAGCTGTTCGTTGAGCATGTCCAGGTGGTTTTCGTAGACGTGCGCGTCACCGATGAAATAGGTGAACCAGCGCGGCGTGTAGCCAGTCAGGCGGCCGATCAGGCTCAGCAGTGCCGCGCCTTCGGTGAGGTTGAACGGCGTGCCCAGGCCCAGGTCGTTGGAGCGGATGTAGAGGGTCAGGGAAATCTCCCTGGTCTCGACATTCGGGTGGAACTGGTACAGCAGGTGGCACGGCGGCAAGGCCATTTCATCGAGCTGGGCGCAGTTCCAGCCGTGGAACAGGATGCGCCGGCTGCCCGGGTCCTTGATGATGGTGTCGACGCACTGGCGGATCTGGTCGATGGCCTTGTACAGCACCACGTAGGCCTGACCGTCTTCCTCGCCTTCGGCGATCTGGCGATAGCCCTGGGCCAGGGTCTGCTCGATAGCGGCCTGGTTGCTCAACGGGATCTGCTTGTACGCCGGCCATTTGCGCCATTGCACACCGTAGATCTCGCCCAGGTCGTCCTCGCCCTGGCGGAACGGGTTGGCCAGCCACTGCGCGTTTTCGTTAGCGTTCTGGTCCCACACCTTGCAGCCCAGGGCGCGGAATTCGGCGGCGTTGTTCACCCCACGCAAAAAGCCACACATCTCGCCAATCGCCGACTTGAAGGCCATTTTGCGAGTGGTGATGGCTGGGAAACCTTCCTGCAGATCAAAGCGCAACATCGCACCGGGGAAGCTGATGGTGTTCACGCCAGTGCGGTTGGCCTGCTTGGTGCCGTTGTTAATGACGTGGGAAACCAGCTCGAGATATTGCTTCATGACATTACCTGTATCGGTGAAGCCGAGGCCCTCAGGCCCCGGCGTTCGAATTTATAGCGCGCTGGTCTTGATCGCCTGCGGGCGGTTGTAAGCCCACCAGAGCAGGCCCAGGCCAGCAAGAATCATCGGAATGCTGAGAACCTGACCCATGGTCAGCCAGCCGAACGCCAGGTAGCCCAACTGCGCATCCGGCACCCGCACGAACTCGACGATGAAACGGAAAATCCCGTAGAACAGGGCGAACATCCCCGAAACCGCCATGGTTGGGCGGGGTTTGCGCGAGTAGATGTAGAGGATCAGGAACAGCGCCACGCCTTCCAAGGCGAACTGGTACAACTGCGACGGATGGCGCGCCAACTGCGCCGGGTCGCTGAACGGCGGGAACACCATGGCCCACGGCACGTCGGTCGGCTTGCCCCACAATTCGGCGTTGATGAAGTTACCGATACGCCCGGCACCCAGGCCAATCGGCACCATCGGCGCGATAAAGTCCATCAGTTGGAAGAATGACTTGCCATTGCGTCGGCCAAACCACCAGGCCGCGAGCATCACGCCGATAAAACCGCCGTGGAACGCCATGCCGCCCTTCCACACCTCGAAAATCAGGGTAGGGTTGGCCAGGTACGCGCTCAGGTCGTAGAACAACACATAACCCAGGCGCCCGCCGACAATCACGCCCATCGACATCCAGAACACCATGTCGGAGAGCTTCTCCTTGGTCCAGGTCGGATCAAAGCGGTTCAGGCGTCGGGAAGCCAACAGCCAGGCGCCGCCGATGCCGATCAGGTACATCAACCCGTACCAGTGGATTTTCAGCGGACCGATGGCCAGGGCCACCGGGTCGATCTGCGGGTAAGGCAGCATTGCGACTCCTCGTTAAATCATTCGTTATTGCGCACGGACCTTGCCGGTGGACGATTAAGCCTGCGTTACAGCGGCTCGATCAAATGAAGAAGTTCGCACCCGCGCCAAGCAGCCTGGCATGTTAACGGATGGGAGGCATCTGGCCCAACTTGGATACGATGGATAGCCGGCGGTTCTATGGGTAGAGTGAGCAAAACACAAAAGGATCGCCTTATGTGCCTGATTGTTTTCGCCTGGCGGCCGGGCCATGCCCAGCCCCTGATCGTCGCGGCCAACCGTGACGAATTCTACGCCCGGCCCAGCCTGCCCTTGGCCCAGTGGCCCGATACACCGCAGGTGTATGCCGGTCGCGACCAGGAAGCCGGGGGCACCTGGCTGGGGATCGGCGCCGACGGACGGTTTGCCGCGCTGACCAATATCCGTGACCCGCACCAGCCACCGGCGCGCAAGTCCCGGGGCGAGTTGGTGGCGCGTTTTCTCCACGGTTCCCTGCCGATTGACCACTATTTAGCCGATGTTAACGGCAGATCAATTGAATATGCCGGCTTCAACCTGCTGATTGGCACGCCGCAAGAGCTGTGGCACTACAACGCCAATGAGTCGACGCCTACCCAACTGACGGCCGGGATCTATGGCTTATCCAATGCCGGGCTGGATACGCCCTGGCCAAAGCTGCTCAAGGCCAAGGCAGCACTGGCCCAAGTGCTGGATGATCCGCACCCTGAAGCCTTGCTGGGGATTTTGAGCGACCCACAGACCGCACCCTTTGCCGAACTGCCGGATACCGGTGTCGGGTTGGCCACGGAAAGTCTGTTATCGAGTGTGTTTATCGCCAGCCCCAGTTACGGGACGCGAGCGAGTACCGCGCTGATTGTGCATGCCGATGGGCTGCGGCACATGGTCGAGCGCAGCTTTGGGCCCCATGGCGGGCGGCTGGGCGAGGTGGAACTGAGGATTTAGTGGAGACTGGGCCACCGTCATCGCAGGCAAGCCAGCTCCCACCGTTTGAAATACATTCCAAGTGTGGGAGCTGGCTTGCCTGCGATGGCCCCCCCTCGGTCTAGAGGGTTTTGGTCGCAGACGGATTGATCATCCGCGCCAACCCCAGGCTTTTCAGGGCCAACTGCAGCGAGCTGTGGATAACTTGCGGGTTGTCGATGGTCATCAATTCCGCCAGCAGATCCTTGGCCTTGCTCAGGTTGATCTGGCGCAGCATCCACTTGACCTTCGGCAGGTTGGTGGCGTTCATCGACAGGCTGTCAAAGCCCATGGCCATCAACAGCACCGCCGCCGCCGGATCACCGGCCATTTCCCCACAGATACTCACCGGCTTGCCTTCGGCATGGGCATCGCGCACCACGTTCTGCAAGGCTTGCAGCACCGCCGGGTGCAGGTAGTCGTAGAGGTCGGCCACCCGTGGGTTGTTGCGGTCCACGGCCAGCAGGTATTGGGTCAGGTCGTTGGAGCCCACCGACAGGAAGTCCACCTGCCGTGCCAATTCCTTGGCCTGGTACACCGCTGCCGGGATTTCGATCATCACGCCAACCGGCGGCATCGGCACGTCGGCGCCTTCGTCGCGCACTTCGCCCCAGGCCCGGTGGATCAGGTGCAGGGCTTCTTCCAGCTCGTGGGTGCCGGAGATCATCGGAAGGAGGATGCGCAGGTTGTTCAGGCCTTCGCTGGCCTTGAGCATGGCGCGGGTCTGGACGAGGAATATTTCGGGGTGGTCGAGGGTAACGCGGATGCCGCGCCAGCCAAGGAAGGGGTTGTCTTCCTTGATGGGGAAATAAGACAGTGACTTGTCGCCGCCGATATCCAGGCTGCGCATCGTCACCGGTAACGGATGGAAGGCGGACAGTTGCTCGCGATAAATCGCCAGCTGCTCCTTCTCGCTCGGGAAACGTTGGTTGATCATGAACGGCACTTCGGTGCGGTACAGGCCCACCCCTTCAGCGCCACGTTGTTGCGCACGCGCCACGTCCGCCAGCAGGCCCGTATTGACCAGCAGCGGTACACGGTGGCCGTCGAGGGTCACGCAGGGCAGTTCGCGCAGGGCATCGAGCCCCTGGGACAGCTGGCGCTCCTCCTCGACGATTTCGGCGTATTGCTTGCGCAGCACTTCGCTGGGGTTGGTATACACCTCACCACGGTGCCCGTCGACGATCATCGAGATGCCGTCGACCTTGGAATACGGCAGGTCCACCAGGCCCATCACCGTCGGGATGCCCATGGCCCGGGCCAGGATCGCCACGTGGGAGTTGCCCGAGCCCAACACCGAGACCAGGCCCACCAGTTTGCCTTCCGGCACTTCGCCGAGCATGGTGGCAGTCAGCTCTTCACTGATCAGGATGGTGTTGTCGGGGTAGACCAGGTTGGTGGTGCGGTCTTCCTGCAGGTAGGCCAGCAGGCGCCGACCGAGGTCGCGCACATCCGAGGCGCGCTCGCGCAGGTAGGCGTCGTCCATCAGTTCAAAGCGGTTGACGTGATCGGTGACCACCTGGCGCAGCGCGCCCTGGGCCCACTGGCCGGTCTTGATCACGGTCTTGACTTCGTTACCCAGGGACGCGTCGTCGAGCATCATCTGGTACACGTCGAACAGCGCCCGTTCCTCGGGGCGCAGCTGGGTGGCCAGCTTGGTCGACAGGTTGCGCATGTCGGCGCGCACGCCTTCCAGGGCGGTCTTGAACAGTTTGATTTCTGCGTCGATGTCGTCGACGGACTTGTCCGGCACCACGTCCAGGTCGGCCGGGGGCAGCATGACCACCGCAGTACCGACCGCCGCGCCAGGTGAACCCGGCACGCCGACGAACTTGGCTTCCTGGATCCCCTTGCCCTGGCGCCCCAGGCCGCGAATCGAGCCGGTGGCTTCGGCATGGGCGATCACCCCGGCCAACTGCGCACTCATGGTCACGAGGAAGGCTTCTTCACCTTCATCGAACTGGCGGCGCTCTTTCTGCTGGATGACCAATACGCCGACAACGCGGCGGTGGTGGATGATCGGTGCGCCGAGGAATGAGGCGTAGCGCTCTTCACCGGTTTCGGCAAAGTAGCGATAACGCGGGTGATCGGCCGCGTTTTCAAGGTTCAGGGGTTCTTCACGCGTCCCCACCAGGCCCACCAGACCTTCATTGGGCGCCATGCTGACCTTGCCGATGGAGCGCTTGTTCAAGCCCTCCGTGGCCATCAGCACAAAACGGTTGGTCTCGGGGTCCAGCAGGTAAACCGAGCAGACCTGGCTGCCCATGGCTTCCTTGACGCGCAACACAATAATCCCCAACGCCGCCTTGAGATCCTTGGCGGAGTTAACTTCCTGGACGATCTTGCGCAGCGTATTGAGCATGGCTCGGGGTCGAACTCCGTCGTCAGTCGCGCGATAAAAGGCGCGGGGCAAGCTCTTTGAGAGCGCGACGATAAACCTCGCGCTTGAATGTCACCACCTGGCCCAACGGATACCAATAACTGACCCAGCGCCAGCCATCGAACTCCGGTTTACCGGTCAAATCCATCCGCACCCGCTGCTCGTTGGAGATCAGGCGCAGGAGAAACCACTTTTGCTTCTGGCCGATGCACAGCGGTTGGCTGTGGGTACGCACCAGGCGTTGCGGCAAACGATAGCGCAACCAGCCTCGGGTACAGGCCAGAATTTGCACATCTTCGCGCTCCAGGCCGACTTCTTCGTTCAACTCACGGTACAGGGCGTCTTCAGGGGTTTCGTCGGGGTTGATCCCACCCTGGGGAAACTGCCAGGCATCTTGGTTGATTCGGCGAGCCCATAGCACCTGTCCGGCATCATTCGTAAGAATAATCCCGACATTTGGACGGAAACCATCGGGGTCGATCACGGCAACAACCTCGCAAACGCATGTCGCCGCATTGTTCCACAAAGCTTGTTGCAGCGGCAACGAGGCTGCTTACCTTATGTGCACTCTTGTGAAAAGACCGTATTCTGGACGCCTTTTTACAGACTTTTCAGCGAGTAACCGCAATGCGCCTGGCTTTATTCGACTTGGACAACACGCTTTTGGGCGGCGACAGTGACCACGCCTGGGGTGATTACCTGTGTGAACGCGGCATCCTCGATGCCGTTGCCTACAAGACCCGCAACGACGAGTTCTACCAGGATTACCTGGCCGGCAAGCTGGATAACGCCGCGTACCTGAACTTCAGCCTGGAAATCCTCGGCAGCACCGAGATGGCCCAGCTCGACGAATGGCACCGCGACTTCATGCGCGACTGCATCGAGCCGATCATCCTGCCCCAGGCCGTGGAACTGCTGGCCAAACACCGCGCCGCCGGTGACACGCTGGTGATCATCACCGCCACCAACCGCTTTGTCACCGCGCCGATTGCCGCACGGTTGGGGGTTGAAACCCTGATCGCCACCGAATGCGAGATGGCCGATGGCCGCTACACCGGGCGCAGCACCGATGTACCGTGCTTCCGTGAGGGCAAGGTGACGCGCTTGAATCGGTGGCTGGAAGAAACCGGCTTTAGCCTGCAAGACAGCTATTTTTACAGCGATTCGATGAATGACCTGCCGCTGCTGGAGCAGGTGACTCATCCGGTGGCGGTGGATCCGGATGCGAATCTGCGGGCCAAGGCCCAGAAGCGTGGTTGGCCGGTGATTAGCCTGCGCGGCTGATAAAGCTTTCGCGAGCAAGCCCGCTCCCACATTTGATCGGGTTCCACCTCTGGAATGCAATCGAATGTGGGAGCGGGCTTGCTCGCGAATGAAGGCGACCCGGTTTCAAGCCTTAAACGGGTTTGGCGCCCATCAACCCGGCAATCGCCACAAACCCCACCAGGCTGACAATCGCCAGGGCCAGGGTGAACTTCGCACTGCCCGTACCGCCCAGCCGCAGGCGATTGAGGCGCACCACCAGCCAGAACCAGGCCAGCGCCGCGACGCTGTAGATCACGCTGGAACCCAGGATCCACGTCTGCCCCAACGGCCAGCCGACCAGGTGCACCAGCCACCAGCCGGTAAACGGCATGCTCACCAGGCTTACGCCCATCAACAACCAGACAAACAGCCATGGCCGATGCAACGTAACCGCCGGGCCAGCGGCGCGCTTGCGCCAGCTCAGCACGGCCAGGGCCAGGCCACTGGCCAACAGCAGCACCGTTGCCACCATGTGGATCGTCTTGAGGGTTGTCAGATATTCCATGCTCTCGATTCCTTAAAGGCCGCCCAATCAGCGTAGTCGCTCAACCGAGGAACAGCTGATAGGCCGGGTTGTCGCTTTCATCCCAATACGGGTAACCAATCGCTGCCAACGCCGCCGGCACCAGATGGCGCTCGTTGGCCGGCACTTGCAGCCCGGCGACCACACGGCCGTCGGCCGCGCCGTGGTTGCGATAGTGGAACATCGAGATGTTCCAGCGCCCGCCCAATTTGTTAAGAAAGTTGAACAAGGCCCCCGGACGCTCCGGGAACTCGAAGCGGAACACCAGCTCATTGCTGACGTGCGCCGCGTGGCCGCCGACCATATGGCGGATGTGCAACTTGGCCAGTTCGTTCTCGGTCAGGTCCAGCACCGGGAAACCCTGCTCGCTCAGGCTGGCAATCAGCGCGCTGCGCGGGTCGGTTTCCGGGTGGGTCTGCACCCCGACAAAAATGTGCGCTTCGCTGCCGGAATGGTAGCGGTAGTTGAATTCGGTGATCTGGCGCTTGCCCACAGCCTCGCAGAAGGCCTTGAAGCTGCCCGGGCGCTCGGGAATGGTCACGGCAATGATCGCCTCGCGACCTTCACCCAACTCGGCGCGCTCGGCCACATGGCGTAGGCGGTCGAAGTTGACGTTGGCCCCGGAATCTATGGCGACAAAGGTCTGGCCACTGACACCACGGGTTTCTACATACTTCTTGATCCCCGCCACGCCCAATGCCCCTGCAGGCTCGGTGATGGAGCGGGTGTCGTCGTAGATATCCTTGATCGCCGCGCAGATTTCATCGGTGCTGACGGTGATCACTTCATCCACATAGTCCTTGCAGATATCGAAGGTGTGCTGACCGATCTGCGCCACCGCCACGCCATCGGCAAAGATCCCCACGGCCGGCAGCACCACGCGTTCGCCCGCGGCCATGGCAGCCTGCAGGCAGTTGGAGTCGTCCGGCTCGACGCCGATGATCTTGATCTCCGGGCGCAGGTACTTCACATACGCCGCGATACCGGCAATCAGGCCACCACCGCCCACTGGGACGAAAATCGCGTCCAGCGGCCCCGGGTGCTGGCGCAGGATCTCCATCGCCACGGTGCCCTGCCCGGCAATGGTGTGTGGATCATCATAGGGGTGAATGTAGACGTAGCCTTTTTCGTCGACCAGCTTCAGCGAATACGCCAGCGCTTCCGGAAAGGAGTCGCCATGCAGCACCACTTTGCCGCCACGGGAGCGTACGCCTTCGACTTTGATTTCCGGGGTGGTCTTGGGCATCACGATCGTGGCCTTGACCCCCAGCACCTTGGCCGCCAGGGCCAGGCCCTGGGCATGGTTACCCGCCGAGGCGGTGACCACGCCACGGGCACGTTCTTCGGCCGTCAGTTGGGTCAACTTGTTGTAGGCGCCGCGAATCTTGAAGGAAAACACCGGCTGCAAGTCTTCGCGCTTGAGCCAGACCTTGTTGCCCAGGCGCTCGGAGAGCTGGCGGGCGGTCTGCAACGGGGTTTCCACGGCAACGTCGTAAACGCGCGAGGTGAGGATCTTTTTGACGTACTGTTCGAGCATCGGAAAGCATCACTGGGCGGGTTGGGCAGGGCCGAGGAGTCTAACCCGCCTTTTGGCCGGACGACCACACGAATCCAGAGGTTTTGTTGGGTTATACTCGCGCCCCTCTTTACTCCCCGCCCGTTCCGGAGCCCGCATGACCCAGGATCAACTCAAACAGGCAGTGGCCCAGGCCGCCGTCGATTTAATCCTTCCTAAACTCGACGATAAAAGCATCGTCGGCGTCGGCACCGGCTCCACCGCCAATTGCTTCATTGACGCGCTGGCCTTGCACAAGGGCGCATTCGACGGCGCCGTGGCCAGCTCCGAAGCCACCGCCGCGCGCCTCAAGGGCCATGGCATTCCGGTGTACGAACTCAATACCGTGAGCGACCTGGAGTTCTACGTCGACGGCGCCGATGAAAGCGACGAGCACCTGAACCTGATCAAGGGCGGCGGCGCAGCCCTGACCCGCGAGAAAATCGTCGCGGCCGTGGCCAAGACCTTTATCTGCATCGCCGACGCCAGCAAGCTGGTGCCGGTACTGGGCAACTTCCCGCTGCCCGTCGAAGTGATCCCCATGGCCCGCAGCCACGTGGCTCGCGAGCTGGTGAAACTGGGCGGCGACCCGGTGTACCGCGAAGGTGTGCTGACCGATAACGGCAACATCATCCTCGACGTGTTCAACATGCAGATCACCAACCCGGTGGAGCTGGAGACCCAGATCAATGCCATCGTCGGTGTGGTCACCAATGGCTTGTTTGCGGCACGGCCTGCGGATGTGCTGCTGCTGGGGACCCGTGAAGGCGTGAAGACCCTCAAGGCCTAAGTACACACAGAACCCCTGTGGGAGCGGGTTTGCTCGCGAATACGGTGTGCCAGTCACCGATTTTGCTAGCTGACACACCGCATTCGCGAGCAAGCCCGCTCCCACATTTTTGACCGCGCTCCATCCGATGGACATGTAACAAAAACGCTACTTTTCGCAGCAACCCCTCCCCCGCTTGCCCCAATCTGTGCGCCAGGTCACGGCAGCCCCCGCCGCATCTGGTATCAAATCCGTTACAACTTATAGCCAGGCGACCCCCACTTCCAACAACGCGCCAATTCGCGCTTGCCCCATGGAATGAGGCGCGCATTGTGCAATCGGTCCCGCCGAGCCACTCCCTCAACCACCTCAAGGAAGACCTTGTGATCAAGCCCCTAGCCCTCGCTGTCAGCGTTGCCTGTGCCCTGCTGTCGACTCAATCCCATGCCTACGACTATGGCGAGCACGCCAATGTCACCCTGGAAAAGCTGATCACCGACTACCCCGGCCGCTATCGCGGCACGGCCAACTTCGCCGGGGCCGCCGACTGGATGCAGAGCCAGATGGGCAGCGCCTATGACATCAGCCGCCAGGATTTCACCTGGAATGGCGGCAGCCGCGCCTCGCAGAACGTGGTGGCCTACGCCGCCGGCACCAAACCGCAGTACGTGGTGATTGGCGCGCACTTCGATACCTACTTCGGCCGCCCGGCCCTGCAAGGCCTGGACGACAACGGTTCCGGCGCCAGCGTGCTGACCGAAGTAGCGAAGAACCTTGGCGGCCTGCAACTGGAAAACGGCTTGCAGATCGTCGGCTTCGGCGCCGAAGAGGAAGGCTTGCGTGGCTCCAAGGCGTTTGTCGATTCGTTGAGCGCCAGCCAGCGCGCCAATATGCTGGCCATGATCAACCTCGACAGCCTGATCACCGGCGACATGATGTACGCCCACGCCGGCCAAAACAGCACCGCCAACCCGGCCCTCGCCTCATTGCGCGAGCACACCTTCCAGATCGCCAAGGAGCTGAACATCAACCTGTTCACCAACCCCGGCCTGGACGCGCAATACCCCGCCGGCACTGGCTGTTGCAGTGACGGCGAAGCCTTCGAGGGGCTCAATATCCCAATCCTGTATGTGGAAGCCACCAACTGGGAACTGGGTGCCCTGGACGGCTACACCCAGACCGACAACCCGGCGATCCCCGGCGGCTCGACCTGGCACGACCCCACCGAAGACAACAAGACGGTCCTGACCAACGCCTTCGGCCAGGAACGCATCGACCAGCGCCTGCGCGACTATTCGCGCCTGCTCAGCCGCCTGGTGCTGGAGCTGACCAATGCCGACTTGATGGCCTCCACCAGCTCGGGCGGCGCGGTTGCGCGCAATATGCAGGACAACCTGCAGCGCCAGCACCAAGCCATGGTGCGCCTGCATGACCGGCGCTGGCTGACCCTGCAATCGGCCAGCCGTGAAGTGGGCAGTTTCGATGGCGAGATCGGCGTGGACGGCGAATACAACCCAGACAGCGGCTTCGACACCGCCCCCAACCCCGAGGCCCGGCGCCTGGGCCTGCATGCCCTGGGCGACTATCAACTGAGCAGCAGCCTGAACATCGGCGCCAGCCTCAGCTACCTCAACGGCCGCGACAAGCTGGAACACCGTGGCAAGCTGCAAAGCGACACCTGGCAAGCTGCGGTCTACGCCCTGTTGAACGATGGCGGCCCGACCTGGCTGGCCGGCGACCTGAGCGTGGGCCACAGCAGCTTCGACTCAAAACGCAACCTGCTGATCCAGGCCAATGGTGGCCCCGTGCTGCTTAACCAGCAACTGACTGGCGAGACCGACGCCCTGTCCCTGGGTGCCCGAGTGCTCGGCGGTTATGACTTCGATCTGGGCGCGATCAAGACCGGACCGTTTGCCGGGCTCGATTACAGCCACTCGCGCATCGACAAGTTCCACGAGAAGCAGAACCTGCGCACCGCCCTCGAATATGAAGAGCAATCCTTCGACTCCCTGGAAGCCAGCCTTGGCTGGCGTGTGCGCGGTGCCGTGGCCCTGCCTTACGGCCTGAGCCTGATGCCCTACGGCGACATCGCCTGGGTCAAGGAATTGGCCGACGGCCGCCTCGACGACCTCGACCTGACCGCCCGCGCCGACGGCCAGGCCCGCACCGCACGCCTGGGTTCAGTGGACAAGAGTTTCGGCCGCGCGCAGGTCGGCAGCCAATTGGCGATCACCCCGCAGCTTGGGGTGTACGCCGAAGTGAACGGCCGCCTGGGCCATGCCGAAGGCAGCCAGACCGGCTATTCGCTGGGTGTGCAATGGATGTTCTGATCCGCGCCTACCGCTGCTCGGGCTTTTTCTTGAAGACATAGAACAGGTTCGGCTCACTCACCAGGTACAACGTGCCATCGTCATCCATGGCGATACCCTCGGCTTGGGGCACACGTTTTTTCAAGCCATTGCGCCCCTTGAGCAGCGACAAGCTGCTCAAGGGGCGACCGTCGATATCCAGTTCCAGCACCAGGTACGACTCATCGGACAGCGCCAGTAAATGGCCGCTGCGCTCGTCGTATTGCAGGCTGGACAGGTCGCGTACAAACAGCCCGGCATCGCGTCGGGGGTTGTTGACTACGTGGACCGAGTAGGTTTTTTCCGGTTTGAAATGGGGAAAGCCGTGCACTTCGTAGATCAACATCGGGTCCCGCTCCTTGGCGACAAACAGGCGCTTGCCCACCGAGTCATACGCCAGCCCTTCAAAGCCTTTATTGCCCTTCAGGTGCACACCCAGGGTCATCTGCTCGGCCTCGGCCGCGTCGAGAAACTGCGTGTCGTCCTCCAGGTGAATCTTGATCAGCCGCTGCTGACGCTCATCGCTGACCACATAGGTGTTCTCGCTGATGAACTCCACCGCTTCGGCATCGCCAAACCCCACCAGGTTGATACGCCGCAGGATCTTGCCGTCCAGGGACAGTTCAACCAGTTCGGCGTTTTGATTGGTCACGGTAAACAGGCTCTTGCGCACCGGGTCGTAGGTCAGCGCCGAGACATCATCATCCAGGCCCTCAATCACCTGGGCTTCCAGCACCACCTCATAGTCCGCCAGGCCAATGGAGCGTTCATCCAGCGGCTGGCGCCAGGTCTGCCAGTTGAACCAGGCGCGCTCGAATAATCGAAACTGCTGGGCGACCACGCCCACGGCAACCAGGGCGATCAGCAACAGAATAAGAAGGGCAGGTTTGGGGCGGGCAAATCGGCGCATGGGGGCTGGCTCAAAGTCAAAACTGGCAAATGAATATCACAGCCGTCTGAATTTAAACTTAAACGCAGCTCAATGTCTGGGGAATGCCGCGCATAGAGAAGAGTCCGACGTATTAGTCGGCTATTTCTGCTTATCGAACCGATAAAACAGATTGGGCTCGCTGACCATGTACAGCGTGCCGTTTTCGTCCATGGTCACGCCTTCGGCGCGGGGGATCGTATTTTTCAGGCCATTGAAGCCGCCCAGCACGGTCATGAAGCTGACCTGTTGACCCTTTTCGTCCAGCTCCAGCAGCAGATGAGAGTCGGCGGACAGCACCAACAGGTGGCCGGTACGCGGATCGACACTCAAGGCCGAGAGATTGCGGATATCCAGTTCGGAGCTGGGCAACTTCTGCTTGTCGCCCGCCAGGACCTGGCCGCCGTCGCTGGCCCAAGTAAACAACTGCGCCGGACGCTCGATACCCAGCACCAGCTGTTGATTGCGTTTGTCCCAGGTGATGGCCTCGAATGCCTTGTTCTGGTTCTCGGAGGGGCCCAGGTCGTAGCTTGGGAAGTCGGCGAAAGCCAGTTGGCGCGTGTCGGCATCCACCTTGACCAGCGTCACGTTGTGCCTGCGCTCATCCACGATGCCCAGCACGCCGTTTTCCATGACCGTCACGCCTTCCGGGTTGCTCCAGCCCACCAGGGGAATCTTGCGCAGCACATCGCCCTGCAGGCTGAGTTCTACCAGGAACGGGTTGCGACCCATCACTGCGAATAAGGTTTTGGTCTGCGGGTTGTAGGCCAGGTCCGACGCTTCGTCCTTTTCCATGCCGGGCAATGGCTTGGCGTCGATCACCGCCTGGTAGTCCGGAAGCCAGACGCTTTCTCGGCGTTCGACCGGGCTTTCAAAGCGCTCCAACACCCATAACGCGCCCCGGTCATCCCAGTGCATCAACCAGGAAACCCCATACATGATCACCCCGGCCAGCAACAGCCAGGAGTACCAGCGCATATTCAGGCGCGGGCGCGGGGTGGGATTCGCAGAAGAAAGGGGTACGGCCATGGAGGCATTCCAGATAATCGGCTGTCGGTGATGGCCCAGGGCTCAGAGCGCCTGGGTGCCATATGGCCGAGGATTATCCGGATGGCGTGTGAAAAAAATGCAAAACCCCGATGTGCGCAGTACGCACAAATAATCTGTGTACGGGCTTGTGTGGGAGCCGGGCTTGCCCGCGATGCAAGCACCGTGGTGTATCAGGCACACCGCGGTGATGCTATCGCAGGCAAGCCAGCTCCCACACAAGCCGGCTCCTACAGAGAGATGGGGTTAGCGTACGGCGCTTTCGAAGCGACTGACACCCGGCAGTTCCAGCACCAGTTCGTCACCCACTTGCAGCGGGCCTACGCCCACAGGGGTGCCGGTCAGGATCACATCCCCGGCCTGCAACGAGAAGCAACCGGCCATGTGCTGGATCATCGGCACGATCGGGTTGAGCATCTGCGCGCTGTTACCGTCCTGGCGCACCTGGCCATTGATGCTCAGGCGAATGCCGATATCGGTAAAGTCCGGGAAGGTGCTGCCCACCACGAACGGGGCAATGACCGCCGCGCCGTCAAAGGACTTGGCGATTTCCCACGGCAGGCCCTTGGCCTTGAGTTCGGCCTGCTTGTCGCGCAAGGTCAGGTCCAGGGCCGGGGCGAAGCCGGAGATGGCGTCCAGCACTTCTTCACGGCTCGGGGTTTTCGACAGGGGTTTGCCGATCAGCACCGCGATTTCCGCTTCGTAATGCACCGAACCGCGCTCGGCTGGAATGGCAAAGCCGCCTTCCAACGGCACCACGCAACTGCCCGGTTTGATAAACAGCAGAGGCTCGGTCGGCACCGGGTTATCCAGCTCCTTCGCGTGTTCGGCGTAGTTGCGCCCGATGCAGACCACTTTACCCAGTGGAAAGTGGATGTTGGTGCCGTCGACGTACTTGTGCTGATAGCTCATGGCCCGCTTCCTCTTTCGTGATGGTTAAACAGCGAAGATCTTGCCCGGGTTCATGATCCCGTTCGGGTCGAACACCGCTTTCACTGCCTTCATATATTCGATTTCAACCGGGGAACGGCTGTACGTCAGGTAGTCGCGCTTGGTCATGCCCACGCCATGCTCGGCGGAGATCGAGCCGTTGTACTTCTCGACGGTCTCGAACACCCACTTGTTGACGGTGGCGCACTTGGCGAAGAACTCGTCCTTGGACAGGTTTTGCGGCTTGAGGATGTTCAAGTGCAAGTTGCCATCACCGATATGGCCGAACCAGACAATTTCGAAGTCTGGGTAGTGTTCGCCGACGATTGCGTCGATTTCCTTGAGAAATGCCGGCACTTTCGACACGGTGACCGAGATGTCGTTCTTGTACGGCGTCCAGTGGGAGATGGTCTCGGAGATGTACTCGCGCAGCTTCCACAGGTTGTGCAACTGGGTTTCGCTCTGGCTCATCACGCCATCCAGCACCCAGCCCTGCTCGACGCAGTGTTCGAAGGTTTCCAGGGCGTGGTTGGCCACTTCTTCGGTAGTGGCTTCGAATTCCAGCAGGGCGTAGAACGGGCACTCGGTGTCGAACGGTGCCGGCACATCGCCACGGCCGAGAACTTTGGCCAATGCCTTGTCGGAAAAGAACTCAAAGGCGGTCAGGTCCAGCTTGCTCTGGAACGCGTGCAGTACCGGCATGATCGAGTCGAAGTCAGCAGTGCCCAACACCATGGCGGTGAGGTTTTTCGGCGCCCGGTCCAGGCGCATGGTGGCTTCGACCACAAAGCCCAGGGTGCCTTCGGCGCCGATAAACAGCTGGCGCATGTCATAGCCGGTGGCGTTCTTGATCAAGTCGCGGTTCAGTTCCAGCACATCGCCCTTGCCGGTGACGACCTTCATGCCCGCCACCCAGTTGCGGGTCATGCCGTAGCGAATGACCTTGATCCCGCCGGCATTGGTGCCGATATTGCCGCCAATCTGACTGGAACCGGACGAGGCGAAGTCCACCGGGTAGTACAGGCCGTTTTCTTCGGCGACGTTCTGCAACTGCTTGGTGACCACACCCGGCTGGCACACGGCGGTGCGATCGGTGAGGTTCACGTCGAGGATCTGGTTCATATAGTCGAACGACACCACCACTTCGCCATTGGCCGCCACGGCGGCCGCCGACAGACCGGTACGCCCACCGGATGGCACCAGCGCCACCTTGTGCGTGTTGGCCCAGCGGACAATGGCCTGCACCTGTTCAATGGTCTTGGGGAAGACGATAGCGGTCGGGGCGGGGGCGAAGTGCTTGGTCCAATCCTTGCCGTAAGCCTCCAGGGAGTCGGCATCGGTCAGCACTTTGCCGGGCTCAACCAGGGTCTTTAGCTCATCAATCAGGGCAGGATGGGTCATCGACAGAACTCTCGAACAATTCATGGTCATCCTGAGAACGCTTCACGTCGCAGGAATGAGTGTTTAGCGGGGCGCGTATGCTAGCATACCGCCCCCGCAGGACAGAGCCCAAGGGCGTTTCTGCGGTGACGGCTTTCCTGCCGTCCGGGTCAGCTTAAGCGATCCGATTCCCTGCCATTTTTCTCCGGGATACAGGTTTACGCAGATGAGCAAGACTTCTCTCGATAAGAGCAAGATCAAGTTCCTTCTTCTGGAAGGCGTCCACCCATCGGCCGTCGACGTCCTAAAGGCCGCCGGGTACACCAGCATTGAGTACATCACCAGTTCTCTGCCGGAATCCCAGCTCAAGGAAAAGATCGCCGACGCGCACTTTATCGGCATTCGCTCCCGCACCCAGTTGACCGAAGAGATCTTCGACCACGCCAAGAAGTTGGTGGCGGTCGGCTGTTTCTGCATCGGCACCAACCAGGTCGACCTCAATGCAGCGCGCGAGCGCGGTATCGCGGTGTTCAACGCCCCGTACTCGAACACCCGTTCCGTGGCGGAGCTGGTGTTGGCGGAAGCCATCCTGCTGTTGCGCGGTATCCCTGAGAAGAACGCTTCCTGCCACCGTGGCGGCTGGATCAAGAGCGCGGCCAACTCCTTCGAAATCCGCGGCAAGAAGCTGGGTATCGTCGGTTACGGCTCCATTGGTACCCAACTGTCGGTACTGGCTGAAGGCCTGGGCATGCAGGTGTTCTTCTACGACACCCTGACCAAGCTGCCGTTGGGCAACGCCACCCAGGTGTCGAGCCTGACCGAACTGCTGGGCATGTCCGACATCGTTACCCTGCACGTGCCGGAAACCGCTGAGACCCAGTGGATGATCGGCGAGAAAGAAATCCGCGCCATCAAGAAGGGCGGGATCCTGATCAACGCCGCACGCGGCACCGTGGTCGAGCTGGATGCCCTGGCCGACGCGATCAAGGACAAGCACCTGATCGGCGCCGCTATCGATGTGTTCCCGGTGGAGCCGCGCTCCAACGACGACATCTTCGAAAGCCCGCTGCGCGGCCTGGACAACGTGATCCTGACCCCGCACATCGGCGGTTCCACCGCTGAAGCCCAGGCCAACATCGGCCTGGAAGTGGCAGAGAAGCTGGTCAAGTACAGCGACAACGGTACGTCGGTGTCCTCGGTCAACTTCCCGGAAGTGGCCCTGCCGGCTCACCCTGGCAAGCACCGCCTGCTGCACATCCACCAGAACATCCCGGGTGTGATGATGGAGATCAACAAGGTTTTCGCGGAAAACGGCATCAACATCTCCGGTCAGTTCCTGCAGACCAACGAGAAGGTCGGCTACGTGGTGATCGACGTCGACGCCGAGTACTCGGACCTGGCGCAAGAGAAGCTGCAGCACATCAGCGGCACTATTCGTAGCCGCGTGTTGTTCTAAGGTTTCAAGCGTGTACGAAAAAGGGAGCCCCGAGGGGCTCCCTTTTTTTCGTCTGAACAAATCTTACTTGACGGTAACGGTGATCACTTTTGAGGCTACAGTAGGCTCGAACTGACGATGCAGGTTATCGCCCGCCACCAGTTGCAGGGTGTGCTTGCCTGGGGCCAGGGTCAGCTCGGTCTTGGTTTGCGCCTTGCCGAAGTGGATCACGGTATCGGTGGCCGGAATCGGCTGGCTTGGGTCAGGCAATTGGGTCTGGTCGACCAGCAGGTGGTGATGGCCTGCGCCTGGCACCTGTTTGTCGATGGGTTCCAGGTCCATGCCTTTGATGCCGAACTCGACGGTGAAGGTCTTATCGACCGTAGCACCATCCTTGGGTGAAACAATGAACACTTCAGCACCCTTTGGCGCCGGTGTACGTGGGATATCTGCGGCAGACGCCAGCATTGAAGCCCCCAGCAGCAGGCTGGCCAGGGTTGCACGAGACAAAATGGCTTTCATTAACTTCTCCAGTTTTTCTGTGAAATCTGTAGGGTTATGACAACTTAGTGACGAAACGTTGTCCAAGGCACTCGACACCATAGCAAAGCGAGCCTTAACCGCGTCTCGCACCTTCGAATTCTTTAGGAGTGACCATGCGTTTTCTGCCTGGCCTGTTACTTGTGCTGCCTTTGCTGAGCCCCCTGGCTCACGCCGAACTGTTCGACGACGTGTTTGACCGTGGGGAGCTGCGCATTGCCCTGGAAGCGGACACGCCGCCCTTCAACTTCAAGGAAGGCGACAAACTCACCGGTTTTGAAGTGGAACTGGGTGAGTTACTGGCTCGGGAAATGGACGTACGCGCCTCCTTTATCACCACCGACGACAGCGACTTGCTGCCCGGCGTGGAAAGCGGCAAGTACGACGTGGCGATCAACCACATCGCTGTGACTCCTGAACTGCAGGATCGTTTCGATTTCAGCGCGCCGTATAGCTATTCCAGCGCAAGCTTGATTGCACACAAGCAGCAAAAGCCCCTGCTGGGCAGCCTCGATGCGCTCAAAAGCAGCCAGTTCATAGCCAAGGCGCAGCCCGTTGAAGGTGTGGACCTGCGCCGCCCGGTGAATGCCAACGCGACGTTGACCCTGGCGATCCCCTTCCAGAAGGGCAACCCGGCGTTCAAATCGAGCCTGGATAAAGCACTGGAGCGGATCAAAGCCGATGGGCGGCTGACGGCCCTGTCGGAAAAGTGGTTTGAGGCTGACACCAGCAAACCCACCCAATAAGCAATGTGGGCACAAGCCCACCCTCCCATTGGATCTAGGTCGGGTTTGAGAGCTGGGCCAGGGCGGCAGCCGCCTCAACCAGCTCCAGCTCGCTGAACACCAGTACCCCATGGCGCTTGAGCAACGCCGCCGTCACGCCTTCGCCCGTGACTTTCACCCCACTGAAGGTGCCGTCATACGTCAGCAGGTTGCCGCATGACGGGCTGTTGGCCTTGAGTACGGCGATGCGGATGCCATGAAGCTGCACCAAAGCCAGGGCCTGGCGCGCGCCGTCAAGGAAGGCTTCGCTGAAGTCCTCGCCATTGGCGGTCAACACTTGGGCGCGGCCTTCCCACACATCCATGCCCTGCCCGCCCGGAATCTCGGCAGATGGCCGTGGGGTAGGCAGGCCACCGGCCACTTCCGGACACACCGCGACCACTCGGCCCTCGGCTTGCCAGGTCGCCAGTTGGTCAAACGGCCCGCTGGCCCCACCGTCGTAACGTACGCGATGCCCCAGCAGGCAGCGGCTGACCAGAATCTTTTGCATGCTCAAAACGGCTCGTTGCCCCGCCGGCGAAACCAGCCGGTCAGGGACAAGCGTTCGCGGTGGGCAGGCAGGACTTCATGGGGCACTTCCCCCGACAGGAACACCACCAGGCAACCGCCGGCGGGGTCCACATCGTGCTCAACGCCGTCCTTGAGGTACATGCGTAACTGGCCGCCGTGCTCGGGCAGCCAGTCCTGGTTCAGGTAGACCACCGCCGAGACCATGCGCCGGTCATCGTCGCGAAAACGGTCGAGGTGCTTGAGGTAAAACGCCCCCGGCGGGTACATGGCGAAGTGGCATTCGAACTCTTCCAGGCCGAGGAACAGCCCACGGTTCATCGCCAGCCGCAGGCTGTCCATCAACGCCAGATAGCGGTCACAGATAGCTGCCTGGCCGGGCTCCAGCCACTGGATATGGTCGCCACGGATCCCCTCGCGAATCTCCTGGGCCGGGCCGCGTCCGACAGCGGCCGGTGCCAATTCACCTTCAGCGGCACGTTTATGGCACTCAGCCGCCAGTTCCAGGGTCAGAGCCTCTGGCAGGAAGATGTTCTGCTGCGACCAGCCCTTCACGGCCAGGTCGTCGACAATGCGTAGCAGCAGCGGGTCATCAGGGGATATTTGCATGGCGCGCATAGTATCCATACGCCTGGCAAACCGACAGCGCCGCCTAGCGCCTAAACACACTTTAGTCAGGTGACTGATAGGACTTCTCGACAAATCCTACGCCCGACACGGACAATAGTGGCCGACTGACAGGAGTCCCTATGCGTCGTTTGTTTTTATCCTTGCTGATGTTCTGCGTATTGCCCGCCTGGGCAGACAGCCATGACCAGTTGTATGCGGTCGCCGGCTGGCCGGAACAACGCGCGCATTTTAATGACGCCTTGAGTGCTGCCCAGCAGCGCTACCGCAACAGCTTGCCGCCGGCGGTGTACCAGGCGCTGGTGGACAACAGCAATAAACGCTTCGCCCCCAAGGCCATGGATCAGCGCGCCGAAGCCCAGTTGCGCCAGAACCTGGCGGACCCCAAACCGGCGCTGGCGTTTTTCCAATCGCCGCTGGGGCGCAAGATTGTCGCCGCCGAGTTGCTGGCGACCCGCCGTGACCAGTTGGCCAAGAACGCCCAGGGCTTGCCGCAGATCCAGGCCGACGCCACCCGCAGCCTGATCATCGGCCACCTGGCCCAGGCCCTGCCCGCCCGCGAAGCCGGGGCCGAGGTCAGCCTGGCGATTGCCGGCGTGGCCGCAGACAGCCTGAGCCAGATGATCCCCGGCCTGTTGGGCGGCGGTCAGGCGCAAAGCATGCTCAACGGCCAGCGCGAGCGCTTGATGCAGCAGATCGGCAATGACCTGAACAACACTTTGCTGTACGTCTATCGGGATCTGTCGGACCCGGAGCTGGAAGAGTTCGCCACCTTTGCCGAATCGCCAGAAGGCAAGGCTTACTACCAGGCGGCACTGGCGGCGATCCGCGCCGGGCTGGCGGTGGGGCAAAGCACTTCAAGCCTGGCGCCGTAACAATCTGCGAGCGGGTTTGCCTGCTCCCAGATTTGATTGCGTCAGGTCAGATGGTCGCTGAGAAACTTGAAGTATTCCTCGCGAATTTGCGGCAGTTCATTGGCCAGATGATGCCGGCCCTTGGGCAACATCAGGATCTGCGGCTGATCAAACTTGCCGCGCAGCACCTGCAGATTGTGCTGCCAATCCACCGTCATATCCTCCTCGCCCTGCACGATCAGGGGCCGTCGCGTGCTGCGCGGCGCAGCCTCGATGCGTTTGATCCAGCGCGCCAGCGCGCCCACCCAGGCGGTCGGCAACTGCCGGGGCTGTAGCGGATCGGCTTCGAGGAACGGACGGAACGCCGGGTCATTGCTGTTATCGCTGAAACGTCGGGCGATGCCTTTGACGAACGGCTTGAGCAGGTAATAGCTCAGTTGCGACCAACCCCAGGCACGCGGCCGCACCAGTGGCGACAACAGGAAGGTCTGGCCTTGCGCCGGGCTGCTGGCGCCCTGGTTGAGCAGATGGTCCACCACAATCGCCCCGCCAGTGCTTTGCCCGAACAGATGCCAGGGCTTGGGCAACTGCAGCGCGTCGGCCTGTGCGAACAAGCCCTGCACCACATGCTGGTACACCGCGAAGTCGTCGATACTGGCGCGCTCACCGCTGGACAGGCCATGGCCCGGCAAATCGCAGGCAATCACCACGAAGCCCTGGTCCAGGCCCCACTCCACCACGCTGCGGTACAACCCCATGTGGTCGTAAAAACCGTGGAACATAAACAGTGTTGCCACAGGTTGCGCCGGCCACCAGACCTGGCTGACCACCTCGAACCCATCCACTTCGAAGCGCCCCAGGCGGCTGGCCACCGGGTTTTTGCGCGCGGCCAGGTCCAGCCCGTAGAAGCGCTGGTAGACCCTGGCCTCAGCCGAAAGCGGCTGCGCGTCCACCAGGGGCCGCAAGCTTTCGCGCAGATGATCGGGGTCAAAGGTAACGGGCATAAGTACTTCCAGACTAGGGCTTCACAGCAGTGAACAGATGAATATCGAGTCGCGATATTCATCTGTCAGGGCAAGCATGGCAAGCTACGCCACCGTCGAGGATTGTTCTGAATGCGAAAACCCTACCGCTCTGCCCTGCTCGCCAGCCTGATCCTGCTGATCTGCGCCGCCGTGCTGTGGGCCGCGTATGACTGGTTCCAGGGCCGCTACCTGCGGGCATTCAGCGAACATACGGCGGTGTTCTCCGGCGACCTGCTGCGCCTGCCCGCCGACCTCGCCGGCCCCGGCCCGATCCGCCTGGTGCACTTCTGGGACCCGGCCTGCCCGTGCAATGTCGGCAACCAGCAGCACCTGAGCGAACTGATCGAGCAATACGCGCCCCAGGGCGTGGAGTTCTATGCCCTGCAAAAAGCCGGCAGCCACGGCCAACTGCCCGAGAACCTCGGGGCGATGAAAATCATCACCGCCCTGCCCGGCGCCGACCAGGTACCCGCCAGCCCAGCGGTAGGCATCTGGGACCGCAACGGCAAACTGGCGTATTTCGGCCCGTACAGCGAGGGCCTGACCTGTAATTCGAGCAACAGCTTTATCGAACCGATCCTGCAGGCGCTCAACGGCGGCCGCGCGGTGAATGCGACCCACACCCTGGCGGTGGGCTGCTATTGTTCCTGGCCAAAAGGCTCCTAGCCCAACTTCTAATAATAAGGATCGTTCATGAAGCGCGTCTTGTCGGGTCTCGCGGCCCTGCTGGTGTTGATCGCCCTCGGGGCTGGCTGGTACGTCTACAGCAAGCAACCGACCCGCCAGGGCACGGTGGAGCTGGCCAACCTGCAAGGCTCGGTGACGGTGCGCTACGACGACCGTGGGGTGCCGCATATCCGCGCCGAGAACGAGGCCGACCTGTATCGCGCCCTGGGGTATGTGCACGCCCAGGACCGCCTGTTCCAGATGGAAATCATGCGCCGCCTGGCGCGCGGTGAGCTGGCCGAGGTGCTCGGCGCCAAGTTGCTCGACACCGACAAACTGTTCCGCAGCCTGCGCATCCGCGAGCGCGCCACCACCTACGCGGCGCAGATGGACCGCCAGTCACCGCACTGGAAGGCCCTGCAAGCCTATCTGGACGGGATCAACCAATATCAGGACCGCCACGCCAGCCCCATGGAGTTTGACGTGCTGGGCATCCCCAAGCGGCCGTTCACCGCCGAAGACACCATCAGCATCGCCGGCTACCTGGCCTACAGCTTTGCCGCAGCTTTTCGCACAGAGCCCTTGCTGACCTACGTGCGCGACCAACTGGGCAGCGACTACCTGAAGGTGTTTGACCTCGACTGGAAACCCAAGGGCGACCTGAGCCTGGCCGCCGCCGACTGGCAGGGCTTGAGTGCCATCGCCCGCCTCAGCGAGCAGGCCCTGGCCGACAATGGCCTGCCGCAGTTCGAAGGCAGCAACGCCTGGGCCATCAGCGGCAACCGCACCAAGAGCGGCAAGCCGTTGCTGGCGGGCGACCCGCATATCCGCTTCTCGGTGCCGTCGGTGTGGTACGAGGCGCACCTGTCGGCGCCCGGCTTTGAACTCTACGGTTATCACAACGCCCTGGTGCCGGTGGCGTTCCTGGGCCACAACAAAGCGTTCGGCTGGAGCCTGACGATGTTCCAGAACGATGACCTCGACCTGATCGCCGAGCAGGTCAACCCGGACAACCCCAACCAGGTGCGCTACCACGACCAGTGGGTCGACATGACGACCAGCGAGCAACAGATCGCGGTCAAGGGCCAGGCCCCGGTGACGCTGACCCTGCGCCAGTCGCCCCACGGCCCGATCATCAACGACGTGCTCGGCGCCAATGCCGGCACCACGCCGATTGCCATGTGGTGGGCGTTCCTCGATACCGAAAACCCGATCCTCGATGGTTTCTACCAGCTCAACCGCGCCGACACCCTGGCCAAGGCCCGCATGGCAGTGGCCAAGGTGCATGCGCCGGGGCTGAATATCGTGTGGGCCAATGCCAAGGGCGATATTGGCTGGTGGGCTGCAGCGCAGTTGCCGATCCGCCCGGCCGGGGCCAACGCCGGATTCATCCTCGATGGCAGCACCGCCCAGGCCGACAAGCTGGGTTTCTACCCTTTCAGCGCCAACCCCCAGGAAGAAAACCCGGCCCGTGGCTACGTGGTCTCGGCCAATGCCCAGCCAGTGTCGCCTACTGGCGTGCAGATCCCCGGCTACTACAACCTGGCGGACCGTGGCCAACAGTTGAACGCGCAATTGAGCGACAACCAGGTCAAATGGGACCTGGACAACAGCCAGGCCCTGCAACTGGGCACCACCACCGCCTACGGGCCACGCCTGCTGGCGCCGCTGTTGCCGGTGCTGCGCGAGGTGGTCAAGGATCCCGCCGAACTCAAGTTGCTGGAACAGTTGGCCGCGTGGAAAGGTGATTACCCGGTGGAGTCGATCCCGGCCACGCTGTTCAACCAACTGTTATACGACCTGACCGACGCGGCCTTTCGTCCCAAGCTGGGTGACGAGATGTTCAAGACCCTGATCACCACCCGTGTGGTCGACGCCGCCTTGCCGCGCCTGGCCGCTACTGCCGATTCGCCGTGGTGGAACGGGCAGCGCGCCGCGACCGTCAAGCGCGCCTGGGACAACAGCCTGGCCCATCTGAAAAGCACCTTCGGCGACGACCCGGCACAATGGCAGTGGGGCAAGGCCCATACCCTGACCCACGGCCATCCACTGGGCATCAAGCAGCCGCTGGACCAGATCATCAATGTCGGGCCGTTTGCCGCACCGGGCAGCCACGAAGTGCCGAACAACCTGTCGGCAATCATTGGCCCGGCACCGTGGCCGGTGACTTACGGCCCGTCCACCCGACGCCTAGTGGACTTCGCCGACGCCGCTCACGCCCTGACCATCAACCCGGTGGGCCAAAGCGGCGTGCCATTCGACAAGCACTATGCCGATCAGGCCGAGACCTATATCGAAGGCGGGTACGAACAGGCGCATTTTGATGAAGAAGAGGTCCAGGCCAATACCCGTGGCACCCTCAAACTGTTGCCCGCCCGCCCCCCACAACAGCCCTGAAGAAACACACTAAACATGTGGGAGCTCAAACCGGCGCCGCAAAGTTGAGTCGGAACTGCTGCGACGTCACCCCCAGCCGGCGATTGAACACACTGCGCAGGTGCTGGGCGTCGCGAAAGCCGCATTGGTAGGCCACGGTCTTCAGCGGCGCCGTGCTGCTTTCCAGTAGCACCCGCGCCGCATCCACCCGCGCCCGCTCGACAAACTCCGCCGGGGTGATCTGCGCTTCACGGGCAAATACCCGCGAGAAATTGCGCGCACTCATATTGGCCGCGCGGGCCAGGTCAGCAATGCCCAGGTCGCCGGTCAGGTTCGCCAGCACATACAACTGCACCTGTGCCACGGCTGAGGAGGCTTCGGCGTGGGGCGTGAGAAACGGGCTGAACTGCGATTGGCCGCCGCTGCGCTGGGTAAACACCACCAGGCGCTTGGCCACGCTCAACGCCACTTGCGGGCCGTGGTCCTGGGCCAGCAGGTACAACGACAGGTCGATACCCGCCGTGACCCCGGCCGACGTGTAGAGGTTGCCGTCCTGCACGTAGAGGCGGTCGGCGTCGACCTGAGTCGAGGGGCACAGGCGCGCCAGATCAGCCGCGTCGCTCCAGTGGGTGGCAACGGTTTTGCCATCCAGCAATCCGGCCCGGGCCAGCATGAAGGCGCCGTTACAGATCGAACCGAAGCGCCGGGCCCTGGCGCTGGCGTCCTGCAGCCACTGATTGAACGCCGGGCCGAAATCCTCGAAGGGCAACTGCGGGCCGCCAGCGACCAACAGCAGGTCATAGGCTTGCAGGGCTTCGCTGTAATGGGTGTGGGCCTGCAATGACAGGCCGTTGGAACAGGCGATCTGGCCCTGGACCTGGCCGATGACTTCGAGCTGGTAATGATCCTCCGGCGCCAGGAAGCGATTGGCCTCGCAGAACACATCCATGGGACCGGTCACATCCAGTGACTGGACGCCGGGAAAGATCAGGATCGCGACGGTCTTGTGCATGGGTAAACCTTCCTCTGGACTGTCGCAAAACCCTGTGGGAGCTGGCTTGTCTGCGATGGCATCACCTGGGTATACCTGATGTACCGAGGCGATGCTATCGCAGGCAGGCCAGCTCCCACATTGGATCGTGTACAACCATGGCGCGATATGAAGGCACATTGGCCGGGATCGCGCCCCTGCGGCGGTGGTTGCCTGGCAACTGGGCGATCAGACTGCACTCATCAGCGCCAACCCCGCGCTTTCTTGAGGATCATGACCATGAGCACCACCATCGCCGGCATCCAAATCCCCGACAGCGCCCTGGCCAAGGCCACCACCGAATACATCCGCGACATTGAATCCGACCTGCTCTACCACCACTCCCGCCGGGTGTTCCTGTTTGGTGCCTTGAGCGGCGAGCGCAAGCAGATGGCCTATAACCCGGAACTGCTGTACGTCGGCGCGATGTTCCATGACCTGGGCCTGATGGACGGGCACCGCAGCGATGACGAGCGTTTTGAAGTGGACGGCGCCAACGCGGCCGCCGCCTTTCTCAAGCCCTATGGCTTGAGCGATGACGATATCGAGCAAGTATGGCTGTCCATCGCCCTGCACACCACGCCAGGCGTGCCCAAGCACCTGCGCCCTACTGTCGCCCTGGTGACCGCTGGCGTGGAGATGGACGTGCTGGGCATGGACTACGCCGCGTTTACACACGTGCAGCGCGAGGCGGTGGTGCATGCGCATCCACGGGGTGAAGGGTTCAAGGAGTGCATCATCTGCGCGTTTGCCGACGGGTTGCGCCATCGCCCGCAGACCACGTTTGGCAACGTGAAGACCGATGTGCTGGTGGATCAGGAGCCGGGGTTCAAGCCGATGAACTTTGTCGAAGTGATTCGCCAGTCGCCGTGGACGGCTTAATCAACTTGAAATGCAATCAAATGTGGGAACTGGCTTGCCTGCTATAGCGGTGGTTCAGTCACATCTTCAGTGACTGACACTCTGCTATCGCAGGCAAGCCAGCTCCCACATTTTAAGCCTGTTTCGGCAGTTAGACCGGTGCTGGCGCCCGGCGTACATCCGGCTGTTTCCAGCCATCCGCTGCCGCTTCTTCGATGGCTTGCTGGATGGCCTTCTTGCGCCGCTCTTCAGCACGGCGGCTGAAGAACCACACCAGGAACGTCACCAGCGACACCGCCAGCAAAATCAGGCTGGCCACGGCGTTGATCTCGGGTTTGACCCCAAGGCGCACCGCCGAGAACACTTCCATCGGCAAGGTGGTCGAACCCGGGCCCGAGACGAAGCTGGCCAGTACCAGGTCATCCAGGGACAACGCGAAGGACATCATGCCGCCCGCCGCCAGCGACGGCGCGATCATCGGGATGGTGATCAGGAAGAACACCTTCCACGGCCGCGCACCGAGGTCCATGGCCGCCTCTTCGATCGACAGGTCCAGCTCACGCAAGCGCGCCGACACCACCACCGCCACATACGCCGCACAGAACGTGGTGTGGGCGATCCAGATGGTGACGATGCCACGCTCCTGGGGCCAGCCGATCATCTGCGCCATGGCCACGAACAGCAGCAACAGCGACAGACCGGTGATCACTTCCGGCATCACCAGCGGCGCGGTCACCAGGCCGCCAAACAGCGTACGGCCCTTGAACTGGCTGATACGGGTCAGCACGAACGCTGCCAACGTACCCAGCGCCACCGCGGCCACCGCCGTGTAGCAGGCGATTTCCAGGGAGCGCGCCACCGAGCCCATCAACTGGGTGTTGTCCAACAGGCCCACGTACCACTTGATCGACCAACCGCCCCACACCGTCACCAGCTTCGATTCGTTGAACGAATAGATCACCAGGATCAGCATCGGCAGGTAGATGAACAGCAGCCCTACGACCAGCATGAAGCTGGAGAAACTGAAGCGCTTCATACCTTGCCCTCCATCTCTTTGGCTTGGCTGCGGTTAAACAGAATGATCGGCACGATCAGGATCGCCAGCATCACCACCGCCAGCGCAGAAGCCACCGGCCAGTCACGGTTGTTGAAGAACTCTTGCCACAACACTTTACCGATCATCAGGGTTTCCGGGCCGCCCAGCAGTTCCGGGATCACGAACTCGCCCACCACCGGGATGAATACCAGCATGCAGCCGGCGATGATGCCGTTCTTGGACAGCGGCACGGTGATTTTCCAGAAGCTGTTGAAGGTGCTCGAACCCAGGTCCGACGCGGCCTCCAGCAAGCTCTGGTCGTGCTTCACCAGGTTGGCGTACAGCGGCAGGATCATAAACGGCAGGTACGAATAGACCACGCCGATATACACCGCGATATTGGTGTTGAGGATCTGCAACGGCTCGTTGATCAGGCCCATGGACATCAGGAAGCCATTGAGCAAGCCGTTGTTGCTGAGGATGCCCATCCACGCATACACGCGGATCAGGATCGCGGTCCAGGTCGGCATCATGATCAGCAGCACCAGCACGGTCTGCATCTCTTTGCGCGCACTGGCGATGGCGTAGGCCATCGGGTAGCCGATCAGCAGGCACAAGGCCGTGCTGAAAAACGCCATCTTCAACGAGCCCAGGTAGGCGGCGATGTACAGCTCGTCGCCGGCCAGCAGGCTGTAGTTGGCCAGGTTGAGCACCACCTCCAGCTTCTGCTCGATGTAGGTGTAGATCTCGGTGTAGGGCGGGATCGCCACGTCGGCTTCGGCAAAGCTGATCTTCAGGACGATGAAGAACGGCAGCATGAAGAACAGGAACAGCCACAGGAACGGAATCCCGATGACCACCTGCTTGCCGCTGGGAATTATTCGGTGCAATCGCCGTTTGAATTTCTTCATGTTCATGAGCGAAGTACCACGCCGCTGTCGTCTTCCCACCACACGTAGACCTGGTCACCCCAGGTCGGCCGCGCGCCACGGCGTTCGGCGTTGGCGACGAAGGACTGCACAAGCTTGCCGCTCGGCAGCTCGACGTAGAACACCGAATGGCCGCCCAGGTAGGCGATGTCATGCACCTTGCCGCTGGACCAGTTGTGCTCGCAGGTTGGCATCTCGGTGGTGACCAGCAGCTTTTCCGGGCGGATAGCGTAGGTCACCGATTTGTCTTCCACCGACGTGGCGATGCCATAACCCACGTAGATATCGCGGTCCAGGTCGGCGCACTTGAGCACTGCGTGGCCTTCGGCGTCATCCACCACCACGGTGTCGAAGATGTTGACGTTGCCGATGAACTCGCACACCAGGCGGCTGGTGGGGGTTTCGTAGATGTCGATCGGGCTGCCGATCTGCGCGATCCAGCCCAGGTGCATGATCGCGATGCGCTCGGCCATGGTCATGGCCTCTTCCTGGTCGTGGGTCACCATCACGCAGGTCACGCCGACGCGCTCGATGATTTCGACGAGTTCAAGCTGCATCTGCGAACGCAGCTTCTTGTCCAGGGCGCCCATCGGCTCATCGAGCAGCAGCAGTTTCGGGCGCTTGGCCAGGGAACGGGCCAGGGCCACCCGCTGACGCTGGCCGCCAGACAACTGGTGCGGCTTGCGCTTGGCGTACTGGCTCATCTGTACCAGCTTGAGCATCTCGGCCACGCGGGCCTCGACTTCGGCCTTGGGGATCTTGTCCTGTTGCAGGCCGAAGGCGATGTTCTGCGCCACGGTCATGTGGGGGAACAAGGCGTAGGACTGGAACATCATGTTGATCGGCCGCTCGTAGGGCGGCATATCGGTGATATCAACACCGTCGAGGAAAATCCGCCCTTCGGTCGGGCGCTCGAAACCTGCGAGCATGCGCAGCAAGGTGGATTTGCCCGAACCCGATCCGCCGAGCAAGGCGAAGATCTCGCCTTTCTTGATTTCCAGGGACACATCGTCCACGGCAATCGTCTCGTCGAACTTCTTCGTGACCCGGTCGATTTTGACCAACACCTTTTTCGGTGTCTGGTCGCCCTCGAGGGCTTTCTTATAGGCGCCGGAGGCAACTGCCATTTACGAAACTCCCAGAAAAAAAGAGTGCAGAACGTCCAATACAGACGAACCTTAGATAGTGTGAGCCTTACTTGCCCGTCTTGACCTTGGTCCAGCTACGGGTCATCAAGCGTTGCACTTTCGGTGGTAGCTCGAAGTTGACAAACGTCCGGTCGAGAACCGCCTGCGGTGGGTAAACCGCTTCGTCGGTGCGTATTGATTGCTCCATCAACGTATCCGACCCAGGGTTAGGGTTGGCGTAGCCGACGTAATCACTGACCTGAGCGATCACTTCAGGTTGCAGTAAATAGTTGATGAAGGCGTGGGCCTCCTTGACGTTGGTCGAGTCCTTGGGGATCGCCAGCACGTCAAACCACAGGTTGCCGCCTTCTTTCGGAATCGCGTAGGCGATGTTTACGCCCTTGCCAGCCTCGCTGGCGCGGGCCTTGGCCTGGAACACATCGCCGGAGAACCCGGCGGCCACGCAGATATTGCCGTTGGCCAGGTCCGAGATGTATTTGGATGAGTGGAAGTAGGTCACGTAGGGACGCACTTTCAGGAGTTTTTCCTCAGCCTTCTTGTAGTCGGCCGGGTTGGTGCTGTTGGGGTCCAGGCCCATGTAGTTGAGCACCGCTGGCAGCATTTCATCCGCCGAGTCCATAAAGGACACGCCGCAACTGGCCAGCTTCTTCATGTTTTCCGGCTCGAACAGCACGGCCCAGGAGTCGATTTTGTCGACACCCAGCACTTCTTTGACTTTGTCGACGTTGTAGCCAATGCCGTTGGTGCCCCACAGGTAAGGCACGGCGTATTGGTTACCCGGGTCGTTCTTTTCCAGGCGCTTGAGCAGCGCCGGGTCGAGGTTGGCGTAGTTGCTCAACTGCGCCTTGTCGATTTTCTGGAACGCGCCCGCCTTGATCTGCTTGCCCAGGAAGTGGTTGGACGGCACCACCACGTCATACCCGGTGCGCCCGGCCAGCAATTTGCCTTCCAGGGTTTCGTTGGAATCGAACACGTCGTAGACGGGCTTGATGCCGGTGGCCTTTTCAAAGTTGGCCAGGGTGTCGGGGCCGATATAGTCCGACCAGTTATAAACATGCACAGTCGAAGCCGCCTGCACGCTGACTGCCAACGTGAGACCCGCCCCTACCAGCAAGGCTTTGCGAAATAAAGAAATTGGCAAGTGGAGGTCCTCTTAAATAGTTGGGCCCAAAGTTGTTGCCCGACAACAAAACCGGCGCGCAACTTACCCTCGATAAACCGATCCGGCAAAGCTTTCTGTCATTTAATGGGTGGGAGCGGGCTTGTGTGGGAGCGAGCTTGCTCGCGAAGGCGGCGTGTCAGCCTGCATATGTCTCTACTGACACGCCGCTTTCGCGAGCAAGCCCGCTCCCATCCAACCCCCCTCCCACACCTATCAAGGCTTATTTACCCGACTTGATCTTGGTCCAGCTGCGCGTCAGCAGGCGCTGGGTAGCGGCCGGCAGATCGCTGATTGCATACAGCTTGGCTTTCACTGCATCCGACGGATAGATGCTCGGGTCACCCGAGATATCCTTGCTCACCAGCGGCGTGGCAGCCTTGTTACCGTTCGGGAAACGTACGCTGTTGGTGATTTCAGCCATGACTTCAGGTTTGAGCAGGTAGTTCATGAACTGGTAGGCGGCGTCCAGGTTCTCGGCATCTTTAGGGATGGCGACCATGTCGTAGAAGCTGCCTGCGCCTTCCTTGGGAATGGCGTAGGAAACTTTAACCTTGCCACCGGCTTCAGCCGCGCGGGATTTGGACTGTTCCAGGTCACCCGAGTAACCCACGGCCACGCAGATGTTGCCGTTGGCCAGGTCCGAGATGTACTTGGAGGAGTGGAAGTAACCCACCGAAGGACGGATCTTGAGGAACAGCGCTTCGGCTTCAGCCAGTTGCTTCTTGTCCTGGCTGTCGGTCGGGTAGCCCAGGTAGTGCAGGGCCACCGGGATCATTTCGGTTGGCGAGTCGAGGAAGCTCACGCCACAGCTTTTGAGTTTTTCGATGTTCTCGGGCTTGAACAGCACATCCCACGAATCGATCTTGTCGACGCCCAGCGCAGCCTTGACCTTGTCCGGGTTGTAGCCGATGCCGATGGTGCCCCACATGTACGGGAATGCGTGCAGGTTGCCTTTGTCGCTGGCATCACCCACGGCCTTGAGCAGGTCGGTGTCGAGGTTCTTCCAGTTTGGCAGCTTGGACTTGTCCAGCTCCTGATACACACCGGCCTTGATCTGCTTGGCCAGGAAGTTGTTCGACGGTACGACGATGTCGTAGCCGGACTTGCCCGCCAGCAGCTTGGCTTCCAGGGTTTCGTTGCTGTCGAAAACGTCGTACACCACCTTGATGCCGGACTCTTTCTCAAAGTTGGCTACGGTGTCCGGTGCAATGTAGTCGGACCAGTTGTAGACGTGCAGCACTTTGTCGGCAGCCTGGGCCGTGCCTGCCATTGCGCCCATCAGGGACAAGGCCAGGAGGGTCTTGCCGGCGTTCTTCAAACCTAATGCCTTCATTCGGTCATGCTCCAATTTTTCTTTTTTGGGCCACATTTTTCTACGTTTCATGGCCCGTCGAAGGGCGACAAAACAGGGCGACAGTCTGGCAAGTTCAGGGGCCGGCTTTCAACCAAAGCCCCGCATTTATCATTACCCGAATGCAACAGCCGCAGCCGCTGCATCCTGAGCCTAGCACTTAGCCCTGCAATGCCGCCAAAGTCAGGTCCAGGCAATGGCGAGCCTTGGTCACCAGCTCGTCAATCTCGGCCTTGCTGATCACCAGCGGCGGCGAAATGATCATGGTGTCGCCCACGGCGCGCATGATCAGGCCATTTTCGAAGCAGAAGGTGCGGCAGATCATGCCCACGCCCTTTCCTTCATAACGCTTGCGCGTGGCCTTGTCCTGGACCAGCTCGATCGCACCCAACATGCCGACACCGCGCACTTCGCCCACCAGCGGATGATCCGCCAGCTCACGTAGACGCTTCTGCAAATACGGTGCCGTTTCGTCATGGACGCGGCTGACAATTTTTTCATCGCGCATGATGCGGATGTTTTCCAGGGCCACCGCAGCAGCCACCGGGTGCCCGGAATAGGTGAAGCCGTGGTTGAAATCGCCGCCTTCGTTGAGCACCGCCACCACTTCGTCGCGCACAATCAGGCCGCCCATGGGGATATAGCCCGAGGTCAGGCCCTTGGCGATGGTCATCATGTCCGGCTTGAGATCGTAGAAATCGCTACCGAACCACTCACCGGTGCGGCCAAAGCCACAGATCACTTCGTCGGCGACAAACAGGATGTCGTACTTGGCGAGGATTTCCTTGATGCGCGGCCAGTAGCTGGCTGGCGGCACGATCACACCGCCGGCGCCCTGGATCGGCTCGGCAATAAAGGCTCCGACGTTGTCCACGCCCAGTTCCAGAATTTTCTCTTCCAGTTGGTTGGCGGCCCACACCCCGAACTCTTCAGGGCTCATGTCGCCGCCTTCGCCGAACCAGTACGGCTGGGCGATATGCACGATGCCCGGGATCGGCAAGTCGCCCTGCTCATGCATATAAGTCATGCCGCCCAGGCTGGCGCCGGCCACGGTGGAACCGTGGTAGCCATTCTTGCGGCTGATGATGGTTTTCTTGTTCGGCTGGCCCTTGATCGCCCAGTAGTGGCGGACCATGCGCAACATGGTGTCGTTGCCTTCGGAGCCGGAGCCGGTGAAGAACACGTGGTTCATGCCGGCCGGGGCGATATCGGCGATGGCCTTGGCCAGTTCCAGCACCGGCGGGTGGGCAGTCTGGAAGAACAGGTTGTAGTAAGGCAGTTGTTTCATCTGCTTGGCGGCGGCGTCAGCCAGCTCATCGCGGCCATAACCGATGGCCACACACCACAGGCCGGCCATGCCGTCGAGGATCTTGTTGCCTTCGCTGTCCCACAGGTAAACGCCCTTGGCGTTGGTGATGATGCGCGGGCCTTTCTCTTTCAACTGCTTGAAGTCGCTGAACGGCGCCAGGTGATGATCGTTGCTCAGGGCTTGCCATTCACGGGTTTGCGGGTTGTTGCTGGACATACCAATCTCCAAAAAGTAGGTGAAGGTGCGGCCCATCCTGGCCGCACCCGGCGCATCAGACGGCGAAGAGCAGGAATTCCCGCTCCCACGAACTGATCACGCGCTTGAAGTTTTCATGCTCGGCCCGCTTGACCGCGACGTAGCCAGTGATGAATTTGTGACCCAGGTATTTCTCGATGGTCTTGCTGTTTTCCATGCGTTCCAGTGCATCTTCGATGGTCAACGGCAGGCGCAGGTTGCGTCGCTCGTAGCCACGACCGACCACCGGGGCGCTCGGGCTGATGCCTTCGACCATGCCGATATAACCGCACAGCAGGCTGGCGGCGATGGCCAGGTACGGGTTGGCATCGGCGCCCGGCAGGCGGTTTTCCACGCGGCGGTTCTGCGGGCCGGCATCCGGCACGCGCAGGCCCACGGTGCGGTTCTCTTCACCCCACTCCACGTTCACCGGCGCCGAGGTGTCGGGCAGGAAGCGGCGGAACGAGTTGACGTTGGGCGCAAACAGCGGCAACAGCTCGGGGATGAACTTCTGCAGGCCACCGATGTGGTGCAGGAACAGCTCGCTCTTGGAGCCGTCCTCATTGGAGAACACATTTTTGCCGGTGGCGATATCAATGATGCTCTGGTGCAGGTGCATGGCACTGCCGGGCTCGCCGGTCATCGGCTTGGCCATAAAGGTGGCAGCCACGTTGTGCTTGAGCGCGGCTTCACGCATGGTGCGCTTGAACACCAGGATCTGGTCGGCCAGGGACAGGGCATCGCCGTGACGGAAGTTGATTTCCATCTGCGCCGTGCCGTCCTCGTGGATCAGGGTGTCCAGGTCCAGCTCCTGCAGCTCGCACCAGTCGTAGACGTCTTCGAACAGTGGGTCGAATTCGTTGGCCGCTTCTATAGAGAAGGACTGGCGACCGGTTTCCGGGCGGCCGGAACGGCCAATCGGCGGTTGCAACGGGAAGTCAGGGTCTTCGCAGCGCTTGGTCAGGTAGAACTCCATCTCCGGCGCCACGATGGGCTGCCAGCCTTTGTCGGCGTAGAGCTTGAGGACTTTCTTGAGCACGTTGCGCGGCGACAGCTCGATCGGGTTGCCTTGCTTGTCGTAGGTGTCGTGGATCACCTGGGCGGTGGGCTCGATGGCCCAGGGCACCAGGAACACCGCGTTCTGGTCGGGACGGCAGATCATGTCGATGTCGGCCGGGTCGAGCAATTCGTAATAGATGTCGTCTTCGACATAGTCGCCGGTCACGGTCTGCAACAGAACGCTCTCGGGCAGGCGCATGCCTTTTTCGGCAATGAACTTGTTGGTCGGCGAGATCTTGCCCCGGGTGATCCCCGTGAGGTCGCCAATCATGCATTCGACTTCTGTGATCTTGTGGTCTTTCAACCAATCGGTGAGCTGGTCGAGGTTGTTACTCATAAATGCCTCTGGGCTGGGTTTCCTGACATCCATTAAAGGTCAGGCGCTGTTTGACGCGTGTGCGTCTCTTTGTTTCGCCCGCGTTCGGCAGGCATCGCCAAATGCCTGGAAGATCGCGAGGTAGTACGGGTTGGAGCTTACCTGCCATTCGGGGTGCCATTGCACTCCTAATGCAAAAGCGTCTGCAAATGCCTTGCCCTGTTTGAGCGAAAAAGCCTCGATCAGGCCATCCGGCGCGGTCGCTTCGACCTGCAGGCCCGGCGCCAGGCGCTCAACGCCCTGGCTGTGGATCGAATTGACCTGGATCGTGGCCGGCAAGCCCAGGCCCGCCAATACCCCGCCCGGCGTGATCGCCACGGCGTGCGCCGGGCCGTACTGGATATCCAGCGGCTGGGTATCGTCTTCGCGGTGATCAAGCATACCCGGCAACTCATGAACCTTCTGGTGCAGGCTGCCGCCCAGGGCCACGTTCATTTCCTGGAAGCCCCGGCAGATCCCCAGCACCGGCACACCTGCGGCAATCGCAGCACGAATCAGCGGCAGGGTGCTCTGGTCCCGTGCAGGATCATGAGCAGTCCCGGGCGCGCTGGCCGGACCGTCGTAATGAAAGGGTTCGATATTGGAAGGGGAGCCGGTAAAGAGAATGCCATCCAGACCGTCAAGAATATTGGCCGGTTCGAACAGCTCCGCCAGGGACGGAATAATCAATGGCAGGCCCTTGGCAGCGACTGCCACGGCGCGGACGTATTTGTCGCCACTGATGTGATAAGCATGCAGACCAACCTGTTTGGAGCAGGCGGTGACGCCGATTAACGGCAGGCCAGACATGAAGCACCCCGGTATTATTGCTGTTATGGGTTTGAATCGAGCTTAGCCTTGTTCATTTTTTTACACAACACCCCCGTAAAAAATACAACACGGCCCGCTCAAGCCTGCTAGTCCCAAGCCGGTCAAACTGGCAAAACTGCCCAAAAAAGCCGCAAAAAACCCCTCAAGGCGCTTTTTTAGGGCAAAAAAGGCCTCGCTTGACTTCGGCAAGCCGTTCGGGTTGACTGAAACCAGAAAAGATCAATGATTGATATTTTTAACAACAAAGGTGTTGCATCATGTCGGTACCCCCGCGTGCCGTTCAGCTTAACGAAGCGAACGCGTTCCTTAAGGATCATCCTGAGGTTCTGTACGTAGACCTTCTAATTGCGGATATGAATGGTGTGGTGCGCGGTAAGCGCATCGAACGCACCAGCCTCCACAAGGTTTACGAGAAAGGCATCAACTTGCCGGCCTCTTTATTTGCCCTGGATATCAATGGCTCAACGGTGGAAAGCACCGGCCTGGGTCTGGACATCGGTGATGCTGACCGAATCTGTTATCCAATCCCCGACACCCTGTGCAATGAACCCTGGCAAAAGCGCCCTACCGCGCAACTGCTGATGACCATGCACGAACTTGAAGATGAACCTTTCTTCGCCGATCCGCGCGAAGTGCTCCGCCAAGTTGTAACCAAGTTTGACGACATGGGCCTGACCATCTGCGCCGCCTTCGAGCTTGAGTTCTACCTGATCGACCAGGAGAACGTGAACGGCCGGCCACAACCTCCCCGCTCGCCGATTTCCGGCAAACGCCCGCACTCGACACAGGTCTACCTGATCGACGACCTCGACGAATACGTCGACTGCCTCCAGGACATTCTGGAAGGTGCCAAAGAGCAAGGCATCCCGGCTGACGCCATCGTCAAGGAAAGTGCCCCGGCGCAGTTCGAAGTGAACCTGCACCACGTCGCCGACCCGATCAAGGCGTGCGACTACGCGGTACTGCTCAAGCGTTTGATCAAAAACATTGCCTACGACCATGAGATGGACACCACCTTCATGGCCAAGCCTTACCCAGGCCAGGCCGGCAATGGTTTGCACGTGCATATTTCGATCCTGGACAAAGACGGCAAGAACATCTTTGCCAGCGAGGATCCCGAGCAGAACGCCGCATTGCGTCACGCGATCGGCGGTGTGCTGGAGACCCTGCCTGCACAAATGGCCTTCCTGTGCCCCAACGTCAACTCCTACCGTCGTTTCGGCGCACAGTTCTACGTGCCGAACTCGCCGTGCTGGGGCCTGGACAACCGCACCGTGGCGATTCGCGTACCGACCGGCTCGTCCGACGCCGTCCGTATCGAACACCGCGTGGCCGGCGCCGATGCCAACCCTTACCTGCTGATGGCTTCGGTCCTGGCAGGCGTGCACCACGGTCTGACCAACAAGATCGAACCTGGCGCACCGGTGGAAGGCAACAGCTACGAGCAGAACGAGCAAAGCCTGCCGAACAACCTGCGTGATGCCCTGCGCGAGTTGGACGACAGCGAGGTGATGGCCAAGTACATCGACCCGAAATACATCGATATCTTCGTCGCCTGTAAGGAAAGTGAGCTGGAGGAGTTTGAACACTCCATCTCCGACCTTGAGTACAACTGGTACCTGCATACCGTGTAAGCGGATGCTGCAACAAATGAACGCTGCAGGCTTATGGCCTGCGGCGTTTTTTATGGCCTGCTATCTCGTTCCCACGCTCTGCGTGGGAATGCAGCCCGTGACGCTCTGCGTCACAACAGCGGACGCAGAGCGTCCTAAGAGGCGTGCCCACGCAGAGCGTGGGAACGATCAAGGTCGCGTACAATGCCCGCTGCCCTGTAGGAGACATCCATGACCCGCCCCGCCGCCCCTCGCAAACCCCGCGCCCGCAGCCAGGCCCGGATCGACGCGATCCTCGATGCTGCCCGCACCTTGCTGGCCGCCGAAGGCGTGGCCAGTCTGTCGATCTACAGCGTGGCCGAACGGGCGCAGATTCCGCCGTCATCGGTGTATCACTTTTTCGCCAGCGTCCCGGCCTTGCTCGAAGCCCTGACCGCTGACATTCACGCCGCCTTCCGCGCCGCGCTGCAAGCCCCCATCGACCACGACAGCCTGCACCACTGGCGCGACCTGTCGCGCCTGGTGGAGTTGCGCATGCTGGCGATCTACAGCAAGGACGCCGCCGCCCGCCAACTGATCCTCGCCCAGCACGGCCTCACCGAAGTGACCCAGGCCGACCGCCAGCATGACCTGGAGTTGGGGGACTTGATGCAGCAAGTGTTCAACCGTCACTTTGAAGTGCCGGTGCTGCCGGCGGATGTGGACGTGTTTGCCCTGGCGCTGGAGCTGAGCGACCGCGTGTATGCACGCTCGGTACATCAGCATGGGCAGATCACCCCGCGCATGGCGGAGGAAGGGATGCGGGTGTTTGATGCGTATGTGGGGCTTTATTTGCCGGTGTTTTTGCCCAAGCGCCCTCAATGATCGTTCCCACGCTCTGCGTGGGAACGATCATTGAGGGCGCTCTGCGTCCGCTCTTGTGAAGCAGAGCGTCACGGGGTGCATTCCCACGCGGAGCGTGGGAGCGATCATCACAGTTTAGCGATCGACACCTCGGTGGATTTCACAAAGGCAATCACTTCACTGCCAATCACCAGCTCCAGCTCTTTCACCGAGCGGGTGGTGATCACCGACGTGACGATACCGGACGCGGTCTGCACGTCGATTTCCGACAGTACGTCGCCTTCGACGATTTCCTTGATGGTGCCTTTGAACTGGTTACGCACGTTGATCGCTTTGATAGTCATGGTGTTATTCCTCAAGGGACAAGTGAGTTAGTGCGCCCAACGCAACTGCGTAGGCAACGGTGAAACAGGTTCCGGCTCAGGCGGCGTGCCGGGCAGTGACAACACACGGTTAAGCACTTCGGTTTCCAGGGCCGCCAGGCGATGGGAGCCACGGACCCGCGGGCGCGGTAGTTCGACGTGCAGGTCGAGGCCGATTTCGCCGTCTTCGATCAGGATCACCCGATCGGCAATGGCCACGGCTTCGCTGACGTCATGGGTCACCAGCAACACGGTAAACCCGTGTTTGCGCCACAGGTTCTCGATCAGTTGCTGCATCTCGATCCGGGTCAGGGCATCCAGCGCGCCCAAGGGTTCATCCAGCAGCAACAAGCGCGGTTGGTGAATCAAGGCGCGGGCCAGGGCCACCCGTTGTTTCTGGCCACCGGACAACGCCGCTGGCCATTCATCGGCACGCTCGGCCAGGCCGACCGCTTCCAACGCCTCCAGGGCCTGGGGTCGCCAGTTGCCCTTAAGGCCCAGGCCGACGTTATCAATGATCTTTTTCCACGGCAGCAGGCGCGCTTCCTGGAACATCAGCCGCGTGTCTTCCAGGGCTTCGCTCAACGCTGCAGAGCCGGCCAGCAACTCGCCGCTGCTGGCTTCATCCAGGCCGGCCAGCAGGCGCAGCAAGGTACTTTTGCCGCAGCCACTGCGCCCGACCACGGCGACAAATTGACCCGCCGGAATATGCAGGTCGATGCCCTTGAGCACTTCCCGCGCGCCAAATGCCTTGCGCAACGTGCGCACTGCCAGCGGGATGCCCCGCAGCAGACGTGGAGGTTGTTGGGCGGTCATGCCGCACCTCCTTTATGCACTTGATAGGCCGGATGCCAGCGCAGCCAAACCCGCTCCAGGCCACGCGCGGCAAGGTCCGCCAACTTGCCGAGTACCGCGTACAGCACAATCGCCAGCACCACCACGTCAGTTTGCAGGAACTCCCGGGCATTCATCGCCAGGTAGCCAATACCGGAACTGGCAGAGATGGTTTCTGCAACGATCAGCGTCAGCCACATAAAACCCAGGGCAAAACGCACCCCCACCAGGATCGAGGGCAGGGCCCCGGGCAGGATCACCTGGCGAAACAGGCTGAAGCCCGATAAGCCATAACTGCGTGCCATCTCCACCAGCGCCGGGTCGACGTTGCGGATACCGTGATAGGTGTTGAGGTAGATCGGGAACAGCGTGCCGAGGGCGACCAGGAAAATCTTCGCCGTTTCATCAATGCCAAACCACAGAATCACCAGCGGGATCAGCGCCAGGTGCGGCACGTTGCGAATCATCTGCACCGAGCTGTCCAGCAGGCGCTCACCCCATTTCGACAGGCCGGTGATAAACCCCAGGGCCAGGCCGATGCCGCCGCCGATCACAAAACCGAGGCCGGCGCGCCAGCCGCTGATGGCCAGGTGCGTCCAGATTTCACCGCTGCTGACCAGGTGCACCCCGGCTGCAATCACCGCGCTGGGGGCCGGCAGAATCCGTGTCGACAACCAGCCCGCCGACACCGACAACTGCCACACCGCCAGCAACAGGATCGGCAGCGCCCACGGTGCCAGTCGATGCAAAATCCGTTGACTGTTCATGACGGCGCCTCAGCTCTGCGACGCGGCTTTGGGAAGAATGTCGTTGGCCACCATTTCGCCAAACGGGCTGACGTAGCCGGCGCTTTTCGGCAGCTCGGGACGTTCGATATCCAGGTGCGGGAACAGCAGCTCCGCGACCCGGTACGACTCTTCCAGGTGGGGATAGCCGGAGAAGATAAAGGTGTCGATGCCCAGGTCCGCGTACTCCTTGACCCGCGCCGCCACGGTCGGCCCGTCGCCCACCAGCGCCGTGCCGGCACCGCCACGTACCAGGCCGACGCCGGCCCACAGGTTGGGGCTGACTTCGAGGTTGTCGCGACTGCCACCATGCAGGGCGGCCATGCGTTGCTGGCCCACCGAATCAAAGCGCGCCAGGGATGCCTGGGCCCGCGCAATGGTGTCGTCGTCCAGATGGGAGATCAGTTTGTCGGCGGCTTTCCATGCCTCCTCGTTGGTTTCACGCACGATCACATGCAGGCGAATACCGAAGCGCACAGTGCGCCCGAGCTTGGCCGCCTTGGCCCGCACCTGTTCGATTTTTTCCGCCACCGCAGCCGGCGGTTCGCCCCAGGTCAGGACCATTTCCACTTGTTCGGCTGCCAGGTCCTGGGCCGCTTCGGAAGAGCCGCCGAAATACAGCGGCGGCCGAGGTTGCTGGATCGGCGGGTACAGCAGCTTGGCGCCTTTGACGCTGATGTGCTGGCCGTCGTAGTCCACGGTTTCGCCTTCCAGCACGCGACGCCAGATGCGGGTGAATTCCACCGAGGCCTGGTAACGCTCCTCATGGCTGAGGAACAGACCGTCGCCGGCCAACTCCTCCGGATCACCGCCGGTCACCAGGTTGAACAGCGCCCGGCCACCGGACAGCCGGTCCAGGGTCGCCGCCTGCCGCGCCGCCACCGTCGGGGAAATGATCCCGGGGCGCAGAGCGACAAGAAACTTCAAACGCTGGGTCACCGGGATCAACGAGGCGGCCACCAGCCACGAGTCTTCGCAGGAGCGTCCGGTAGGGATCAACACCCCGCCAAAGCCCAGGCGATCAGCGGCCTGGGCCACCTGTTGCAGATAGCCGTGATCCACGGGACGAGCGCCTTCAGCGGTGCCCAGATAATGGCCGTCGCCATGGGTAGGCAGGAACCAGAAAATAGTGAGGCTCATGGAGTTGTCTCCTGAAGAAATCGGATTACGGCGCTTTGGCAACGCTCGCAGGTGGCGTCCAGATCACGTCCTTGATGCTCAAGGGCTTGGGAATCAATTTGAGTTGGTAGAAGCTGTCGGCGATTTTCTGCTGGGCGGCGACCACTGCCGGGGTGAGGAACAGCGCACCGTAGCCTTGGCGCTTCACCGAAGTCAGGGTGATGTCAGCCGGCAGGCCGAGCAGCGGTGCGACTTGCTCAGTGACTTCCTGAGGGTTGGCCTTGGACCATTCGCCCACGGCGCGCACTTCCTCAATCAGCGCCTTGATCACCTCGGGGTGTTTTTCGGTGTAAGGCTTGGTGGCCAGGTAGAACTGGTGGTTATCGGCAATGCCGGTGGCGTCACGCAGGGTGCGGGCTTGCAGTTGCTTCTCGGCAGCCGCCTGGTAAGGGTCCCAGATGACCCAGGCGTCGACACTGCCACGCTCGAAGGCGGCACGGGCGTCGGCGGGTGGCAGGAACACGGTCTGTACGTCGGTGTATTTCAGGCCCGCGTCTTCCAGGGCGCGCACCAGCAGGTAATGCACGTTGGAGCCCTTATTGAGCACGACTTTCTTGCCCTTGAGCTCGGCCACCGATGTGATCGGCGAGTCCTTGGGTACCAGGATGGCTTCGCTGGTCGGCGCTGGCGGTTCGTAGGCCACATAGAGCAGATCGGCACCGGCGGCCTGGGCGAACACCGGCGGAGTCTCGCCGGTGACGCCAAAGTCGATGGAGCCCACATTCAGCCCTTCAAGCAACTGCGGGCCGCCGGGAAATTCGGTCCACTGCACGTTCACGCCCTGGTCCGCCAGGCGTTTTTCCAGGGTGCCCTTGGCTTTGAGCAGCACCAGGGTGCCGTACTTCTGATAACCGATCCGCAGGGTTTCTGCGGCTTGGGCTTGAACAATGGCGCCGAAGGACACAGCCGCAGCAAACAGTGCGACCAGGCCCCGACGCAAGATGACAGTGCGCATGGCGCTCTCCAAATTGACGATGAGGGTTGTGGCTGCACCTGCTTGGCCGTTGGCGGCTGAGTAAGGTGAGGGTTTCTGGTATTCGGGTTCGGCTTAGATGCTCCAGCGAGCACTCAACAAACGTTCATTCAACACATGGGGGTCCAGCGGTTGCGGGCGGCGAGCCATGGCGCTGTAGAACTGCTCGAGGGCTTCGCTCAAGCGTTGCTCAAGGATCGGCACCAACTGCGCCTGGGCACTGCCTTCGCCGTAGGCGATCTGGCTGTCTTCGGCAAAAATTCCGTGCAGCAGCTCCTGGGCTTTCAGCGCCGACAGTACTGGTTTCAAGGCGTAATCCACCGCCAGCATGTGGGCAATGCTGCCGCCGGTGGCCATGGGCAACACCACTTTGTGGGCTAGGGCCCGTTCCGGCAGCAGGTCGAGGACGGTTTTCAACGCGCCGGAAAACGAGGCCTTGTACACCGGCGTGGCAATCACCAGACCATCGGCATTGGCCACTTGGGCCAGCAGGTCGAGCACCTTCGGGCTGTCAAAGCGGGCATACAGCAAATCTTCGGCCGGGAAGTCCCGCACCTGATAACTCACCACTTCCACACCTTGCTGCTGCAACCAGCGCCGGGAATGATCCAGCAAGACCCCGGAGCGGGAACGCTGACTGGGACTGCCACCAAGTGTTACGACCAGCATCTGGAGTTTCCTTGAGCAAGTGTCGGCGGTTCGCAGTGCAGCGATGGCGCCAAGATGGAACAGACCATATCAGCAGATTTATATATCTATAAATCTTATTTATTCATTTGTTTATTCTTAAATTGCATATGAGAAAGAGCATTCGGCGGGCGAAAAAAAAGGCCGTCGAAACGGCCTGAAAACCCCTGCTATGTGAGTCCTGAAATGCGATTAACTTGTGGGAGCGGGCTTGCTCGCGATTGCGGCGTATCAGTCAGCACATTTCTTGCTGAACCACCGCATTCGCGAGCAAGCCCGCTCCCACATTGGATTCGGGTTACCGGTTGGGCTGCGGGGTCAGCCGCAGATAGGGCTTAACCGCACGATAGCCCTTGGGAAAGCGTTTCTTGATCTCTTCCTCATCTTTGAGCGAAGGCACGATCACCACCTCATCACCGTCCTGCCAGTTGGCCGGCGTCGCGACCTTGTAGTTGTCGGTCAGCTGCAGCGAGTCAATGACCCGCAGGATTTCATGGAAGTTACGCCCGGTGCTGGCCGGGTAGGTGATGGTCAGGCGAATCTTTTTGTTCGGGTCGATCACGAACAGCGAACGCACGGTGAGGGTGTCGTTGGCGTTGGGGTGGATCAGGTCGTACAGGTCCGAGACCTTGCGGTCGGCGTCCGCCAGGATCGGGAAGTTGACGACGGTGTGCTGGGTCTCGTTGATGTCCTCGATCCACTTGTGGTGGGAGTCCACCGGATCCACCGACAGGGCAATGGCCTTGACCCCACGGTTGGCGAACTCGTCCTTGAGCTTGGCGGTAAAACCCAGCTCGGTGGTGCACACCGGGGTGAAGTCCGCCGGGTGGGAAAACAACACACCCCAGCTGTCGCCCAGCCACTCGTGGAAACGAATCTTGCCAGCGCTGGAATCCTGTTCAAAGTCGGGGGCGATATCGCCCAGTCTGAGGCTCATGGTGTGGCTCCTGATGAGTGCTTATGGGAACCACTGTGCCTGTGCTGAAGAATTTTTAAAAAGAATAAATATCAATTTATTTAGACGATAAAGGAATATTAAAAGTCTGTTCACTGGACCGCGGCAGAGGCGTAGACCAACATGCACCCAAGGTTCGAGAAGGCCTTGAGACGCTGTAAAAAAGAGGGATTCAGGAAGGGCTTGCGGGGGTGAGCCTGACTTGTGCAAAACGAGCAAAAAAAAACCTCGCGTTTATCGCGAGGTTTTTTTCTTAACTTGGCTTACAGGAAGCTGTAAGTGTAGTTAAAGATCAGGCGAGTCTGATCCTGATCCTGAATGCCGGTACCGCTACCGCGGTAGACACCATGACGCAGCGTAGTACCGAAACCTTTCAGCGCGCCCTGTTGAATGGTGTAGTCGACACGCATATCGCGTTCCCACTCGGACTGATCGCTGCCACCGTTCTTGGCTTTGATGTTGTCGCCATGCAGGTAAGCAATCGAGGTTTTCAAACCTGGAACGCCCAATGCAGCGAAGTCATAGGAGTACTGGCCGAAGGTGGTGTTTTCACCCGCACGCACGAAGGAGTTGATCATGCTGTCGGTGAAGAGGTAGAAACTGGAACCCCCGGCACCTTCGTTACGGCCATTGCCGTCAACCACACCGCCCTGGTTCAACCAAACGAAACCGCCGTCATCGTTGACGCGCTGGTGACCGACCATGAACGCGCTGCCACCCAGGGAGTAGGTGAACATGGCGCTCCAGGTTTTGTTATTAACCTCGCCAGCATCCTTCGCGTAACCACCATTGTTGTTGAACTGGTAGCCAGCCTGACCGTTCTTACCGTCGGAGCTGCTATCGAAGTAGCGCACGTCGGTTTTGAACGACTGGCCTTCGGTGATCGGGTAGACGTGAACCAGACCCAGGAAGTGCTGCTTATAGAAGTCTTCCAGGTTGGCGTAGTAGTACTGCAAGGTCAGGTCTTTGGTGACCTTCCAGTCAGCACCACCATAACGGAACTGGTTGCTTTCCTGACTAGCACCGGCAACAGACAGGCCCGTGCTGTTGGTCGAAGCACGCCCGGTAGCGTGCTCAAGCTGACCGGCGTTGAACGTTACATTGTCGATTTCTTTGGAGGTGATAGTGCCACCGTCAAAGGTTTGTGGCAGCAGACGACCATCGCTTGCGATCACGACCGGCAGGTTTGGCGCCAGAGCGCCACCCAGGTGGGCTTCGGTCTTGGAGAAGCGAGCTTTTACGTTGGCGCTTGCGCTGCTCCAACTGCTCACGGCCGAACCGTCGGTGTCGCTTGGAACAAAGGAGTTGCTGTCTGGGTGGTGACCACGGCCACCGTCCAGGTGAAAGCCGACCAATGCCTGGGCATCGATACCAAAGCCAACTGTGCCCTCAGTGAAACCAGACTGGACGTTGAACTTCAGGCCAGTGGCCGTTTCGCGCTGGTCAGCACCGCCTTCGCGTTGATCGTTATCAAAATACAGGGTCCGAGAACTGACGGATGCCTTGGTGTCTTCAACAAAACCAGCGGCGCCTGCTTGCTGAGCCAAAACCCCAGCCGCGATGGCGAACGCCAATGTGGACTTCTTCATGTACCGCTCCTCTCGTTTCTAATTTTTGTAGTTCTTTGGTCTCGGGTCTGACGCCCTCGATCCACAGATGCGCGATTAGCGCCAGATAGTGACTGACAAGTCAATCGTAACCTTGTGTGTCTACTACTTTCGTCTAACCGCAGTTGATTTGGTCCTTGCAGGGTAATGAGTTTTTCATACACCCAAAAAGAATTATTTCATCCTTTTTCATACCATTCAGGAATAACACCTTCCATGGAGCAACCAGCCCGCAGTGGGGTATCGCTCCATAAGCTAATTCCTAAAGGGTATTTGTTGGCCATTTTTTAGATCGTTTAGTGTGAGCAGAATCCCGCACACGTCACTCACGATCAAAAAGGCGACGCCATCATGGCCAAACGCGCATCCTCTAGTCAATTTGTTACAGTTTTACTATCGCTTACACTTTCTATTGGCGTGCAGGCAGCCAACCTCACCATCGGCTACCAGACCGGCATCGATCCGAGCAAAGTGCCCCAGGCCGATGGCCTTTACGAACAAGCCATTGGCGAGAAAATCGACTGGCGCCGCTTCAACAGTGGCCCGGAAGTCATCACCGCGATTGCCTCAGGCGATGTGCAGATCGGCAATCTCGGCTCCAGCCCGTTGGCGGCCGCCGCATCCCGTAATCTACCCATTGTGGCGTTCATCGTATCGGCTCAAATCAATAGTTCTGAAGCTTTGGTAGTGCGTAACGGTAGCCAAATTGACGCACCCAAGGACCTGATCGGCAAAACCATTGCCACTCCTTTTGTCTCCACATCCCACTACAGCCTGCTCGGGGCCTTGAAACACTGGGGCCTGGACACCCGCCAGGTGAAAGTGGTGAACCTGCAACCGGCGCAAATTGCCGCAGCCTGGAAACGCGGGGATATCGACGGCGCCTTTGTCTGGTCGCCGGCCCTGGGAGAAATCCGCAAGACCGGCAAGACGTTGACCGACGCTACCGAGGTGGGCCAATGGGGCGCGCCGACGTTCGAGGTGTGGGTAGTGCGCAAGGACTTTGCCGAGAAACATCCGGAGGTCGTGGCCAAGTTTGCCAAGATCACCCTGGATTCGTTTGCCGACTATGCAGCCAATAAAAGCAGCTGGACGGTGGATTCCGCCCCGGTGCAAAAGATCGCCCGGTTGACCGGCGCAAACGCCGCAGACATCCCCGAACTGCTGGAAGGCAGCACCTTCCCCGATGCACAGGCGCAGCGAACCGAAGCCTTGCTCAATGGTGGGACAGCCAAGGCCATTGGGGAGACGGCGAAGTTTCTTAAGGAACAAGGGAAAGTAGAGACCGTGTTACCGGACTATTCGGCCTATGTGACCGGAAAATTCATCAAAGAATAAACCCGGACAAAGAATGTGGGAGCGGGCTTACTCGCGAAGGCGGTGTGCCAGTCAATAAATGCGCTGACTGACACACTGCCTTCGCGAGCAAGCCCGCTCCCACATTAGGTATTGGGTGTACCGAATACCGTGTTTACAGGGTCTTTTCGAAGATCTTTGAGTTACGCTGGAAGTTGTACAACGAGGCCCGCGCCGACGGCAGGCGATCCACGCTGCTCGGCACAAAGCCGCGCTCGCGGAACCAGTGGGCGGTGCGGGTCGTCAGCACGAACAAGGTCTTCAAGCCTTGGGTGCGGGCGCGGGTTTCGATGCGCTCCAACAGCTCATCGCCACGGCCGCCATGGCGATACTCCGGATTGACCGCCAGGCACGCCAGTTCGCCAGCATCCGAGTCGGCAATCGGGTACAGCGCAGCGCAGGCGATGATCATGCCTTCGCGTTCCACTACGCTGAATTGCTCGATTTCCCGCTCCAGCACTTCCCGGGAGCGGCGTACCAGAATGCCCTGTTCTTCCAGCGGGCTGATCAGGTCCAGCAAGCCGCCGACATCTTCAATCGCCGCCTCACGCACCAGCTCGAACTGCTCCTGGGCCACCAGGGTACCGCCGCCGTCGCGGGTAAAAAGCTCGGTCAACAGCGCACCGTCCTCGACATAACTGACGATATGGCTGCGCCCCACGCCCCCACGACAGGCCTCGGCCGCCGCATCCAGCAGTTCGGCCTGGTAATTGTTGCCCAGGCGCTGCAGGTGCGCCGGTACTTGTTGCGGGCGCAGTTCGCGCACCAGCCGGCCGTTTTCGTCGATCAGGCCCAGGTCTGCGCCAAACAGCAGCAACTTATCAGCGCCCAGGTCGATGGCAGCGCGGGTGGCCACATCTTCACAGGCCAGGTTGAAAATCTCCCCGGTCGGCGAATAGCCCAGGGGCGACAGGACGACAATGGAGCGTTCGTCGAGCAGGCGGTTGATACCCTTGCGGTCGACCCGGCGCACTTCGCCGGTATGGTGGTAGTCGATGCCGTCCAGCACGCCGATAGGCCGCGCGGTCACCAGGTTGCCGCTGGCCACCCGCAGGCGTGAGCCCTGCATCGGCGAGGACGCCATGTCCATGGACAGCCGCGCTTCGATAGCGATACGCAGGTGGCCGACCGCGTCGATCACGCACTCCAGGGTCGCGGCATCGGTGATGCGCATCCCATCGTGGTAATGCGGGGTCAGGCCGCGAGCGGCGAGGCGGGTTTCGATTTGCGGGCGCGAACCATGCACCAGTACCAGGCGCACGCCGAGGCTGTGCAGCAGCACCAGGTCATGGACGATATTGCCGAAGTTGGGGTGATCCACACCATCACCCGGCAGCATGACCACAAAGGTGCAGTCACGGTGGGCATTGATGTAGGGCGAAGCGTGACGAAGCCAATTGACGTATTCGGGCATAAAACCTGGGCCTGTAATAAAAAGCAGCCAAAAAAGGATGAATCGCTAAACGCACAGCGGGCTGATGGTTATCGTCGGAACAGGCTTGGCGACACGCTCGCTCTCCTTTTAAGTACGGGATGCAATGGGGTTAATTTATGCAGGCTTGAGGCAGTAATGTTCAATCAATTCCCGCAATAGACGCACTGTAGGCGTCAAGCGTGACATTTCAAGGTACTCGCCCGGCTGGTGGGCGCAGGCGATGTCCCCAGGGCCGAGTACCAGGGTTTCACAACCAAGGCGCTGAAGATAAGGCGCTTCAGTGCCGAACGCTACTGCTTCGGCACGATGACCGGTCAATCGTTCCGCGACCCGCACCAGTTCGGCGTCTTCAGGCTGCTCGAAGGGCGGTACTTCGGGGAACAGCGGCGCGTAGTCGATCTGCACCTGATGGCGCTCGGCGATGGGCCGCAGTTTCTGGCGGATAGCCTCGCGTAACACCTGGGGATCCATTCCGGGCAAGGGCCGCAGGTCGAACTCCAGGGAGCACTGGCCGCAAATGCGGTTGGGGTTATCGCCACCGTGGATGCAGCCGAAATTCAAGGTCGGCTGGGGCACACTGAACTGTGGGTTGCGGTACTCCCGCTGCCAGGCCAGGCGCAGGCCGCGCAGCTCGCCCATGGCGTCATGCATGGCTTCGAGGGCGCTGTGGCCCAGGCTCGGGTCCGACGAATGGCCGCTGCGGCCGAGGATATCAATGCGTTCCATCATCACGCCTTTGTGCAGGCGGATCGGCTTGAGGCCTGTGGGCTCGCCAATCACCGCGGCACGCCCCAGCGGGCGTCCGGCTGCAGCCAGGGCGCGGGCGCCGGCCATGGAACTTTCTTCATCACAGGTGGCGAGAATCAGCAGCGGCTGCTTGAACGGTTGATCCAACAGCGGCAGGACCGCTTCGATGGCCAGCGCGAAAAACCCCTTCATGTCGCAGCTACCCAGCCCTACCCAACGGCCGTCGACTTCCGTCAGCTTCAGCGGATCGGTCTGCCACAGCGCTTCATCGTACGGCACCGTATCGCTATGCCCCGCCAGCACCAGGCCACCGGGGCCGCTGCCGAAGCTGGCCAACAGGTTGAATTTGCCGGGGCTGACTTGCTGGATATCGCAGGCAAAACCCAGGTCGCCAAGCCAGGTGGCAAGCAAGTCGATCACCGGGCGGTTGGTCTGGTCGAGAGACGCTTGGGTACAACTGACAGAGGGCGCGGCAATCAGGGCGGCAAATTGTTCTTTCATGGACGGTAAAGGCATGCGCTGTCTCTCAACTTCCACAGATGAAACCCATCATAGAACCATCTGCGCTGCACAATAAACCCGTTGCGGCACGTTGCCCGGCTCAGTCCTGTACACTGCACGACCTTGGCAGCCACCTATTCTCCCGGCTGCACTCCCGATCCTGGATGTTCCGGCCATGCAAAAAGAAACCGAAATCAAGCTCCGCGTCAGCCGCGAGACCCTCGCCGCGCTGCGTGAGCACCCGCTCCTGAAAAAACGCAACAAAAGTGGCTGGGAACGCCGTGAGTTGATGAACCAGTACTTCGACACCCCCGAGCGCGACCTGGCCCAGGCCAAGGTTGCCCTGCGCCTGCGCAAGGATGGCGACGAAGTGATCCAGACCCTCAAGACCCGCGGCCACAGCGTTGCCGGCTTGTCGGAGCGTAATGAATACGACTGGAAACTGGCCAAAGCCAAGCTCGACGTGAAGAAACTCGACGGCGAATGCTGGCCCGAGCAACTGGCCGAGCTGGACAAAAAGACCCTCAAGCCGATCTTCACCACCGACTTCGTGCGCGAACGTGCCGAGATCGCCTGGGGCCGTGGCAAGGCCAAGGTGGTGATCGAAGCCGCCCTGGACCTGGGCCATGTGATTGCCGGCAAGCAGAAGGAAGAAATCTGCGAGCTGGAGCTGGAGCTGCGCGAAGGCGAACCTGCCGCCCTGCTGGAACTGGCTGCCGAACTGGCCCAGACCCTGGCGCTGATGCCCTGCGATATCAGCAAGGCCGAGCGCGGTTATCGCCTGTTCGACGCCAACAGCTATTCCCTGAGCCTGCCGGCCCCGCAACTGCAACCAGAAATGCCCCTGGACGACGCCTTCGCCGCGCTGACCTGGCATTTGCTGGGCAGCAGCCAGCGCCTGGCCGAACAGTATCGTTTCAACGGTCACTGGCGCCTGTTGCAGGACTGGGTAGACAACCTCGCCGAAATGCGCGCCCTGATCGGCAGCCTTGGCCAGGCCGCGCCACGCCAATCCACCAGCGAACTGCGCAGCGCCCTCGACGCCCTGCTGGAAGACTGGCGCCCGCTGGTCCAGGCCGGTGAAGACGATGAAGACGTGCGCAAGGCCGCGCCGGAACAGTTCCTCGAAGAATTGACCGACGTGCGCTGGGGCCTGTTCTCACTGAACACGTCCCGCTGGCTGCTGGCCCGCACCTGGACCCTGGAGCGCAATGTGCGCGGCAACCGCCAAGGTGCGGCCCAGGTCGCCAACTGGCTGCCACGCCTGCTGGCCGACGAAGCCGTCGCCCTGCGCCTGCCGCGCTACCAGCAACAGCCGGAAGACCTGGCCGAGCAACTGCCGCGCATCGAGCGTCTGCAGGCCTGGCTGCACCATGCCCGTCACCTGCTGGAGGTTCCAGAACTGGATCGCTTGTACGGTGAACTGAACAAGTTGGCGGCACTGGCCAACCAGCCGATCACCGATGAGTCGCTGGATGCGCGGATGCATCAGGTGATTGCGGTGTATCAGAACCGTGCCTGGAAGACCTTGTTGCGCATGTAAGATTGCTTTCGCGGGCAAGCCCACACACATTTGACCGAGCTTTCTAAAGTAGACCGGTTTGAAGGTGGGCTTGCCCGCGATGACACCCGCCCTCTCACCGCAACACTGGCAGACTGGTAGTGGACTTGATCTCCGACAGTGCCACAATCGAGTTGACCTCCTGTATCCCCGGCACCATCGACAGTTTCTCGAAGAAGAAACGCTCATATGCCTCGATATCCGAGGTGACAATGCGCAGTAGAAAATCCACCGACCCCATCAGCACATAACACTCCAGCACTTGCGGGAACCCGCGAATCGCCTCGGTGAATTCCGTGAAGTTGGAACGCCCGTGGGCGTTGAGTTTGACCTCGGCAAAGATCTGCGTGTTAAGGCCGATTTTCTTGCGGTCGAGCAACGTCACCTGGCCTCGAATCACCCCCTCCTCCTTGAGCCGCTGGATCCGTCGCCAGCAGGGCGACTGCGACAGGCCGACCTGTTCGGCAATCTGCGCGCTGGAGAGCGACGCGTCTTCCTGGAGCAGCGCCAGAATCCGGCGGTCGTAGATATCCAACTCACTGTGCATAAAAATACCTTTCAATCCATATTCTGCGAATTGCCTGATTCATTTATAAGGCATATCACTCCAACATAGATAAGAAATACCCCACAGCCCATGTAAAAATTTCTCCAGTCAAACTCGGAGAACGGCCATGCATTCAGTCCCCGCCAGCCCAGCCACGCGCCTCGACGCCTGGGCAGTCAGCAACAGCCATTGCCAGGCGCGCTATCAGATCCTCGCCGAGGCTGAACCCGATGTGCTGTGTCGGATCCTCAATTACTTCGCCTTGCAGTTTTTGGTGCCACAACAGGTGAGCGTGACACGCGACGAAGACCTGCTGAACATCGACGTGGTGATGGATGGCCTGAGCTGGCACCGCGCCCAGGTGATCGGCGAAAAACTTCGTAACCTGATCAGCGTGTGCTCGCTCGAACTGCAACCCGTTGAATCCACGAGGCTGCAAACCGTACAGGCAGTGGCGCAGTAAAAAGCGGCAACAACCCTCGGGGCGACAGCAACCAGGACCGGACTAGCCTTGGCGCTACCACTTGAAACCGCCCAGGAAACCACCATGCCCGCTGCGCCAGAACTTCAGGATCGCAGGCTTTGCCTCGACGAACTGCTGCCCGCCCTCACCGCCCACGGCATGCTCGACAACGCCCTGGCCGAGCGCTTGCGGCGCACCCCGGGCAATGGCTTGCACCCGCTGGAATTGCTTGCCAACCAGTCACTGCCCGATCCCGCCCGGCCCGGCATGGCGCTGTCCCTGGAGCAACTGACGCAATGGCTCGCCAGTCATGTGGGGCAACCCTATCTGCGCATCGACCCGCTGAAAATCGACGTAGCAAGCATGGTGCCCCTGATGTCCCACGCCTTCGCCCAGCGCCACCATATCCTTGCCGTCGCCCTTGATCGCGACAGCGTGACGGTGGCCAGTGCCGAACCGTACCTGCGAGAGTGGGAGGCCGGCCTGGCCCACGTGTTGAAACGCTCGATCAAGCGCGTACTGGCCAACCCCCAGACGATCCGCAGTTGTACCCAGGAGTTCTTCCGGCTGGCCCGGTCGGTCAGCGGGGCCGACCAGACCACCCCCACGGCGGTCCCTGCCGAACAACTGCTGCACCTGGGTGCCGGCGACCAGGAGCCCGATGCCAACGATGCGCACATCGTCAACATTGTCGACTGGTTGCTGCAATTTGCCTTCGGCCAACGCGCCAGCGATATCCATATCGAACCCGGCGGCGACCAGGGCCGCGTGCGCTTCCGTATTGATGGGTTGCTGCACGATGTCTATCAGTTTCCGCCCCAGGTCACGACCGCCGTGGTCAGCCGCCTGAAAAGCCTCGGCCGGATGAATGTCGCCGAGAAGCGCAAACCCCAGGACGGCCGGGTCAAGACCAAAACGCCCACGGGTATCGAAGTGGAACTGCGCCTTGCGACCCTGCCCACGGCCTTCGGCGAGAAGCTGGTGATGCGGATTTTCGATCCCCAGGTACTGCTTCAGGACTTCCCGCAGTTGGGACTGTCGGCCGATGACCTGCAGCGCTGGCAACATATGACCGGCCAGGCCAACGGTATCATCCTGGTCACAGGCCCCACCGGATCAGGCAAGACCAGCACGCTCTATACCACCCTGCGGCAGCTGGCGACCCGCACGGTCAACCTGTGTACGGTGGAAGATCCGATCGAGATGGTGGAGCCCGCCTTCAACCAGATGCAGGTCCAGCACAATATCGACCTGACCTTTGCCAGCGGCATCCGCGCGCTGATGCGCCAGGATCCGGACATCATCATGATCGGCGAGATCCGCGACCTGGAAACCGCTGAAATGGCGATCCAGGCGGCATTGACCGGCCACCTGGTGCTGTCGACCCTGCACACCAACGACGCCCCCAGCGCGATCAGTCGCCTGCTGGAACTGGGCATCCCCCATTACTTGATCAAGGCCACATTAATTGGGGTCATGGCCCAGCGTCTGGTGCGCCGGTTGTGCCCGCACTGTAAAAGCCCGGTGGCACTGAACCAGGACGATTGGCGCAGCGCCACCCAGTCCTGCACGCCGCCCCCCGCCAGCGTATACCGGGCCAACGGATGCGCAGAGTGTCGGGAAAGTGGCTATCGTGGACGCATCGGGGTCTACGAGATCATGCTGATGAATGACGCGGCGAAGGCCCTGGTCAGCGCCGATACCGATCTGCAGGCATTGCGTCGCGAGGCGCTCAAGGGCGGCATGCACAGCCTGCGATTGTCGGGCGCCCACAAGGTTGCGGCGGGGCTGACCACCCTGGAAGAAGTGTTAAGGGTCACGCCTGCGAACGAGTAAACCGTTCTTATCTGCGACAAGCCCGTTACAATCGACAGACTTCGCGTTACCGCCACCACCAGACAAGGAATCGTTATGCAGATCGGAACAGTGCTTCTTCTCTTCGTAGGCTTGGCCATCGCCATCCTGTTCATGGGCTTCAAGGTCGTACCCCAGGGCTACCAGTGGACAGTGGAGCGCTTCGGCCGCTACACCAATACGCTCAAGCCGGGCCTGAATATCATCATTCCGGTGATGGACCGCATCGGTCGCAAGATCAACGTCATGGAAAGCGTGCTGGATATTCCACCTCAGGAAGTGATCACCGCCGATAACGCCACGGTGCAGATCGACGCAGTGTGTTTCTTCCAGGTGGTGAACACCGCCCAGGCGGCGTACGAGGTGAACAACCTCGAACATGCGATCCGCAACCTGCTGCAAACCAATATCCGTACGGTGCTCGGCTCCATGGAGCTGGACGCCATGCTCAGCCAGCGCGACGGCATCAACGAGAAGCTGCTGCGCACGGTCGATGAAGCCACTGCTCCCTGGGGCATCAAGATCACCCGTATCGAGATCAAGGACATCAGCCCGCCTGCCGACTTGATGGCTGCCATGTCCGGTCAGATGAAGGCCGAGCGGATCAAGCGTGCCCAGATCCTCGAAGCCGAAGGCCTGCGGGCTTCTGCAATCCTGACCGCTGAAGGCAAGAAACAGGCGCAGATCCTCGAGGCTGAAGGGGGTCGTCAGGCCGCGTTCCTCGAATCCGAAGCCCGTGAACGTCAGGCCGAGGCGGAAGCCCGCGCTACGCAGGTCGTGTCGGAAGCGATTGCCACCGGTAACGTGCAGGCCATCAACTACTTTGTCGCGCAGAAATACATTGATGCCCTGGGCAAGCTGGCTTCGGCCAACAACAGCAAAGTGATTCTGATGCCGCTGGAGGCCAGCCAGGTCATCGGTGCGGTGGGCGGCATCGGCGAAATCGTCAAGGCTACCTTCGACAACAAGAAAGCCTGAGGCCGGCACCATGTGGGAATTCCTGCAACACCTGTCGTTCTGGGATTGGCTGGCGCTGGGCACGGTGCTGTTGATTCTTGAAGTGTTTGGTGCCGGCGGTTATCTGCTGTGGATGGGGATCGCGGCGGCGGCCGTTGGCGTACTCAAGTTCCTGATTCCGGGGCTTGGGCTGGAACTGCAACTGCTGCTGTTTGCCGTGCTGTCCATACTGACGGCGGTGTACTGGTGGAAGCGCCAGCGCAGCAGTGCCAAGGCCAGCGACCAGCCAGGGCTGAATATGCGCGGATCGGAGCTGGTTGGCCGCACCTTTGTGGTGCATCAGGCAATTATCGACGGTCGGGGCAAGATCAAGGTCGGTGACGGCGTCTGGATGGTCACCGGCCCCGATGCGCCTGTAGGGGCTCAAGTACGGGTGATTGGTCAGGACGGCGTGATTTTACGGATCGAAACTGTTTAGTCAGTCATGGAACTAGGCTGGGTTATCTACAATCAAACCGTTCAGATAACCCAGTCGGAGTCACCCATCATGCGTCTCAAATATGCTGTCGCCACCCTCGCCGTGCTCTCTCTCCCAGTTGGATCGGCCATGGCCGATAGCTTCTGGCGTAATGTCATCTCATCGGGCGCCACCACCGGCTCCACGTACCTGACCTTCAAGGACCACAAGCTGGTAGTCGCCGCCCAGGACGACGCCGGTAGCTTCGTCGCCAGCGACGGCGGCATCCGTGGCCCTTACCTGGAAGCCGCCATGCAGAAAGTGCGTGCCGACAACCCCGGCCTGAAGGCCACTGACATGGAACTGGCCAACGCCATCCTGGCGAAGAACGCCATCGCCGCCGAGTAATACACGACACGCAAAAAAGCCGCTTATGAAGCGGCTTTTTTGCGCTCGTCGTTCGACGATTCGTTCACGGACGACAGGCTATATTCAGTTGCCCCGTGCGACGATACCGGGGTTGATATGAGCTTTTATTCTTAGTTCTTCTTAAAACGGATGCCTTCAACGTCATGAGCCAACTGCCCTTCCTGCCGTTTTCAAAACCTACCATTGATGAAGCCACCATCGCGGCGGTCGGTGATGTGTTGCGTTCCGGCTGGATCACCAGCGGGCCCAAGGTGCAGGCGTTCGAAGCGCAGCTGTCGGACTATTTTGGCGGCCGGCCGGTACGCACCTTCAACTCCGGTACCTGCACCATGGAGATTGCCTTGCGCATCGCCGGTGTCGGGCCGGGGGATGAAGTGATCACCACGCCGATTTCCTGGGTGGCAACGGCCAATGTGATTCTGGAGGTGGGCGCCACGCCGGTGTTTGCCGATATTGATCCGGTGACCCGCAATATCGACCTGGCCCGACTGGAAGCGGCTATTACGCCGCGCACCAAGGCGATCATTCCGGTGTACCTGGCCGGCCTGCCGCTGGACATGCCGATGCTTTACGCGCTGGCCAACAAGTACGGTCTGCGGATCATCGAGGATGCCGCCCAGGCGCTGGGCTCCCGTTGGGATGGCCAGCGCATTGGCGCCACCGGGGATTTTGTCTCGTTCAGTTTCCAGGCGAACAAGAACATCACCTGTTCCGAAGGCGGTTGCCTGGTTTTGAACAATGCTGAGGAAGCGCGCCTGGCGGAGAAGTACCGCCTGCAAGGCGTGACCCGCAGCGGGTTTGATGGCCTGGACGTGGATGTATTGGGCGGCAAGTTCAACATGACCGATATCGCCGCCGCCATTGGCCTGGGCCAGTTTGCCCATATCGAGCAGATAACTGCCCATCGCCAAGCGCTGGCCCGGCATTATTTCGAGTGTTTTGGCAGCGACTTCGAGACAACGTACGGCGCGCAATTACCGCCCGCGGACTTTGAAAACAGCAACTGGCACCTGTTCCAACTGGTACTGCCTGAGCGTGGGGATGGCCTGCCGGCCCGCGCCACGTTTATGGAGCGCATGCAGGCTCAGGGTGTGGGCATCGGCTATCACTACCCACCGATCCACTTGCTGAGTTTGTATCGGGCACAGGGATTCAGGGAAGGCATGTTCCCGGTAGCGGAAAAAGTCGGGCGTTTGATTGTGTCGTTGCCGATGTTTACGGCGATGACCAAGGCGGATGTGGAGCGTGCTGTCGCAGCGGTGAAGCAGGCGCTCAAGCCCTGACCTTTGCAGGAGCCGGCTTGCCGGCTCCTACAGGGGGCGGTGTTACTCGCCGATGGCGGCTTTATAGCCAGCGGCATCCAGCAGCTTGTCCAGTTCGGCGGCATTGCTTGGCTTGACCTTGAAGATCCAGGCTTCGTACGGCTTGTCATTGAGCGACTCAGGGGCATCGGCCAAGGCCTCGTTGACCGCAATCACTTCGCCCGACACTGGCGAATAAATATCCGAAGCAGCCTTCACCGACTCCACAACACCTGCTGCGTCGCCTGCAGCGAACACTTTGCCCACCTCAGCCAACTCAACAAAAACCACATCACCCAATGCTTCCTGGGCGTGATCGGAGATCCCGACGGTCACACTGCCGTCAGCTTCCAGGCGTGCCCATTCGTGGCTTTCGGCAAAACGTAGTGCGGCAGGGATATCGCTCATAGTCTGTGTCCTCAAAAAGAAATGTCAGCGGCCATTGGCCCGGAAAAGATTAGATCAAGGTTTTACCATGGCGCACGAAGGTCGGTTTGACCACTCGCACCGGGTACCACTTACCGCGAATTTCTACCTCGGCACGGTCGGCGGTTGCCATCGGTACACGCGCCAGGGCAATGGATTTGCTTAGCGTAGGAGAGAAACTACCACTGGTGATCTCTCCTTCGCCAACATTGGCGATACGAACCACTTGATGAGCGCGCAAAACCCCGCGTTCTTCCAGCACCAGGCCTACCAGTTTGAGCTGCACCCCGGCCGCACGCTCGGCTTCCAGGGCGGCGCGCCCGATGAAATCGCGGCTGACGGGTTCCCAGGCGATGCTCCAGGCCATGTTGGCGGCCAACGGTGACACATTCAGGTGGATATCCTGGCCGTAGAGGTTCATGCCGGCCTCCAGGCGCAGGGTATCGCGAGCACCGAGGCCGATGGGCGAGATGCCCGCACCTACCAGGTCGTTGAAAAAACCCGGGGCCTGATCGGCAGGCAGGACGATTTCCAGGCCATCTTCGCCGGTATAGCCCGTGCGCGCGATAAACCAGTCACCGTCGGCACGCCCCTCGAAAGGCTTGAGCTGTTGGATCAACACGCCGCGAGACTGGGTGACCAACTCGGCAATCTTGTGCCGGGCCTGGGGGCCCTGGATCGCCAGCATGGCCAGGTCCGGGCGTTCGCGCATCAGCACCTGGTAGCTGCCCAACTGGCTCTGCATCCAGGCGATATCCTGGTCGCGGGTGGCCGCATTGACCACCAGCCGGTAACCCTCTTCGGTGCGGTAGACAATCATGTCGTCCACCACCCCGCCCTGCTCGTTGAGCATGGCGCTGTACAGCGCATGGCCGCAGCCATGCAAACGATCGACATCATTGGCCAACAGGTACTGCAGCCATTCCCTGGCCTGCAGGCCCGAGATATCGATCACGGTCATGTGGGAAACATCAAACACCCCGCAGTCACGGCGCACCTGATGGTGCTCCTCGACTTGCGAGCCGTAGTGCAGAGGCATATCCCAACCGCCAAAATCGACCATTTTCGCGCCAAGGGCGAGATGCAGGTCATACAGAGGCGTACGCTGTCCCATGGGTTTCTCCTTCCGGGCGTGGCGAAGGTGCGGACGGTTGCTGTTCGGGCTACACACCTTGAAATACAAGGCTTGCAGCCACAATCAGCAACCCAACCCGAAAGACGGGCCGCACCGAATGCCGCGCATTGTAGCCTCAAGCCGTAGGACTGACACCTAACCGATTCGTCGCGCCGAACGTCGGATCAAGCCGATGACCGGCAACAGGCCGACCAACACCAGGGTCAGGGCGGGCAAGGAGGCGCGCGCCCACTCGCCTTCGCTGGTCATCTCAAAGATGCGTACCGCCAGCGTATCCCAGCCGAACGGGCGCATCAGCAGGGTCGCGGGCATTTCCTTGAGCACATCGACAAACACCAGCAGCGCGGCGCTCAAGGTGCCGGGCAACAAAAGTGGCAGATACACTTTGCAAAACAGTCGTGGCCCACTTACCCCCAGGCTGCGCGCTGCTTCCGGCAAGGACGGGCGGATGCGCGCCAGGCTGTTTTCCAGTGGGCCGTAGGCCACGGCGAGGAAGCGCACCAGATAGGCCATCAGCAGCGCCGACAGGCTGCCCAACAGCAACGGTTTGCCAGCACCGCCCAGCCAACTGGACACAGGGATCACCAACTCGCGGTCCAAATAGCTGAACGCCAGCATGATCGACACCGCCAATACCGAACCCGGCAAGGCATAGCCCAGGTTGCCCAGGCTGACCCCGGCGCGGATGGCGCGGGTCGGCGCCAGGCGGTTGGCAAACGCCAGCAGCAACGCCACGCTGACGGTGATCAACGCGGCCATGCCACCCAGGTAAAGGGTATGCACGATCAGCCCGGCGTAGCGCTCGTCGAGGTCGAAACGCCCGCGCTGCCAGAACCAGGCCAGCAGTTGAAGCATCGGGATGACAAAGGCGCAGGCAAACACCAGGGCGCACCAGCCAGTGGCGGCGGCGGCCTTGAAGCCACTCAGGTGATACAGCGCCTTGCCCCGCGGTCGCTCGTTGCTCGGGCGGCTGGCGCCACGGGCCCGGCGCTCGCCGTAGAGCACCAGCATCACCACCAACAGCAGCAGGCTCGCCAGTTGCGCGGCGCTGGACAGGCTGAAAAAGCCATACCAGGTCTTGTAGATGGCGGTGGTGAACGTGTCGAAATTGAACACTGACACTGCGCCGAAATCCGCCAGGGTTTCCATCAACGCCAGGGCCACGCCGGCGCCGATGGCCGGGCGCGCCATGGGCAGGGCCACCCGCCAGAATGCCTGCCAGGGTGATTGGCCCAACACCCGCGCCGCTTCCATCAACCCCTTGCCCTGGGCCAGAAAGGCGGTGCGCGCCAGCAGGTAGACGTAGGGATAGAACACCAGCACCAGCACGATGATCACGCCACTGGTGGAGCGCACGCGCGGCAGGCGCAGGCCCGTGCCGAACCACTCGCGCAGCAAGGTTTGTACCGGCCCGGAGAAGTCCAGCAGGCCGACGAAGACAAACGCCAGGACATAGGCCGGGATGGCAAACGGCAGCATCAACGCCCAGTCCAGCCAACGCCGGCCGGGGAACTCACAGAGGCTGGTCAGCCACGCCAGGCTCACGCCCAGCACCGTTACACCGACCCCGACGCCCAGCACCAGGGTCAAGGTGTTGCCCAGCAGACGCGGCATCTGGGTGTCCCACAGGTGCGACCAGATTTGCGTGTCGATGCTTTGCCAGGACAGCAACAACACGCTCAACGGCAGCAGCACCAGGGCGGCGACAGTGAAGACTGGCAGGTACCAGCGGCGTTGGGCGGGGTGGGCCAAAAGGAATTCTCAAGCAGTGGATGATGTGGAGACCTGCACAAAACACTGTGGGAGCGGGCTTGTGTGGGAGCTGGCTTGCCTGAGATGCAGACACCTCGGTTTATCAGCGATACCGGGTGATGCTATCGCAGGCAAGCCAGCTCCTACACAAGCCGCTCCCACATTAGAACTGCGGCGTCCTACAAATTGTACTCAGTTCCAGCCCGCACGATCCATCAGGCGAATCGCCTCGGCCTGGCGCTTGCCCGCCACTTCCACCGGCAGGGTGTCAGCCTTGAACTTGCCCCAGCTCGCCACTTCAGCCGAGGGTTCTACCGCCGGGTTGGCCGGGAACTCCTGGTTGACGTCGGCAAAGATCTTCTGCGCCTCAGGCGTAGTCATCCACTCCACCAGAGCCTTGGCGGCTTCCGGGTGCGGGGCGTACTTGGTCAGGCCAATGCCCGACAGGTTGACGTGCACACCACGGTCGCCCTGGTTCGGCCAGAACAATTTGACTGCCAGCTTCGGATCCTGCTTGTGCAGGCGGCCGTAGTAGTAAGTGTTGACGATCCCCACGTCGCACTGCCCGGCGTTGATTGCCTGCAATACCGCGACGTCATCGGAGAAGACATCGGTGGACAGGTTATTGACCCAGCCCTTGATGATTTCTTCAGTCTTTTCTGCGCCATGGGTCTCGATCAGGGTGGCGGTCAGCGACTGGTTGTAGACCTTTTTCGCGGTACGCAGGCACAGGCGGCCTTCCCATTGCTTGTCAGCCAGGGCTTCGTAGGTGGTCAGCTCTGCCGGCTTCACGCGGTCGGTGGAGTACGCGATGGTCCGCGCCCGCAGGCTCAAGCCGGTCCAGGCGTGGCTGGAAGCGCGATATTGCGCGGGGATGTTGGCGTCGATCACCTTGGAAGTGAACGGCTGCAGAATGCCCATCTGCTCGGCTTGCCAGAGGTTGCCAGCATCGACGGTCAGCAGCAGGTCGGCGGTGGCGTTCTGGCCTTCGGCCTTGATGCGCTGCATCAGCGGCGCTTCCTTGTCGGTGATGAACTTCACCTGCACCCCGGTTTTCTTGGTGTAGGCGTCGAACACCGGCTTGATCAACTCGTCGATACGAGAGGAGTAGACCACCACTTCGTCAGCCGCCTGGGCGGTGGTGCTGGCGATAAGGGTGAGTGCCAGGGCAGTCAGGAGGCGCTTGGGTGCCAACATAGGTGCGGTCTCTCGTAGGAAAAGTGAGCGCAAATGATAAGGACTCACATTTAGCATCTCAACCGAACACTGGCCGGAGGAGTTACGAGATGTTGCACGAGTGCCATTTAAGGTGCGACAGATGGCCTCAGGCCTTGGCCAGATCCGGCAGGTCTCCGGTCAAGCCCAATGCCTGGCGCACAAACAGCGCCTTGGCTTCGGGCATCTGGTCGACCATCTTCAGCCCCGCATTGCGCAACCAGCGCAATGGCAACTGGTCAGCCTGGAACAACCGTTCAAAGCCCTCCATCGCCGCCATCAGCGCCAGGTTGTGCGGCATGCGCCGACGCTCGTAGCGACTGAGCACCTTCACATCCGCCAAGCGCTCACCGCGCTCGCACGCCTTTAGCAGCACCTCGGCCAACACGGCGGCATCGAGGAACCCCAGATTCACCCCCTGCCCCGCCAATGGGTGGATAACGTGGGCAGCATCACCAATCAGCGCCAGGCCTTCGGCGACGTAGCGCTTGGCGTGGCGCTGGCGCAGCGGTACGCACAGACGCGGGTCGGCGCTGACCACGCTGCCGAGGCGCCCTTCAAAAGCGCGCTCCAGTTCGCGGCAGAAACTTTCGTCGTCCAGGGCCATCAGGCGTTCGGACTCACTTGGCGTGGTCGACCAGACGATCGAGCACCAATCTTCCTGGCCATCGCGTACCAGCGGCAGGAACGCCAGCGGACCATGGTCGGTGAAGCGCTGCCAGGCGGTACGCTGGTGCGGCTGGCTGCTGCGTACGCTGGTGACGATGGCGTGGTGCAGGTAATCCCATTCGCGGGTGGCGGTGCCGGTCAGGCGGCGCACAGCCGAGTTGGCGCCGTCGGCGGCGATCACCAGCGGCGCGCGCAAAGTGCGGCCATCGGCCAGGGTCAGCAGCCAGTCATCGCCGGAGCGGCGCATCTGCTCCAGGCGTGCATTGGCCAGCAGGCCCAGGTCGCAGTCGTGCAGGCGCTCAAGCAGGGCGTCCTGGACCACGCGGTTTTCGACGATATGCCCCAGCACCTCGGCATGCACACTGGCCGCCGAAAAGTGGATCTGCCCGGTGCCGCTGCCATCCCACACCTGCATCTCGCCGTAGGGGCTGGCGCGGCGGCTGGCGATGCCATCCCACACACCCAGGCGGTCGAGGATGCGCTGGCTGGCGGCCGACAAGGCGCTCACCCGCGGTTCAAACGGCGCATCGGCGTCGAATGGCTTGACGCTCATTGGGCTGCCGTCGAGCAGCAGCACCTGCAGGCCACTGCCCTGCAACGCCAGCGCCAGGGCGCTTCCGACCATTCCGGCCCCGACAATCAGCACATCTGCGCGCATGTCCATGCTTTATGCCTGTCTCGCTGGCGGCTTGCGCCGCACGTAAAGGGTTTTGTCGACTCGCGCCACCAGGGTGCCGGAGCCGTCGTGAATCTGCACCTTGAGGTGCGGCAAGTATTTCTCGCCGCCCTCGGTCTGCCGTCGCACCTCATCGAGCAAGGCCTGGTCGATGGAAAATTCGGCAAACACCGGGCCTTTGCCCGGCGAGATGAAATCAATGGTCGCGGCCTTGTCCCAGACGATGTAGTCGCGCCCCAGGTTCTCCATCAGCATCAGCATGTAGAACGGGTCGACCATCGAGTACAGGCTGCCGCCAAATTGCGTACCGACGTAGTTGCGGTTGTACCAGCCCAGGCCCATGCGCACCTTCACCTGACGAAAATCAGCGCTCATGTGCTGCACACGGACGCCTGCGCCCAGATACGGCGGATACAGGGTCATGATCCAGCGCAACAACCGCGCCTTGCCCAGGCGCTCCGTCAACCACTTACGCATCGGGACGCGTGCCCAGGCCCATGGCCTGCCGGGCGAACCAGCGCTTGGCCGGCGGCAATAGGTCCAGGCCCAACAGGCCGAGGTTGCGACCCATGGCGACCAGCGGCTGGCCGCTGCCAAACAGGCGGGTGACCTGGTCGGAGAAGCCCACGGTCAATTGCTGGTCCAGGCGCTGGCGTTCGCGGTAGGCCTGCAAGGTCGCCAGGTCGCCCGGCACTTGCGGCCCGGCCAACAGGGCCTCGGCCAGCGCATAGGCATCGCGCAGCGACAGGTTGAAACCCTGGCCGGCAATCGGGTGCAAGCTGTGGGCGGCATTGCCGAGGATCACCAGGTGCGAGCGCACTTGCTCATCGGCCTCCACCAGGGTCAGCGGATACAAGTGCCGCGCGCCAACCTGTTTCAAGGTGCCCAGGCGATAACCAAACACGCCCTGCAACTCGCTGAGAAAACTGCGTTCATCCAGTTGCGCCAAGCGCTGGGCGTCCATGCCGACGCGGGTCCAGACCAGTGCGCAACGGTTGTCTGCCAGCGGCAGCAAGGCCATCGGGCCTTCGTCGGTGAAACGCTCGAAAGCCTCGCCGTTATGGGCTTCGCTGGGGGTGATGTTGGCGATCAGGGCGCTCTGGTTGTAAGGCCGTTGCTTGACGCCAATGCCCAACTGCTCGCGCAGGCCGGAGCGGCCACCATCGGCCAGTACCGCGAGATCGCACTCGATGACAGTTTCATCGTTGAGGGTCAGGCGGTAGCCGTCGGCCAGCGGTTCCAGGCGGCTGACTTCTGCGGGGCAACGCCAACTGATCACGTCTTTGTCCAGGCCTTGCCACAGGCACTGCCCGAGCCAGGCGTTTTCCACCACATAGCCCAGGGCCGGTACGCCCTCTTCGAGCGCCGACAAGCGCGCGGTAGAGAAGCGCCCACGGTCGGAAACATGGATCTGCCTGATCGGCTCGGCGCGCCGGGAAATGTCTTGCCACACACCCAGGCGCTGGTAGATCTGTCGCGCGCCAAAGGACAGTGCCGAGGAACGTGCGTCGTAGCTCGGCTGGTAGCTGTCGCCGGGGGCAAAGGGTTCGATCAGCACGATCTTCCAACCGCGAGCCTTGGCCCCGGCCTGCAACGCCAGCGCCAAGCTGGCGCCCACCAGGCCGCCACCGATAATCGCCAGGTTGACCCGGCTCATCGGGCGGCCGCCATCAGTGCTTCAATCTCGGCCACGGTCTTGGGCACGCCACCGGTCAGAATTTCACAGCCTTGCTTGGTCACCACCACGTCATCCTCGATGCGCACGCCTATGCCACGCCATTTCTTTGCCACGTTCTGGTTATCCGGGGCAATGTAGATGCCCGGCTCCACGGTCAGGGCCATGCCCACTTCCAGCACCCGCCACTCGCCGCCGACCTTGTACTCGCCCACATCATGCACATCCATGCCCAGCCAGTGCCCGGCGCGGTGCATATAGAACGCCTTGTAGGCTTCGCTGGCGATCAACTCGTCCACGTCACCTTGCAACAAGCCCAGCTTCACCAGCCCAGCGGTGATGACGTGCACCGTCGCCTCATGGGCCTGGTTCCAGTGTTTGTTCGGCGCGATCTGCGCAAAGGCGGCTTCCTGGGAGGCCAGCACCACTTCGTAGATCGCCTTCTGCTCGGCGGAAAACTTGCCGTTGACCGGCCAGGTACGGGTGATATCGCTGGCATAGCAGTCGATTTCACAACCGGCGTCGATCAGCACCAGGTCACCGTCCTTGAGCACCGCATCATTCTGCTGGTAGTGCAGGATGCAGCTGTTGCGCCCCGAAGCGACGATGGAGCCATAGGCCGGCATCTTCGCCCCGCCCCGGCGGAACTCGTAGTCCAGCTCGGCCTCCAGGCTGAATTCATGCAACCCCGGGCGGCTGGCCTGCATTGCCCGGATATGGGCCGCGCAGGAAATCCGTGCGGCTTCGCGCATGACCTTCACTTCTGCGGCGGATTTATACAGGCGCATGTCGTGCAGCAGATGATCCAGGGCAACGAATTCGTTCGGCGGCTGCGCACCGAGGTGCGCCTTGGAGCGGATCACGTTGATCCACTCCATCAGGTGCCGGTCGAACTCGGCATTGCTGCCCATGGCCGAATACACCCGGTCGCGACCTTCGATCAGGCCGGGCAGGATGTCGTCGATATCGGTGATCGGGAAGGCATCGTCGGCGCCGTATTCGCGAATCGCGCCTTCGGTACCGGCGCGCAGGCCGTCCCACAATTCGCGCTCGGCATTGCGTTCACGGCAGAACAGCACGTACTCGCCGTGAATGCGCCCAGGCATCAACACAATCACTGCCTGGGGCTCGGGGAAGCCGCTCAGGTACTGGAAGTCGCTGTCCTGGCGGTAGACGTGTTCGACATCACGGTTGCGGATCGCCACGGCGGCGGCCGGCAGGATCGCGATGCTGTTGGGTTCCATCTGCGCCATGAGCGCCTTGCGGCGGCGGGTGTATTCCGCTTTGGGGATATGGATCATGGGCAGGTGGGTTCCCTCTCTTAGTGCAGCGACGGCTTGACTGCTGCGGGTTCAGCAGACTTTTTGGTCTCGGTGAACAGCAGCAGCGGCGCGACGCGCAGGTATTCCATGACTTCCATATAGTCGCCTTCGCCGTCTTCGGACTCTTCCAGGGCGTCTTGCACCTGGGAGATGGCTGCCAGGTCCTGCAACACTTCCTTGGCGTCGGTGCTCAACTCCAGGCCGCCGGCGTTCACGCCAAAGCCATGGAGGAAGCCCTGGCACCATTGACCCAGTGCAGCAGCACGCTCGGTGAGCGGCGCATCATCGGTTGGCAGCAGCAGGACTACGGTGACGTCATCACCGGTCAGCTCGCCTTTAACCATTTCTTGCAAGCCGATCAACGCGTTGCGCACGTTTTCGGTAGGCTCGGTTTCCAGCAGCTCGGCGACGTCGGCCAGCCAGTTGTCGGCGTCAAAGCCGACACCGGTGCAGCTACGGCCCAGCAGCACGCCATGCAGTTCGGCAGGCGAGCAAGGGTGACCGCTGGAGCTCAGCAGTTTGGAAAAAGCGTCGTACGGGGAATTCTGAATAGGCATGATGAGCTAGGCGCCAGGCGGCGCGATGTCTAGAATGAAGCGCTGTATCCTAGCACCGGCAGACGCACCCGACTATCAAGGGCGTCAGATCGTTTATCCTGCAGTTGCCATTCATCAGACAAATCCAGTGGAACCCTATGGAAGACGCCGACTTGCAAGCGCTGATGGCCAGACTCGAATTGCTAATTACCCGGGTCGAGCAACTAAAGAGTCAAAACGGACTCCTATTAGCTCAGGAAAAGACCTGGCGCGAGGAACGCGCTCACCTCATTGAAAAAAACGAAATCGCCCGGCGTAAGGTCGAGTCGATGATTTCGCGCCTGAAGGCCCTGGAGCAAGACTCATGAGTTCAAGCAATAGCGTCACCGTGCAGATTCTCGACAAAGAGTATTCGATCATCTGCCCCCAGGAAGAGCGCAGCAACCTGGTGAGCGCCGCCCGCTACCTGGATGGCAAGATGCGTGAAATCCGCAGCAGCGGCAAAGTCATCGGTGCCGACCGTATCGCCGTGATGGCCGCCCTGAACATTACCCACGATTTGCTGCATAAGCAGGAGCGCCCTGACGTACAGGCCAGCGGCTCGACACGCGAGCAGGTGCGTGACCTGCTGGAACGTGTGGATCTGGTGCTTTCCAGCGATTCAGACGCACCCAAGGGCTGATTGCCGAGTCTGTTTGGGGTATACTCGCCCCACTCCCTGGCGTGCTTGCCAGTCGGCGATGTCCCGGAGCCGATTCGCACTACCCTGGAAGTTGCACGTTGGGCTGGTGTGCATGTCCGCTAGACGGAAAGCCTTAAAGCCTACTGCTTCTTCCACCTTGAACTTTCGGGTTCAAGGGCTTAGTCGACAGCGGTTCTGTCGGGGAGCCTGAATTCCCAAACTCAATGCCAGTCCCCGGACTGGCATTGTTTTATGAGCCGAACACCATGACCGAACCTGCGCCGCTTTCCCGTCCGCAACTTCGACGCATGTTGCGCAATGCCCGCCGCGCCCTGACGCCGGGCGAGCAGCGCCAGGCAGCTCTTGGCCTGTATCGGCAACTGGCACAGCACCCGCTGTTTCGCCGGGCCAAACATATTGCTTTATACCTACCAACGGATGGCGAAATCGATCCGCGCTTGCTGCTGCGCGCTGCCCAGCGCCGGGGCAAGGCCACCTACCTGCCGGTGCTCAGCGCCTGGCCACGGACCAAGATGGTGTTCCAACGGGTACGTCCCCGGGAAAAACTTGCGCCCAATCGCTTCGGCATTCTTGAGCCACAGGTCAATATCGGGCGCCAGCGCAAGGTCTGGGCCCTGGACCTGGTGCTGCTGCCATTGGTGGGTTTCGATGATGCGGGCGGGCGGCTGGGCATGGGCGGCGGCTTTTACGATCGCAGCCTGGCGTACCTGGCGCGCCGCTCGTCGTGGCGCAAGCCGACGCTGCTGGGCCTGGCCCATGAGTGCCAGAAAGTCAAACGACTGGCGCAGGCCAGCTGGGACGTGCCATTGAATGGCACCGTTACCGATAAGAAGTGGTATATCGCAGAGGGGACGCCGCTGGAATCAACGGCGCCGAAATAGCATCAACGCTTGAAGGTTTGTGGCTGCTGCTGTGCAAATTCAACCGGGGCTTCGGTCTTGTTCGACCACAGGCTTTGCGCGTACCCGGTGGTCACGACGCCCAGACCGAACAAAATAACCAAAATCCATAGTAAATCCGGTTTGCGTTTCATCGATTGCCCCCCTTCAGGCCTATCACACACGATGACAGCAACGTTCCAAAGTAGTCCGTTCCAGCTGCGTCAAGCTTAAAATCCCGGCATTCTGCGGTAACGTGAACCAACACGCAAACCTTGACGTCAACCGACCGTCGGTTTGTCATGAAATTGACAGACAACCTGCCCAATCCCCTGCAAAGGAGCAAAACCATGGCCTATTGGCTGATGAAGTCCGAGCCCGATGAGCTGTCCATCAAGGGCCTGGAAAAACTCGGCGAGGCGCGCTGGGATGGCGTGCGCAATTACCAGGCACGCAACTTCCTGCGGGCCATGGCCGTGGGTGACGCGTTCTTCTTTTACCACTCCAGTTGCCCCGAACCGGGGATTGCCGGCGTAGGGAAAATCATTGAGGCGGCTTATCCAGACCCGACAGCGCTGGAAGCTGACAGCCATTACTTCGATGCCAAGGCCACCCCGGAAAAAAATCCATGGAGCGCCATTACAGTGGCGCATGTCGAGACCTTCCCCAACGTTCTCGGGCTGGGCTACCTCAAGCAACAGACGGCCCTGGCCGAACTGCCGCTGGTGCAAAAAGGCAGTCGTTTGTCGGTGATGCCGGTGACGGCCCAGCAATGGGCGGCGGTAATGGCCCTGCGTTAACGCCTAACGGTATTCATTTGACCGGTATCAACGGCTATCGGTTACGATCCCGGCAAACTAGGACGCTAACACCGCAGGATGCACCCATGTCGACGTCACATCGCAGTTCGCACTTCTTTGCCTTTCTCCTGATTCTATTGCTGGTGGCCGCCGGTGGCTTCGGCTATTGGAAGTCCACCCTGGACCGCCTGCCGGAAGGTTTGAACATGGGCAATGGCCGGCTGGAATCCACCGAAGTGCAGATCGCCACCAAGATCCCCGGCCGCCTGGCTGAAGTGCGGGTCGATGAAGGCGACAAAGTGCTCAAGGGCCAACTGCTGGCGCGTATCGACACCCGCACCCTCGAAGCCCAGCGTTCCCAGGCCGAGGCCGAAGTGCTGCGCGCCAAGGAGAACTTCGCCGCCGCCGAAGCCAACGTGCAATTGCGCCAGAGCGAAAACCTGCTGGCCAGCCAGGAACTCAAGCGCACCCAGGAGCTGTACCGCCGCGGCTTCGCCAGCGCACAGCTGATCGACCAGCAACAGGCACGGCAGAACACCGGCAATGCGGCGGTGACGGCAGCCCAGGCCCAGGTCAATGCGGTCAAGGCCGCCATCGGTGCGGCCCAGGCCCAGGTGGCACAACTGACCAGCGAGATCGAAGACAGCAGCCTGCGCGCGCCCATCGACGGCATCATCCAGTTGCGCCTGGCCGAACCTGGCGAAGTGCTCGGTGCCGGCGGGCGCGTGTTGCTGCTGATAGATCCGAATGACCAGTACATGAACCTCTACCTGCCCGCCTCCGTCACCGGTCGCCTGACCGTGGGCAGTGAAGCGCGGATCGTGCTCGATGCGCTGCCGGATCAACCCCTGCCAGCGAAGATCAGCTTTGTCGCCGCCAAGTCGCAGTTCACCCCCAAAGAAGTGGAAACCCGCGACGAGCGCCAGAAACTGGTGTTCCGCGTCAAACTGCGCCTGACTCAACCGAGCGCCGTGCCCCAGGCCAAGCCCGGCATGCCCGGCGCCGGCTATGTGCGCACCGCCGACCTGGACTGGCCGGCCAACCTGCAATGACCGGGCTGGCGCTGCAGGCCACGGGCATCAACCACCGCTACGGCAAGCAACAGGCGCTGATCGACATCGCCTTCAGCCTGCCGGCCGGTACCCGCTGCGGGTTGATCGGCCCGGATGGGGCGGGCAAGTCGAGCCTGTTGGGCTTGATCGCCGGGGTGAAAAAACTGCAGGACGGTGACTTGCAGGTGCTGGGCGGCTCCATCGAAGACCGCCGCCACCGCAACAGCCTGTACCCGTTGATCGCGTTTATGCCCCAGGGCCTGGGCGGCAACCTGTACCCCGAGCTGTCCATCAGCGAGAACATCCGTTTTTTCGCCACCCTGTTTGGCCTGTCCAAAGCCGATTGCGAGCAGCGCATGCACAACCTGCTGCTGGCCACCGACCTGGCACGCTTCGCCGACCGGCCGGCGGGCAAACTGTCGGGCGGGATGAAGCAAAAATTAGGGCTGTGCTGCGCGCTGATCCACGACCCGGACTTGCTGATCCTCGATGAACCCACCACCGGCGTCGACCCTTTGTCACGCCGGCGCTTCTGGGAACTGGTAGAAACCGTACGCAGCGAACGCCCGCAACTGACGCTGCTGGTGGCCACGGCCTACATGGAAGAAGCCGAGCAGTTCGAGCACTGCCTGATGCTCGACCGCGGCAAGCTGATCGCCGATGGCCTGAGCCGCGAACTGGCGGCGGTCACGCCCAGCGGCAAGCTGGATGAGGCCTTCACCCATTTCCAGGGTGACAGCGCGCACAACAACCAGCCGCTGGTGATCCCTCCTCGGGCAAACGACAACACCGACATCGCCATCGAAGCCCACGACCTGACCCTGCGCTTTGGCGACTTTACGGCTGTCAACAAAGTCAGCTTCGCTATTGGCCGTGGCGAGATCTTCGGCTTTCTCGGCTCCAACGGCTGCGGCAAGACCACCACCATGAAAGTCCTCACCGGGCTGATGCCGGCCAGTGAAGGCAGCGCCACACTGCTGGGCAACCCGGTAAATGCCAAGGACCTGGCAACCCGCAAGCGCGTGGGCTTTATGTCCCAGAGCTTCTCGCTGTACGGTGAGCTCAGCGTGCGCCAGAACCTGGTGCTGCACGCACAGTTGTTCGACCTGCCCAAGGCCGACAGCGGCCCGCGCATCGAAGAATTGATCCAGCGTTTTGACCTGGGCAGTGTCGCCGAACAACCCTCCGGCGAGCTGCCCCTGGGTTTGCGCCAGCGCCTGTCCCTGGCCGTGGCGGTGTTGCATCGCCCGGAAGTGCTGATCCTCGACGAACCCACGTCCGGTGTGGACCCCGCCGCGCGCGACGATTTCTGGCGTTTGCTGGTGGAGTTGTCCCGCGAGCAAGGGGTGACGATTTTTCTCTCCACCCACTTTATGAACGAAGCCCAGCGCTGCGACCGCATCTCGTTGATGCACGCCGGCAAGGTGCTGGCCTGCGACACCCCGGACGCCCTGCAGCAACACTTCCACGGCGAGACCCTGGAAGCCGCATTTGTCACCTGTCTGGAACAAGCCCAGGAAGCCCCAGAAGCCGCCGCGCCCAGCGCAACCGTCAGCACACCGACCACGCCGCCAGTCAGCAAGCGCGGCTTCAGCCTGGTCCGCCTGCTGGCAGTGGCCAGTCGCGAAGGCAAGGAATTGTTGCGCGACAAAGTGCGCATGGCCTTTGCCCTGCTCGGGGCGATTTTCATGATGGTGATCTTCGGCTACGGCATTTCCCTGGACGTGGAGAAGCTCGCCTTCGCCGTGTATGACCAGGACCAGACGCCACAAAGCCGCGCCTATCTGGAGGCCTTTCGCAGTTCGCGCTACTTCGCCGAACAGCCGCCGATCAGCGATTCGGCCGAGCTGCACCGGCGCCTGCAACGCTCGGAAATCAAACTCGCCTTGGAGATTCCTCCCGGATTTGGCCGCGACCTGTACGCCGGGCGCCAACCGGCAGTGGCCGCCTGGCTGGATGGCGGCATGCCGTTTCGCGCCGAGACCAGCCGCAACTATGTCGAAGCGGTACACCAGGCCAATCTGCAGCAGTTGGCGGAACTCAACAGCTCCCCGCGAGCCCAGCCCGCCGCCGCCAGACTGGAGACGCGCTTTCGCTATAACCAGGACGTGGTCAGCGTAAATGCCATCGGCCCCGGCGTGATGGCACTGATCCTGGCGTTTATCCCGGCCATGCTCACCGCCTTGGGCATCGTGCGCGAGAAGGAGCTGGGGTCGATCACTAACTTCTACGCCACACCGCTGACCCGCCTGGAGTTTCTCCTCGGCAAGCAGGCGCCGTATCTGGTTATCAGCCTGATCAACCTGGCGCTGCTGGTGGCGATGAACCGCTGGCTGTTCGGCGTGCCGTTCAAGGGCAGTGGCGTGACCCTGGCGTTTGGCGGCCTGCTGTATGTGCTGGCCACCACCAGCATGGGCCTGCTGATTTCTGCGTTCACCCGCACCCAGATCGCGGCGATTCTCGGCACCATGATCATCACCAGCCTGCCGACCATCCAGTTCTCCGGGCTGATCGTGCCGCGCTCCTCGCTGGAAGGGGCGGCCGCGCTGATGGGCATGCTGTTTCCCGCCGGCTACTTCCTGGATGTCGCCGTCGGCACCTTTACCAAAGCCCTGGACCTGCGCCAGCTGTGGCCACAGTGCCTGGCGCTGTTCGGGTTTTTCCTGGGGTTCACCGGGCTGAGCCTGGTGATGCTCAAGAAGCAGGAGGCCTGATGCATAAGTTCGCCCATATCCTGCGCCTGGGAATCAAAGAGCTCACCAGCCTGCGCCACGACAGCGTGTTGCTGCTGTTTCTGTTCTACGCCTTCACCGTCGCCATTTATATGCCAGCGGCCGGTTCAGTGATTGGCGTGCATAACGCCAGCGTGGCCTTTGTCGATGAAGACCATGGCCAATTGTCACGCCAGTTGGCCGAAGCCCTGCAACCACCGGAATTCCAGCCCGCCGTGCCACTGGCCTACGACCAGTTGGATAAGGTCATGGACAGCGGCCAGTACACTTTCGTGATCAACGTGCCGGCCAATTTCCAGGCCGACCTGCTGGCCGGCCGCCAGCCGAGCGTGCAGGTCAATGTGGATGCCACGGCGATGAGCCAGGCCTTTATGGGCGCGGGCTATATCGGGCGGATCTTCCAGCGTGAATTGCTGACCTACAGCGGCCAGGCGGACACCCGCCAGCGCGCACCGGCGGCCCTCACCACCCGGGCATTGTTCAACACCAACCTGGAAGGCGGCTGGTTCCTGGCGGTGATCCAGATCGTCAACAACATCACCATCCTCGCCATCGTCCTGACCGGCACCGCGCTACTGCGCGAACGCGAACATGGCACCCTCGACCATTTGCTGGTCCTGCCGCTGACCGCCCTGGAAATCATGCTGGCAAAAATCTGGAGCAACATGCTGGTGGTGGTGCTGTGTACCTGGCTGTCACTGGAAGTGGTGGTCAAGGGCATGCTCGGCGTGCCGCTGGCCGGCTCATTGAGTCTGTTCCTGCTGGTAACCGCGCTGTATCTGTTTGCCAGCACTGCCCTGGGCATCTTCCTCGCTACCCTCGCCCGCTCGACGCCGCAGTTTGGCTTGCTGGCGATCCCGGTGATTATTCCGATGCTGCTGTTGTCAGGCGGCAGTACGCCGCTGGACAGCATGCCCGAATGGTTGCAATGGGTGATGCAGGGCTCGCCATCCACACATTTTGTGAGTTTGAGTGCGGCGATTCTGTTTCGCGATGCGGGGGTGAGCGTGGTGTGGCCGGATTTGCTGGCGCTGGCGGGGATTGGCTTGTTGTTTTTTGCGGTGGCGTTGGCGCGGTTCAGGAAGAGTCTGGCTTCTTGAACTTTCACTTATAAAAATCACTGAGCTTATTAAAAAACAAAATGAAAAACTGTCAATTCTGACAGTAGCCGGCGTTTATCTCTCGTTATTAACTATAACAATCGACCGCAAATTCATTGCATCGAGACTCTCGGGAGAGTAAAAAATGAGCGACATATCAGGCTCGGACAAGAAGGGCTCCAGCGACGAAGCCCCCTCAGAAACAATAGAGATTAAGGTCGACCGAAATAACCCCACCAGCGTAACAACAGTGAGAGGGGAATATTCATTACATGGATACAAAGGAGCAATCGAGGTTGAAGCCACTTGGAGTAATGGCATTTACATCATACATGCGCTCCGCTATATGTTTGAACGAGGTGCGGTGACGGGAAAAAACCCGCGTTTCGAGATTCACTCTGTTACCTTCGGCGGCCCGATACTAGCAGTCCACCCTCCACAAGATGGCCAATGGCGCGTTTGGGGGTCGTCAACAAAATACACAACATCTAACACAGTAGACACATTCGAGTTCTACTTTGTCTTCGACGCGCCCCCCGATGGGGTATGGCGAACGGATAGAAAAAGAGTGAAAATCTATATATAAGCCCTATTATAACCAGCAACTTAGTTGCTGGTTTTCCAAACTCATTGAACTCCCGCCTATCCGGACTTGTCTCCACGATCCAGTATAAATTTAGTGGACTCAACCAAAGCAGAAATTCGATATTTGAAGTTATATGCCCCAGTGGGGCGGTACTGGCAAGAGTACCTATAAAGGGCGGCAATTGGCATAGCTGGATATCCTCCGAGGATACCCATGTTTCAAAAGGAAAAACTTATCGTTTTACTTTTATATTCGATAATCCTGGATCAGGCGGAGGCCCCACAATTTCCGTCTCCAAAAGCATAACGTTTGCGATAGAAAAACCTCCACAATAGAAACCAACCGAGCCTCTGAATCTTTATCATCATCGTGCAGAGGCGTTACCCCTCCTGAGGTTGGCGCCAAAGTTCGGGTTGCTGACGGTGACGGCCTTGTGAGCGTCGGTAGCTTCAAGGCCCCATCGCCAACAAGCCGACGCCCACAGGATGGGCGCTACTGGATAATCAGATTGTTAAACAACAAATCCTCAACCACCGGCTTGCCCGTCTCGTCATTCATCACTTGCTGCGTCTGCTTCAACGCTTCCTGACGCAACTTTTCCTTACCCTCGACACTGCCCATGCTCTCGACAGTCTGCTGGGTAAACAACGCCACCAGTTGGTTGCGGATCAACGGCTCATTGGCCTTGATCGCCGCCGCCGCTTCGGGGCCGGTCACGCGCAGGGCCACATCCGCTTTGTACACCCGCAGTTTCGGGCCGCCATCCAGGGCATAGTTGCCCACAAAAGGCGGCGTCAGGCTGTAATAGCTGACCTTCGGCGCTTCGCCTTCCTTGGCTTCTTCGGCATGGGCTGCCATCGGCAACGTCAGGGCCAGCATCAACAGGATCCACGCTTTCACAGTTCATTCCTCACATTCGGTTGCCAGTAGCATAACGCTAGCAAGGCAGAGCACAAGCTTATGGCGACTTATCAGGCCGGGGCATGCTCGTTGACCCGTGACCTTACCCACCTACACTTATCGGCCAATACGCCAAAAGGAATAGTCCGATGAAAGCCGTGCTGTGCAAAGCCTTCGGCCCTGCCGAAACCCTGGTGTTGGAAGACGTCGAAAGCCCGGCGATCAAGAAGAACGAGATCCTGCTGGACGTCCATGCCGCTGGGGTGAACTTCCCGGACACGCTGATCATCGAGGGCAAGTACCAGTTCAAACCGCCCTTCCCGTTCTCGCCGGGCGGCGAAGCGGCTGGGGTGGTCAGCGAAGTCGGGGAAAAGGTCAGCCACCTGAAGGTCGGCGACCGGGTCATGGCGCTGACCGGCTGGGGCAGCTTTGCCGAGCAGGTCGCGGTACCGGGCTATAACGTGCTGCCGATTCCGCCGAGCATGGATTTCAACACCGCTGCCGCCTTCAGCATGACCTACGGCACCTCGATGCACGCCCTCAAGCAGCGTGGCCACCTGGCCGCTGGCGAGACCCTGCTGGTACTGGGCGCGTCCGGTGGCGTGGGCCTGGCTGCCGTGGAGATCGGCAAGGCCATGGGTGCCCGGGTGATTGCCGCCGCCAGCAGTGCCGACAAGCTGGCCGTGGCCAAGGCGGCGGGCGCCGATGAGTTGATCAACTACAGCGAAAGCAACCTCAAGGATGAGATCAAGCGCCTGACCGATGGCAACGGTGCCGATGTGATCTATGACCCGGTAGGGGGCGACCTGTTTGACCAGGCCATCCGCGCCATTGCCTGGAACGGCCGTCTGTTGGTGGTGGGGTTTGCCAGCGGGCGTATCCCCGACCTGCCGGTGAACCTGGCGCTGCTCAAGGGCGCAGCGGTGGTCGGAGTGTTCTGGGGCTCGTTTGCCCAGCGCCAGCCGCAGGATAACGCGGCGAATTTCCAGCAGCTGTTTGGTTGGTATGCCGAGGGGAAGTTGAAGCCGCTGGTGTCGCAGGTGTATCCGCTGGACAACGCGGCGCAGGCGATCAATGACCTGGGGCAGCGCAAGGCAGTGGGCAAGGTGGTCGTGCAGGTCCGCCAGTGATTTGAAATGCAATTTATGTAGGAGCTGGCTTGCCTGCGATGGCGGTGGGTCAGCTACGTCTTTGGTAACTGGTCTACCGCCATCGCAGGCAAGCCAGCTCCTACATTTGATCTTCAGTGCGATGAGGAATCTGATCGCGCCCCATACTTATCTATTAGCGACATGTTCGTAAAAGAACATGCAATTACTCCCGTTTCCTGTGTTTGCAGATAAGAGGCGATGCTATTTTCGGTAACGAAACTGTAACATTCGCATCCGCAGTCAAAACAAGAAATTTGGAGCTCTTGAATGTTTGCTTTCTTTCGTCCTGCCCCCCACCAGGCACCCCTGCCTGAAGAAAAGATCGACAGTACCTACCGACGACTGCGCTGGCAGATCTTCGCCGGTATTTTCTTTGGCTACGCGGGTTACTACCTGCTGCGCAAAAACTTCTCCCTGGCCATGCCGTACCTGATCGACGAGGGTTATACCCGTGGTCAACTGGGCCTGGCCATGTCGGCAATCGCCATTGCCTACGGCCTGTCCAAGTTCCTCATGGGCCTGGTGTCCGACCGCTCCAACCCGCGCTACTTCCTGCCGTTTGGCTTGCTGGTATCGGCCGGGGTGATGTTCATTTTCGGTTTCGCGCCTTGGGCAACCTCCAGCGTGACCATGATGTTCATTCTGCTGTTCATCAACGGCTGGGCCCAGGGCATGGGCTGGCCGCCAAGTGGGCGGACCATGGTGCACTGGTGGTCGCAGAAAGAACGCGGCGGCGTGGTGTCGGTGTGGAACGTGGCGCATAACGTCGGCGGCGGTCTGATCGGCCCGCTGTTCCTGCTGGGCATGGCCTGGTTCAACGACTGGCACGCAGCGTTCTACGTCCCGGCCACCGTGGCCTTGGCAGTGGCGGCGTTTGCCTTCATCACCATGCGCGACACCCCGCAATCGGTGGGCCTGCCGCCGATCGAGAAGTACAAGAACGACTACCCGGAAGGCTACGACGCCAGCCACGAAGACGAATTCAGCGCCAAGGAAATCTTCGTCAAGTACGTGCTGCGCAACAAAATGCTGTGGTACATCGCCTTCGCCAACGTGTTCGTCTACCTGCTGCGCTACGGCGTGCTGGACTGGGCACCGACCTACCTCAAGGAAGCCAAGCACTTCACCGTCGACAAGTCGTCCTGGGCGTACTTCTTCTACGAGTGGGCGGGGATCCCCGGCACGCTGCTGTGCGGCTGGATGTCGGACAAGATCTTCCGTGGCAACCGTGGCCTGACCGGCATTGTGTTCATGGCTCTGGTGACCGTGGCGACCCTGGTGTACTGGCTCAACCCGCCAGGCAACCCGATGGTCGACATGATCGCGCTGTTCTCCATTGGCTTTTTGATCTACGGCCCGGTGATGCTGATCGGCCTGCAGGCCCTGGAACTGGCGCCGAAGAAAGCCGCAGGTACAGCCGCAGGTTTTACCGGCCTGTTCGGTTACCTGGGCGGATCGGTGGCAGCCAGTGCAGCCATGGGCTACACCGTGGACCACTTCGGCTGGGACGGCGGCTTTGTGCTGCTGATCGGCGCGTGCCTGCTGGCCATCGCGTTCCTGATCCCAACCCTGTGGCACACCAATAGCGTCAGCTCGGCACGTTAATCGCCGCGATGCCTTTGGCACATCGCTTGAGCCGCGCCTCCAGATTCTTGTCTGGCATGGCGTGGCTACGCAGGGCGTTGACGGTCTGCTCGACATAATCGCGAGTGGTGCCGTAACGCCCGCAAGCGCTGGCAAACACCTGGTTCAGCACACTGTCGGGCAAGTTACCGGCATAGCTGGGCAGGTGTCGCTCCAGCACAAAACCCAATGCCTGCACCTGATTGCCGTCTTCAAGCCGGCAACTGAGCCAGTGTGGCCGATAGGATGGGTAAGGCATCTCGCGCTGCCACAAGGCATAGAGCGAGGCCTCCAGTTGATCTTCCGGCAGGCGGTAAGCAAAACCGCTGCACGAGCCGCCGCGATCCAGGCCAAACACCAGCCCCGGTAACTCCGGCGTACCCCGGTGCTCGTGGGACCACAGGTACAGGCCTCGATGATAGCCATGGACCCGGGCGCGCAGGCGCTGGGTTGCCGAACACTCAGGGCGCCAGATCAGCGAGCCATAGGCAAACAGCCAGACCGGCCCACCCTTGTGCAGACCCATGGTGGCCTGCATCGAGCTCATCAATTGTTCGTGAGTGAGTTGCGGCCCCAGATCAAGCCGCGGCGGGTAAGCCAATTGCAGAAGTTCGGATTCGAGAACGGTCATGGCAGATCGCTTAGGTCTCCTGTGTACTACCAGTTATAGGCGACTTTACCGTAATAGAACGCGCCGCTGTAACCGTAAGGCGAAAAAGTACTATGGGCCAGGTTGCCGCCACTGCTGGCGGTTGATCACTCCGGCCACCGCGTCAGACCCGTAGCGGGCCGACGCACCCTCGCGCAGCGCTTCAATATGTCGACCGCTCCCCATACCGCTCCCCTTGCAATCAATACCTTTTAAAAATATGAAAAAGCATGAGCAATAGGCCCCATTCGTCAGGTTCGCCGCGCAAAACCGCGCTATTTTCAGCGCCCGTTCAGCCTTTATGCCCGACGGGACCTCAAAATAGCGTCACGTCACGACCCACTTAGCCGCGCATTCACCGACTATCGAGGTCGCACCATGAAAAACCGACTTTCCGGCCTGCTGCTCCTGGCGCAGGCCACCACCGCCCTGGCCGCCGAAGCGCCGGCCAACGACGACAAAGGCTTCTGGTACGCCCAGACCAGCGTCTACACCCGGCACTTTGCGCCGGCCCCCGAGCACAATAACCATCAAGACCTGATCGGCCTGGAGCGCAATGACGCTGCGGGGTGGGTGTATGGCGGTGCGACCTTTCGCAACTCGTTTCGCCAACGCTCGTACTACGCCTACGCCGGCAAGCGCTTCGACATGGCCGACTATCCGGTGTATCTGAAACTGACCGGCGGGGCGATCCAGGGCTATCGCGGCAAGTACCGCGACAAGATCCCGCTGAACCGCTACGGCGTGGCGCCGGTGATCATTCCGTCGGTGGGTGCGCACTACGGGCCGGTGGCGGCGGAGTTTGTGTTGCTGGGGTTCAATGCGGCGATGGTGACCACGGGCGTGCGATTCTGACGCCGCACACCTGAGTAGACACAGTTCAATGTGGGAGCGGGCTTGCCCGCGATGGCGGTGTAACAGTGCCAGATTTGTTGGCTGACACTCCGCTATCGCGGGCAAGCCCGCTCCCACAGTTTGATCGGCTTACGAGAATGTTTTCGTAGCGGTCAGGAGCGAGGGGCGTAGGCAAATACGTCAGCGCGCATCTGGTGCGCATCCATCCCGGCATTCACCAGCGCGTCCAGCGTGCCGTAGATCATCGCCGGCGATCCGCTGGCATACACATGCACGGCCTTGAGGTCGGTTATGTCTTCGCACACCGCCTCGTGCAACAAGCCACAGCGCCCTTCCCAACCACACAGGTCGCTGACCACTTTGTGCAGGAACAGATTGGGCAATTGCTGCCACTGTTCCCAATGTTCGACCTGGTAGAAATCCTCAGGACGACGCACGCCCCAGTACAGGTGCACCGGATACTTGAACCCCGTGGCCCGGCAATGTTCGATCAGGCTGTGCATCTGCGCCATGCCGGTGCCGGCCGCGATCAGTACCAGCGGGCCGTCGGGTAGCTCGGCCAGGTGGGTATCGCCAAACGGCAGCTCGACCCGCGCCATCTGGTTACGCTGCAACTGCTCGATCAGGCTGCGGGCGCTGTCTTCGCGTACCAGCACATGCAATTCCAGCTCGCGCCCGGCGTGGGGCGCCGAGGCCAGGGAAAACGCCGACTTCTCGCCGTTTTCGCGCTCGATCATCAGGTACTGGCCAGCGTGGTAACGCACCGCTTTGCCGGCCGGGGCCCGCAGGCGCACGCGCCACACATCGCCACCCAGCTCCACGCACTCGCTCAACTGGCAGGCCAGCGTGCGCACCGGCAACTCCCCCGGCGCCAGCACGCCATCCCACAGCACGATGCAATCCTCCAGCGGCTCGGCGATGCAGGTGTAGAACTCGCCATGGTCACGCACCTCGCCGGCCTGTTGCACCCGGCCCTCGACCAACAGCGCCGCGCACACATGGCACACACCGTTACGGCACGCCTGCGGGCAGTCGTAGCCCAGGCGCCGCGCACCTTCAAGAATCCGCTCGCCCGGCTGCAAGTCGAGGACCGCGCCGGAAGGTTGCAGGGTTACACGCATCAATCTATTCCCAATTCTTTCCACATCGCATCGACACGCGCCGTCACGGCTTCATCCTTGACGATCACCCGGCCCCACTCACGGGTGGTTTCACCCGGCCATTTATGGGTGGCATCCAGGCCCATCTTCGAACCCAGGCCCGACACCGGCGAGGCGAAGTCGAGATAGTCGATGGGTGTGTTATCAATCATCACCGTGTCGCGCTTGGGGTCCATGCGCGTGGTAATCGCCCAGATCACGTCGTTCCAGTCCCGGGCGTTGATGTCGTCGTCGGTGACAATAACGAACTTGGTGTACATGAACTGTCGCAAAAACGACCACACACCGAGCATCACGCGCTTGGCATGGCCCGGATACGACTTCTTCATGGTCACGATGGCCATGCGGTACGAGCAGCCCTCGGGCGGCAGGTAGAAGTCGGTGATTTCCGGGAACTGCTTCTGCAGGATCGGTACGAATACCTCGTTCAGCGCCACGCCGAGAATCGCCGGCTCATCCGGCGGCCGGCCGGTGTAGGTGCTGTGGTAGATCGGTTTGACCCGGTGGGTGATGCGCTCGACGGTGAACACCGGGAAGCTGTCGACTTCATTGTAGTAGCCGGTGTGATCGCCGTAAGGGCCTTCATCGGCCATCTCGCCCGGATGAATCACGCCTTCGAGGATGATTTCGGCGGTGGCCGGCACTTGCAGGTCGTTGCCACGGCATTTCACCAGTTCGGTGCGATTGCCGCGCAACAGGCCGGCGAAGGCGTATTCGGACAGGCTGTCGGGCACCGGCGTCACGGCGCCGAGGATGGTGGCCGGGTCGGCCCCCAGGGCCACGGAAACCGGGAACGGCTGGCCGGGGTGCTTCTCGCACCACTCACGGAAGTCGAGAGCGCCGCCACGGTGGCTCAGCCAGCGCATGATCACCTTGTTGCGGCCAATCACTTGCTGACGGTAGATCCCCAGGTTCTGGCGGTCCTTGTTCGGGCCTTTGGTGACGGTCAGGCCCCAGGTGATCAGCGGGCCGACGTCGCCGGGCCAGCAGGTCTGCACCGGGAGCATCGCCAGGTCGACATCATCACCTTCGATGACCACTTCCTGGCAGACCGCGTCCTTGACCACCTTGGGCGCCATGGCAATGATCTTGCGGAAGATCGGCAGCTTCGACCACGCGTCCTTCAGGCCCTTGGGCGGCTCGGGCTCCTTGAGGAAGGCCAGCAGCTTGCCGATCTCGCGCAGTTCGCTGACCGACTCGGCCCCCATGCCGAACGCCACCCGGTCGGGCGTGCCGAACAGGTTGCCCAGCACGGGGATATCAAAGCCTGTGGGGTTTTCGAACAGCAGCGCCGGCCCCTTGTTACGCAGGGTGCGGTCGCAAATCTCAGTCATTTCCAGGACCGGGGAAACCGGCACCTGAATACGTTTCAACTCTCCGCGCTGCTCAAGTTGCTGCACGAAATCCCGAAGATCCTTGAATTTCATTAACCATGCCACCCGTAAAATAGGCGTACATCGTACCTGCTCTGAGGGCGGCTGGCAGCCCTATCGACGGTGCAATTGCCCACCAGCTGTGGTTAAAGATTTCAGGCAAAAAAAATGGCGCCCCTGGGGGCGCCATTCTTTCGGACCTGAAACGTCGTATTACTTACGTTTCATCGACAGGAAGAACTCGTCGTTGGTCTTGGTGGTTTTCAGCTTGTCGATCAGGAACTCGATGGCTGCCACTTCGTCCATCGGGTGCAGCAGCTTGCGCAGGATCCACATGCGCTGCAGTTCGTCGTCGGCGGTCAGCAACTCTTCGCGGCGGGTGCCGGAGCGGTTGATGTTGATGGCCGGGAACACACGCTTTTCAGCGATGCGACGGTCCAAAGGCAGTTCCATGTTGCCGGTACCCTTGAACTCTTCGTAGATCACTTCGTCCATCTTCGAGCCGGTTTCAACCAGCGCGGTGGCGATAATGGTCAGCGAGCCGCCTTCTTCGATGTTACGCGCGGCGCCGAAGAAACGTTTCGGCTTCTCCAGGGCGTGGGCATCGACACCACCGGTCAATACCTTGCCGGAGCTCGGGATCACGGTGTTGTAGGCACGGGCCAGACGGGTGATGGAGTCGAGCAGGATCACCACGTCCTTCTTGTGTTCGACCAGGCGCTTGGCCTTCTCGATCACCATTTCGGCAACCTGCACGTGGCGGGTTGGCGGTTCATCGAACGTCGAGGCAACCACTTCGCCGCGCACAGTGCGCTGCATTTCGGTGACTTCTTCCGGACGCTCATCGATCAGCAGCACGATCAGGTGAACTTCAGGATTGTTACGCGCGATGTTCGCTGCAATGTTCTGCAGCATGATGGTCTTACCGGCTTTCGGCGGTGCGACGATCAGGCCACGCTGGCCCTTGCCGATCGGGGCGCACAGGTCGATCACACGACCGGTCAGGTCTTCGGTGGAACCGTTACCGGCTTCCATCTTCATACGCACGGTCGGGAACAGCGGCGTCAGGTTCTCGAAGAGAATCTTGTTCTTCGCGTTCTCAGGACGATCGAAGTTGATCGTGTCGACCTTGAGCAGGGCGAAATAACGCTCGCCTTCCTTTGGAGGGCGGATCTTGCCAACGATGGTGTCACCGGTGCGCAAGTTGAAGCGACGGATCTGGCTCGGCGAGACGTAGATATCGTCTGGGCCGGCGAGATAGGACGCGTCTGCAGAGCGAAGGAAGCCGAAGCCGTCCTGGAGAATCTCCAGCACGCCATCACCGGAGATTTCCTCGCCGCTTTTCGCGTGCTTTTTCAGCAGGGAGAAAATCACGTCCTGCTTGCGCGAACGGGCCATATTTTCTATGCCCATTTCTTCGGCCAGTTGGAGCAGGTCGGTAATCGGCTTTTGCTTGAGTTCAGTCAGATTCATATAGGAATGACGTAATCATTTATAGAGGGGGGGAATTAAGCTTTTGGCTTAATGAGGCCGCGCCGCAGAGAAGGCGACAGGATCGCGTACTAATCGAAAGGAATGCGTCGGCGACGGCTTGCAGGGGGCAGTGGAGAAACCAGTGCGGGGCCGAATGTACCACCTGAATTTCAGAGCGTCTAGCCCTGCTTTACGAAAAAGCCCCGCAATTTGCGGGGCTTTTTGACGACGCTTAGATGTTGGCGTCGAGGAATGCAGCCAATTGCGACTTGGACAGTGCGCCGACCTTGGTCGCTTCGACGTTGCCGTTCTTGAACAGCATCAGCGTCGGGATACCACGCACGCCATGCTTGGCCGGGGTTTCCTGGTTCTCGTCGATGTTCAGCTTGGCAATGGTCAGTTTGCCTTCGTAGGTGGTTGCGATGTCGTCCAGGACCGGAGCGATCATTTTGCAAGGACCGCACCACTCAGCCCAGTAGTCAACCAGCACCGGGCCCTGGGCCTGCAGTACTTCGGCCTCAAAGGTCGCGTCGGTGACGTGCTTGATAAGATCGTTGCTCATGGATGTCTCCGGGTTGTAAGCAAAAAAAACGTTGCCCATCATAGCCGCCCTTCCTGCGTTCAGGAAGCCGCTGCTGATTGACTCTTGCTATGGAGCGTCATCATTTTGGATATGGCGGGTTCAAGAGGCCGTCGGAGTCACAAAGGCTATTCCCGTGCGCAACGCAGCGTTACGCACGTGTTCCTGCATAGCTTTGTGCGCCGCCGCGCTGCTGCGCCGGGCCAGGGCCCGGAGGATCTTGCGATGCTCCTGCCAGGTTTCCATCGCCCGTTCCGGTCGGATGAACGGTAGCTTCTGACTTTCCAGAAACACCTCGGCACTGGCGCTGAGGATGCTCATCATCGCCTGATTGCCACTGGCCAACAGGATGCGCTGGTGGAACGCGAAGTCCAGCCGCGCAGCGGCCTCGAAATCCCCGGCCTTGAGTTCCCGGCGCATGGCCTGGACATTGTCTTCGAGCCCATCCAGTTCCTCGGTGGTCAGGGTCATGGCCGCCAGCCCCGCCGCAAAGCCCTCCAGGGCATAACGCAATTGGAAGATATCCAGGGGGCTGGCCTGCGCCGTAAAGGGCCAGGCCACCCCGCTCATGTCGGCCGTCGGTGGCGCTTGCACAAACACGCCTTTGCCCGGCTGCACGCTGACCAGCCCCAGTGCACTGAGCGAAGACAAGGCCTCGCGCAACGAGGCCCGACTGACCCCCAACTGCAATGCCAGGTCGCGCTGGGAAGGCAGTGCATCACCTGGCCCGAAGCCCCGTTGCTTGATCAGTTTGCGGATGGCTTGCAAAGCCGCTTCCGGTACGGCTTGGGCGATGGAATTCATAAAAAACTCAAGATTTCGGTCAACAGTGAGGCTAGTTGTAAATCTATTCTCGCTGGCCGGCAAGCCACGCCCCAAAGGGGCTCGCCGGGTTTTGCGGGCGCTCGAAAAGGGTGCGCAATCGCTTCTGACTGTTCAGACCAGTAAGACCGCTGTACACCTGTAAAACCCTGCCTTGCAGCCGCTTTGGCGCGGCATGGCATGGGCTGTGCACTGGCAATACTCAGAAAATCCCTTCGCCCTTTTCGGAGAGTTGCCATGACCAAGCGTTGCAGCGCCCTGCTCACTGCCTTGTTTGCCAGCCTGATGCTCAGCCAGACGCCAGCCCAGGCCAATGGCCTGGACGATATCGTCGCCCGTGGCACCCTCAAGGTCGCAGTGCCCCAGGACTTCCCGCCCTTCGGCTCGGTCGGCCCCGATATGAAGCCGCGCGGCCTGGACATCGACACCGCAAAACTGCTGGCCGAGCAGCTCAAGGTCAAACTGGAACTGACCCCGGTCAACAGCACCAACCGCATCCCGTTCCTGACCACCGGCAAAGTGGACCTGGTGATTTCCAGCCTGGGCAAGAACCCGGATCGCGAGAGGGTCATCGACTTCTCCAAGGCCTACGCGCCGTTCTATCTCGCCGTGTTCGGCCCGCCTGACGCGGCGATTGCGACCCTGGACGATCTCAAGGGCAAGACCGTCAGCGTGACCCGCGGAGCCATCGAAGATATCGAGTTGAGCGCCGTCGCCCCCAAGGAAGCCACGATCAAGCGCTTCGAGGATAACAACTCGACCATCGCCGCCTACCTCGCCGGCCAGGTGGACCTGATCGCCAGTGGCAACGTGGTGATGGTGGCGATCAGCGAGCGCAACCCCAAGCGGGTGCCGGCGTTGAAAGTCAAACTCAAGGATTCGCCGGTGTATGTCGGCGTGAACAAAAACGAGCCGGCACTGCTGGAGAAGGTCAACCAGATCCTGGTCGCCGCCAAGGCTGACGGCAGCCTGCAAAAGAACGCGCTGCAGTGGCTCAAAGAACCATTGCCTGCCGATCTCTGAAGCGGAGCTGATTGATGGCCTATCAATTCGACTTTGTGCCGGTGCTGGCCAATACCGACCTGTTGTTGCGCGGCGCGCTGTTCACCCTGGAGCTGACAGCCATCGGCGCCCTCCTCGGCGTGGCCCTGGGCATCGTCGGCGCCGTGGTGCGGGCATGGAAAATCCAGCCGTTCTGCTGGCTCTTCGGGGTGTATGTCGAGTTGATTCGCAACACGCCGTTTCTGGTGCAGTTGTTCTTTATCTTCTTCGGCCTGCCTTCACTGGGAGTACAGATTTCCGAATGGCAGGCCGCAGTACTGGCGATGGTGATCAACCTGGGGGCCTATTCCACGGAGATCATCCGCGCCGGGATCCAGGCGATCCCTCGTGGGCAGCTGGAGGCCGCGGCAGCGCTGGCGATGACCCGCTTTGAAGCGTTCCGCCATGTGGTGCTGCTGCCGGCGCTGGGCAAGGTCTGGCCGGCCCTGAGCAGCCAGATCATCATCGTGATGCTTGGCTCGGCGGTGTGCTCGCAGATCGCCACTGAAGAGTTGAGTTTTGCCGCCAACTTTATTCAATCGCGCAATTTCCGCGCCTTTGAAACCTATGCCCTGACCACGCTGGTGTACCTGTGCATGGCGTTGATGATCCGCCAGTTGCTCAATTGGATCGGTCGCCGCTATGTGATGAGGAACAGCCGATGAGTGATTTTTCGTTCTGGGACATCGTGCGCAACCTGCTGACCGGCCTGCAATGGACCCTGCTGCTGTCGCTGGTGGCGTTTGTCGGCGGCGGGCTGATTGGCCTGCTGGTAATGACCCTGCGCATCAGCAAAAAGGCGCTACCGCGCAATATTGCCCGGACCTATATCGAACTGTTCCAGGGCACACCGCTGCTGATGCAACTGTTCCTGGTGTTTTTCGGCATCGCCTTGCTGGGGATTGATATCTCGCCGTGGCTGGCCGCCGCGATTGCCCTGACCCTGTTTACCAGCGCCTACCTGGCCGAGATCTGGCGCGGCTGTGTCGACTCCATCGCCCACGGGCAGTGGGAAGCCTCCGCCAGCCTGGCCCTCAACCCTTATGAGCAACTGCGCTACGTGATATTGCCCCAGGCCCTGCGAATTGCCGTGGCGCCGACGGTGGGGTTCTCGGTGCAGGTGGTCAAGGGCACAGCGGTGACCTCGATCATCGGCTTCACCGAACTGACCAAGACCGGCGGCATGCTCGCCAATGCCACCTTCGAGCCCTTCATGGTCTACGGCCTGGTGGCGCTCGGTTACTTCCTGCTCTGCTACCCCTTGTCCCTCAGTGCCCGCTACCTGGAAAGGAGACTGCATGCCTCTGCTTAGAATATCCGCGCTGCATAAGTATTACGGCGATCACCATGTGCTCAAGGGCATCGACTTGAGTATCGAGGAAGGCCAGGTGGTAGCAATCATCGGCCGCAGCGGCTCGGGAAAATCCACGCTGCTGCGCACCCTCAACGGCCTGGAGTCGATCAACGACGGGGTGATTGAGGTCGACGGCGAATACCTCGACGCGGCCCGCGCCGACCTGCGCAGCCTGCGGCAAAAAGTCGGCATGGTGTTCCAGCAATTCAACCTGTTCCCCCATTTGACCGTGGGTGAAAACGTCATGCTCGCGCCCCAGGTCGTGCAAAAAGTCGCCAAGGCCAAGGCTGCGGAGCTGGCCCGGCAGATGCTGGAGCGGGTCGGCCTGGGGGAAAAGTTCGATGCATTCCCCGATCGCCTGTCCGGCGGCCAGCAGCAACGGGTGGCGATCGCCCGCGCGCTGGCGATGTCGCCCAAGGTGTTGCTGTGCGATGAAATTACCTCGGCGCTGGACCCTGAACTGGTCAATGAAGTGCTCAGCGTGGTGCGCCAACTGGCCAAGGACGGCATGACCCTGATCATGGTCACCCATGAAATGCGCTTTGCCCGGGAGGTCGGCGACAAGCTGGTGTTCATGCATCAGGGCAAGGTGCATGAAGTCGGCGACCCGAACGTCCTGTTTGCCCAACCGCGCACGCCCGAATTGGCTAACTTTATAGGCTCGGTGGAACAACCAGGCTGAGGCTTCAGGCGCCGGGTACCCATTCGAAACTGCCCTGCCCCTCAAAGGCCGTTTCGTCACGCACTGCCAGCCCGACCGCTGGCACAAAGGTCTCGATATTCACCAGCGCTGTAAATCGGCGCCCGTGTATCGGGGCGCCGCCTGCCCGTGCGACCAGCGTCTGGCCGGGCAACAACTGTCCGCTTGGCGGCTCTCCCGACACCCGCAACTCCACCGCCTGCCCATCCACCTGAGGATGCTGCAGGCTCAAGGTGAAATAGCCTTGGCGGCCGAACCGAAAGCCTTTCGACCCGGCAGACACCCCCGTGAAACGCAGGGCCATGGGTGCCGACTCGGCACAGGCGATGTTCAGTTGCAGCGTGCGTTTCCCCAGGGCCAACTGGTCTCCCGCCCGCTCCGCGCTGCGGATCAAACCGTAGTCGACCCGGGGCTGGCTCAAGGACATACGGCATTCACCCGCCAGCGCTTCCCCCGGCATCAGCCCCGCCCACAGCAGCACGCTGCACAGAGCGAGGCCAGGCCCAAAGCGGTTCAGGGATTCACTGCGCACGGCAGACTGCCGAACCTGTTTCGTAGAGTTTGTCGTCATCGGTTTCTGGCTCAGGGTTGAGTTGCAATACACAGGAGGTTGAATCCGGCAGGGAGACGCTCAGGGTTTGCGACTCGTCCAGATTGTTCAGGAACACCATGCCCTCACCCACCACGCTGGTCAGGAAGGCATTGCCCGGGCCGAATACCGAGGCCCCTTGAGGCAAGGGGCGCCCTTGCTCGTCACGCACTTCCAGCAGCAGGCGGCGCACTTTCACCACCTCGAAATCAACGGTATTGAAGGATCCACGACCCGCCGTGAGTGCCTTGGTGCCGTTTTTCAGGTCGACACGCTTGGGCAGGGAGCGGGTCTGCACCTCAACGTTACTGTTGAGGTAGGCCGGCAAACCGGCGATCACCGCCTGCCCGCGATAATCGGTCCAGACCGGGCCCTGGGGGGTCGCGACCTTGACCGCGCCAACATCACCCACCGAGACGATGCCAAAGGTGTCCTGGACGGCGTAGGGCGAGAACGTCACACCGCGTTCATGGGCCACCACGCCGCCCTGCAATTGCCCGGTGTAGCTGGTACTGAAAGAGTCGCGACGCATGCCCAAGCCAACCTGGGTGTAACGCGGTATGGCATTTACCCGGCCTTGAACCGACTGATCACCACTCGTCTGCTCCCGGGCAACACCCACCTCATAATTCACATAGTCGTTCACCCGATCACTGAACGCGCTGCCGAACTCCACCTCGCCCCCGCGCCGGCTGGCATAGGAAGTGACACGACGTTCGCCGCCAAATGGCATGGTGACTTGCAATCGCAGCGACAGCCCTGTCTCGAGAGCATCATTGCGCTCGTGGCGGCGGATATTCCGCTCCTTGCGCGGTCGAGCCCCACCCACCCGGGAGTCGGCGATCAACGACACCTGGGTGCCACTGAAGTCTCGGTTCCAGGAGGCAAAGACATGTTCAGCCGATTGCCCGTCAAATTGCGCACTGTGCGAGTAGCTGATGGAGAAGCCACCCAGCAGCGGGTCAGCCCAGCTCAGGCCCAGGGTGTATTGGTTCTTGAAGCGCGCGTCCAGGTCGTCGCGGGCGCTCGACAGCCCGGCCTCCGTGACTTCGCGATACCCCCGCGTCTGGCGTGTAGCGCTGAGGTTGGCCTCAAGGCTGGCAGACAGCGGGCTACTCAATGAAATGGAGCTGCGAGCGCCGCTGACATTGCCTGAACCATCGCGAGACAGGTTGTGACGCCCGCCCACTGCCAGCCGCTGGAAAAAAACGCTGCTCCATGTTCCGCCCGCGGCCTGGTACTCGTCAGTGCTCAATAGGCCAAAACCCAGCGAAGAACTGCGCCCAAGGCCCCAGGTACCACTGGCCATCGCCACCACCGGGGGCTCCCGCTCGTCCAGCGTTGCGCCCCGCACCTTGCCCATGGAAAAGAAGTAGCCCGGCACCACCGGTACACTCGCGCCAAAGGACGCCGCAGGTACCCTGAAGCTGTGCCCACCGCCACGGGTGCCAATCACGTTTACCTCCAGGTCGCTGGTGCCATTGAGCAACGGCAGGTCAGTCAGGGAAAAAGGGCCTTCCGGTACCAGGGTGGTATGGATCAACACCCCTGACTGGCGCACCTCAACCCTGGACGGGCTGCGAGCCAGCCCTTCGACCACCACCGCGCTGCCGCCGGCCGCGCGCGACTGCCCATCGGGAAACAGTTGCAGGCCGGAGAGCTGCAGCCCGCCGAACACCGGGTTGTTGCTGGAGATCTGACCCACCTGGAAGGTCGAGCGCAGGCCCGCGAAATCACGCTGGGCGTAGGCGTTCACATGCTCGCTGCTGGCCTTGCCATTATCGGAGATATAAAACTGGCGACTGCGCACAATCCAGTTGCCCAGGTTGAACCCCGCCTCGGTATAGGCAGAGACGGAGCGGGAAGAGCCACTGTTGAAACGATCCTCAAAACCCTGCACGTCGTAGTTGAACAAGGCCGCCATGCCACCCTGGGAAGCATTGCCCCCGCCCCATTCAAACTCGCGCATCGACTGGGTGGGCACCACCAGGGAGACTTCATCGCTGCCAGGGCTCAGCCGCACAAGGGTCGCCGGGTACTCACCGACAAAATCATGGCACGCCTGATCGCGCGCGATGCCCTGCCGAGTGACCGTCGCCGGGACGCGCAGCCCGGCCTTTTCCAGCAGGCCGGGGGTAAAACACAGCTGCCCTTCATAGTCGAAACGCGCTTCCACCAAGCCCAGTGGGTTGCCGTTGACCCTCAACCCGACCACATGGACGCCCTCGCGAAAGCGCGCCGCACTGCGAAAATAATGGGCAACCTTCGGGTCAATACCGTTCGCAGACAGAACGGCAAGATCAAACCCCTCCCCCAGTTCCAAGGCATGGGCAGGCCCGCTGCACAGTGAGGCCAGCCCGATGACAATGCCCGAGCCATACGTCAGGGAGCCCGGGGCCCGGAAGAACGATGCGGACTGATTGAAACAACCGGCTTTATCGACAGTTCTCATAGCTCGATCAACCCGCTTCGACAACAACGGGAGCCTGGTAGACGGAGGTCGAATAGCCGTAGACCGTCGCCGGTTGAATCTCGACGGCATTGACCCCTGCGACATTACCCTCAACCGTGGTCCAAAGCGTTTCGCCAGGCAGCACATAGGTGCGCGACAATATTGCCGGGCGCTTGGCCGGCAGCAGCTGCACCTGTAAACCCAAGCGGACAACGTAGGCACTGTCGTTCTGCACGGCCAGGCGATTGCCTTGCAGGGTCCACTTGAGCAACTTCCAGGGATCTTCAAGCCGCGGCAAACCCTGGGGGTGCAGGATCAGCGGCAGGTCCTGGCGAATGGTGATACCAATGGTCGCACGCCCTTCGGCCCTGGCCTGGGGAATCCCTTCAAAAGTGACCCGCTTCAAGCGTTGAGTCTTGAGTGGTTCCTTGAGGGTTGCGATAAAGCGCACTAGTTGTGTTTCGCCAGGTTCCACGCGCGCAATTGGCGGCGTAACAATCAATAATGGTTCCGGGTCTTCAGCAAGATTTTGAATGACCGAATGTAATAAAGCCGGACCGGCATCGGTATTCTTGACATTAATAGTCGCTTCGCCATTTTCTTCATAAAGAATTACAACAGATGTTTCAGGCTCCATACCGTCAGCCAGTACGTTGCCATGTAATAGCAGAGAAAGACTTACGCCCCCTAGCAGGGCAGTAACTGTATTGAAAAGAAAACTCATCAAGTTCTACCCACACACAATTTAAGAGACCGTCAATAGATCCAGGATCTGTAAGCAGCCCGCACGCAGTCGCAACAGCCAGTTACGACTGCAGTGCGGATTTACTACCTGTTTAGATACGAGTAACGACTAAGGTGGCAAGGCCGTTCAAAGGAACATCCTTGCTCAGGTCCAGGGCGCTGCCCCGGTTGATGACGGCCTTGACGTTGATCGTGCCGCTGACAACGTTGACCAGTGCTGGAACCGGGCTGGTGGTGCGGCTCCAGGAGTGCTGGTACGGGAACTTGTCGACCCGGCCATCGGCGCTATACATCCAGGCTGCGACAGAACTGGTCCTTTTGAGCGGTAGCAGGCTGGCACCGGCGCTGGACAGGTTCGAAAGCCTGACCGAATAGCCACCGGTACGCCGGCCATCCACCGCACCCAGGCCAAAGTTCTGGGATTCAGCGAAGCCGGTTCCCAGGATACCCGCAACGGTGCTGGCCGCCTGCGTGTCAGATACCGACAGCGCCATCTGCGTAGCCGCGGTGCCGCAGTTCACGGACAGCGGCAGGGTTTTCTCCTGCAAGGGGTTGAAAGCATTTGGCAAGATAGAAGCTGCACTGATCTGACCATAATCAATGACGCCGCTGCTGATACTGACCGTGCAGGGCGCTGGCTTGATAGTACCAATGACCCTCAAGTTCCCCGAACCACTTGTATCGGCGTGTGCAACCACGCTTGCGGCCAAACAGACAACACCCATTACCAAACCAGATATTTTTTTCATGCTGAACCTGTCACTAGAAGTTATCAGGTGCCTTTATTCCTACCCGGGCAATTGCATTGCCCAACATCCCGCCATCCGTGACAAATGAGCTGTAAATAAATAACACCAAGGCAGAATTGCCGAGTGACAGTCTCTCCCGCATGCACCCCACTAAAGAATAAGACAATACCCTGATTACTGTCAGAACTATAAAAAACAATCGTCGCCTTAACCCAACTCAAGAGTAGTACCAAACAAATAACCAATGGGTATAACTGATCTTAAGATGTAGGTTAAATCAAGAGAAGTTTCCAAATTTTGAAATTCTACTGTTTCCCATAGATCCTACGGAATAATTACAAGGAACCAATGGAGCCCCCCTACATTCCCTACAAACCTGTGTCCCGAACCTCCGTAGGAGAACTCCTCTGCGCACTACGCGTTGGCGTCAGCGTTTGATCGTGGCACGATGGCGAGGTTATCGACCGAGATCCCCTACCCATGCCGCAATCCCAAGCCAAGAATCTGTCCCTGATCGCCGCCATCGACCTGGGCTCCAACAGCTTTCACATGGTCGTGGCCAAGGCCCAGAACGGTGAGATCCGCATCCTTGAGCGGCTCGGCGAAAAGGTACAACTGGCTGCCGGAATCGACGACGAGCGCAAGCTCAACGAAGAATCCATGCAGCGCGGGCTCGATTGCCTCAAGCGTTTTGCCCAACTGATCAACGGCATGCCCCAGGGCGCCGTGCGCATCGTTGGCACCAACGCGTTGCGCGAAGCGCGTAACCGCGGCGAATTCATCCGCCGTGCCGAGGAGATCCTCGGGCACCCGGTAGAAGTGATTTCCGGCCGTGAAGAAGCACGCCTGATCTACCTCGGCGTCTCCCACACCCTGGCCGATACCCCCGGTAAGCGCCTGGTGGCCGACATTGGCGGCGGCAGCACCGAGTTCATCATCGGCCAGCGCTTCGAGCCGTTGCTGCGCGAAAGCCTGCAAATGGGTTGCGTCAGCTACACCCAGCGCTATTTCAAGGACGGCAAGATCACCCCGGCCCGCTACGCCCAGGCGTACACGGCGGCGCGGCTGGAGATCATGAGCATCGAACACGCCCTGCACCGCCTGACCTGGGATGAAGCCATCGGCTCATCCGGCACTATCCGCGCCATCGGCCTGGCCCTGAAGGCCGGCGGCCATGGCACCGGTGAGGTGAATGCCGAAGGCCTGGCCTGGCTCAAGCGCAAGCTGTTCAAACTTGGGGATGCCGAGAAGATCGACTTCGACGGCATCAAGCCCGACCGCCGGACCATCTTCCCTGCAGGCCTGGCAATCCTCGAAGCCATCTTCGACGCCCTCGAACTGCAACGCATGGACCATTGCGATGGCGCCCTGCGTGAAGGCGTGCTCTACGACCTGCTGGGCCGCCATCACCACGAAGACGTGCGTGAACGCACCCTGGGCTCGCTGATGGAGCGTTACCACGTCGACCTGGAACAGGCGGCGCGGGTCGAGCGCAAAGCGTTGCATGCCTTCGACCAGGTCGCTGCAGATTGGGAACTGGAAGACGGGGTCTGGCGTGAACTGCTGGGCTGGGCCGCCAAGGTCCATGAAGTAGGGCTGGATATCGCCCACTACCATTACCACAAACACGGCGCGTACCTGATCGAGCACTCCGACCTGGCAGGGTTTTCCCGCGAGGACCAGCAGATGCTGGCGCTGCTGGTGCGCGGCCATCGCCGTAACATCCCCAGGGACAAGTTCGCCGAATTCGGCGCCGAGGGCATCAAGCTGATTCGCCTGTGTGCCCTGCTGCGCTTTGCGATCCTGTTCCACCACATTCGCGGCACTCAGCAGATGCCGCAAGTCACCCTGCGCGCCAACGGCGACAGCCTGGATGTGGTGTTCCCTAAAGGCTGGCTGGATGAGAACCAACTGACCCAGGCGGATTTCGCCCAGGAAGCCGAGTGGCTGACGCGAGTGGGCTTCAGCCTGAATGTGCACTAACCCCTAGACGCTCTCGGACGACACCGGCGCCCCCGGCAGGAACGCCGGCTCACGAATAGCCTGCGTGGCCTGTTCATAACCATAGGCGACCGAGAGCAGTGTGGCTTCACTGTTGCCCGTACCGTAAAAGTGCAGCGCGGTCGGCATACCCTCATCATCCATGCCCGAGGGCACCGAGATGCCGGGGTAACCGGCGGCGGCGGCAAAGTAGTAACTGTCGGCGCGAAAGTTCGACACGATGGCATCGAGGCGGTGTTCGCTCAGCGGCTTGTCGAGGGTGCCTTTGAAAATCGGCAGAACGGCCGCCCACAGTTGCTCGCGCTGCTCATCCGTCACGTCCAGGCTGTTGATGTGCTCCAGCAACGCCTGGTCCGGTTCCCCGGCTTGCTTGTCGCGCTCGTTGAAGGCAATCAGTTCAGCCAGCGACTTCACTGGCAGCCCTTCCCGGGCGGCCAGGTAGCTGTTCAGGTTTTGCTTGATCCCGGCCAGCAGCGCGTCACTGTATTGATCGTAAGCCTCACGTGAGACACCCGCGTCCAGCCTGCCTATCGGCACCATGACTGCCCCCTTGACCCTGAGCATCGCGATCGCGTCTTCGAAGTGCTTCCGGTCCGCACGCAGGGCCGGGTCCCTGGCGTCTTCAGGCGGCAGCACCGGCAGCGGCGTGTAGCCAATGCGCTTGCCCTGCAAGGCATCCGGTGTGAGCCCGGCGGTGTAGGCCGTTGTTTCGGTCATGGCATTGAGCGCTTCGCCAGCATCGCGCACGTTGCGCGTAAAGGTGCCCACCGCGTCCAGTTTTGAACTGGTCATCACCCCTTCGGTACTCACCAGCCCGGCCGTGGTTTTCAAACCGACCACGCCGTTGTAGGCCGCCGGAGCAATCACCGAGCCATTGGTCTCGATGCCCAATGCCAGCGGCACAAGCCCCTGGGCGACCGCCACCGCCGATCCCGAACTGGACCCTGCCACCTGCCCTCCCAGCCGATGGGGGTTAAGCGTTTGCCCACCACGGGAGCTCCAGCCATCCACCGGCACGCTGGAGCGGAAGTTGGACAGTTCGCTCATATTGGTCTTGCCCACGATCACGGCCCCGGCCTTGAGCAAGTTATCCACAACCTTGGCGTTTTTGCTCGTCGGTGAGCCGACCAGCGCACGGGAACCGGCACTGGTGTGCATTTTCCCACTGGTTTCGAAGACATCTTTCAGGGCAATCGGCACGCCGTGCAAAAAACCGCGCACGGTACCGCTGGCTCGCTCCTGGTCACGCGCCCGAGCCTGTTCACGCGCATCGGGGTTAACCTGCACAAAGGCATTGCCGCCCTGCAGACCCTGATCGATGTTGGCAATACTTTTTAATGAGTCCCGCACCAGGGACTCTGAAGTGGCTACCGCCCCAGCCATATCGGACGCCATGGCCTGTGCACTGCGGTAGCCCTTCGGTGGCAAGGCCAGCGCCTCGAATAGCCCCGCAGTTCCGAACCCGATACCTATGCCTGATCCCACCATCGAAAACTCCTTAACTGCCCTGTACAGGCTATCGTCTGATAGCCCAAGGTCAGTCTAGGAACGGGAGCATGGGATCCCCAACCTGGGAAATCTGACGGTCCTGTCCGATTTCCCAGTGAGGGATGTAGGTCTAGTCGATATCAGCGAACCGCCAGCAACGGGCTGCCCAACCGCTCCAGCAACGTGGCCTGGGCACTGCGCGGGTTCTGGTTGCCCGTCGGGGTGTTGCGCACGTAGCGCCCATCGGACTGCAGGCTCCAGCTGTGGGTGTTATCGGTCAGATAACTCTCCAACTCTTTCTTGACCCGCATGATCAGCTTCTTGCCTTCCACCGGGAAGCAGGTCTCCACACGCTTGTCGAGGTTGCGCTCCATCCAGTCGGCGCTGGAGAGGAACATCTGCTCTTCACCGCCATTGAGGAAGTAGAACACCCGCGTGTGCTCCAGGAAGCGGCCGATGATCGAACGCACGTGGATATTGTGGGACACCCCGGCAATGCCCGGGCGCAGGCAGCACATGCCACGCACCACCAGGTCGATACGCACGCCGGACTGGCTGGCCTTGTACAGCGCGCGGATGATCTTCGGATCGGTCAGCGAGTTGAACTTGGCGATGATGTGCGCCGGCTTGCCGTCGATGGCGAACTGGGTCTCGCGGGCAATCATGTCGAGCATGCCCTTCTTCAGGGTGAACGGCGCATGCAGCAGCTTTTTCATGCGCAGCGTCTTGCCCATGCCGATCAACTGGCTGAACAGTTTGCCGACGTCTTCGCACAGCGCGTCGTCGGAAGTCAGCAAGCTGTAGTCGGTGTAGAGCTTGGCGTTGCCGGCGTGATAGTTACCGGTGCCCAGGTGCGCGTAACGCACGATCTCACCGGCCTCGCGGCGCAGGATCAGCATCATCTTGGCGTGGGTCTTGAAGCCCACCACGCCATAGATCACTACTGCACCGGCCGCTTGCAGGCGGCTGGCCAGTTGCAGGTTGGACTCTTCGTCGAACCGCGCACGCAGCTCGATCACCACCGTGACTTCCTTGCCGTTACGCGCGGCGTCCACCAGCGCATCGACGATTTCCGAGTTGGCACCGCTGCGGTAGAGGGTCTGGCGCACGGCCAGGACATGGTGGTCCTTGGCGGCCTGGCGCAACAGATCGACCACCGGGGTGAACGACTCGAACGGGTGCAGCAGCAGAATGTCTTGCTTGCTGACCACGCTGAAGATGTTTTCGCTGTTTTGCAGCAGTTTCGGAATCTGCGGGGTGAACGGCGTGTATTGCAGCTCCGGATGGCTGTCCAGGCTGGTGATGCTGAACAGGCGCGTCAGGTTCACCGGGCCGTTGACCTGGTACAGCTCGGTCTCGGCCAGGTTGAATTGCTTGAGCAGGTAGTCCGACAAATGTTTGGGGCAGGTATCCGCCACTTCCAGGCGCACCGCGTCACCGTAGCGCCGCGAGAACAGCTCGCCACGCAGGGCGCGGGCCAGGTCTTCGACGTCTTCGGTGTCTACCGCCAGGTCGGCGTTTCGGGTCAGGCGGAACTGGTAGCAACCCTTGACCTTCATGCCCTGGAACAGGTCATCGGCGTGGGCGTGGATCATCGACGAAAGGAATACATAGTTATCGCCAGCCCCCCCGACCTCTTCCGGTACCTTGATGATGCGTGGCAACAGGCGCGGTGCGGGGATGATCGCCAGGCCCGAATCACGGCCGAAGGCATCGATCCCTTCGAGCTCGACGATAAAGTTCAGGCTCTTGTTCACCAGCAGCGGGAACGGGTGCGTCGGGTCCAGGCCAATCGGGGTGATGATCGGCGCGATCTCGTCACGGAAATAGCGACGGACCCAGGTCTTGAGCTTGACGGTCCAGTTGCGGCGACGGATGAAGCGCACTTGGTGCTTTTCCAGCTCCGGCAGCAGGATGTCGTTGAGGATGGCGTATTGGCGATCCACATGGCCATGCACCAGCTCGCTGATCCGCGCCAGGGCCTGGTGCGGCTGCAGGCCGTCGGCGCCCGCCTGTTCACGGGCAAAGGTGATCTGTTTCTTGAGGCCGGCGACACGAATCTCGAAGAACTCGTCCAGGTTGCTGGAGAAGATCAGCAGGAACTTCAAACGCTCCAGCAACGGATAGGACTCATCCAGCGCCTGTTCCAACACGCGGATGTTGAATTGCAGTTGCGACAGCTCGCGATGGATGTACAGGCTGCTGTCATCCAGGTTCGGAATCACGATAGGCGGTGCCGCCACCACCGGCTCCGCGACCACGGCAGGCTGCTCAGGCGCAAGCTCCGGCGGGGTTTCGGCGACCTGTTCAACTACCGGGTGCGCATCTTTTACGGCAACTTCTGTGAGTCCTTCGGTATTCATCGAGTGTTCCTGTGAGGGCTATTGTTGCTCTCTAAGCAATTGGGCGGCACGGGCGGCAAAGTAAGTCAGGATGCCATCGGCACCCGCACGTTTAAAGGCGGTAAGGGATTCCAGGATGACGCCTTCACTCAACCAGCCATTTTGAATCGCAGCCATGTGCATGGCGTATTCACCACTGACCTGATAGACAAAGGTCGGCACCTTGAATTCCTCCTTGACCCGATAAAGGATGTCCAGGTACGGCATACCGGGCTTGACCATCACCATATCAGCGCCTTCAGCCAGGTCCGCCGCCACTTCGTGCAGGGCTTCGTGGCTGTTGGCCGGGTCCATCTGGTACGAGGCCTTGTTGGCCTTGCCCAGGTTCAACGCCGAGCCGACCGCATCGCGGAACGGGCCGTAGTAGGCGCTGGCGTACTTGGCTGAATAGGCCATGATCCGCACATTGACGTGCCCGGCCAGTTCCAACGCCTCGCGGATCGCCTGGATCCGGCCGTCCATCATGTCTGACGGGGCCACCACCTGGGCGCCCGCAGCGGCATGGGACAGCGCCTGCTTGACCAGTGCGTCGACGGTGATGTCGTTCTGCACATAGCCTTCTTCATCCAGGATGCCATCCTGCCCGTGGGTGGTAAACGGGTCCAGCGCCACGTCAGTAATCACCCCAAGCTCCGGGAAACGCTCGCGCAGGGCGCGGGTCGCACGCTGGGCAATGCCTTCGGGGTTCCAGGCCTCGGCGGCGTCCAGGGACTTGAGCCCGGCGGGTGTGACCGGGAACAGCGCCAGCGCCGGGATCCCCAGTTCAACCCACTGCGCCGCCTCTTGCAGCAGCAGATCAATGGTCAAACGCTCGACACCCGGCATCGACGCCACCGCTTCCCGACGATTTTCACCGTCGAGCACAAACACCGGCAGGATCAGATCATTCACCGTCAGGACGTTTTCACGCACCAGACGACGGGAAAAATCATCACGACGGTTGCGGCGCAGACGGGTAGCGGGAAACAGGCGTTGGGCGGGGGTAAAGCTCACGGCAGACTCCTGAGCCCGGCTTGACGGGCGAGCGTGACAGTTATAAGCGGCCATTATGACGAAGGAATGACAGTTGTGCTTACTCATACGACCGGCATGTGACCTGTAGTCGCATTCATGCTTTCCGTAGGAAATGTTCACTTCGTGACACATCTCGATACTTTCATGAATGTTCACGAAGGCGTAGGCTGCGCGTTCATTTCGCCAGCACCCAGACAATGCTCCAACAATTTCTGAATGACTTTGGCTACTTTGCCCTCTTCCTGGGGACGTTCTTTGAAGGTGAGACCATCCTGGTTCTCGCAGGCTTCCTTGCGTTCCGCGGATACATGGATATCAACGTGGTGGTGGTGGTGGCGTTCTTCGGCAGCTACGCCGGCGACCAGCTCTGGTACTTCATGGGCCGCAAGCATGGGCGCAAATTGTTGGCGCGCAGGCCACGCTGGCAACTGCTGGGCGATCGGGCACTGGAGCATATCCGCCGACACCCCGATATCTGGGTTCTGAGTTTCCGCTTCGTCTATGGCCTGCGCACGGTCATGCCCGTGGCCATTGGCTTGTCCGGCTACCCGCCGGGGCGCTACCTGTTGCTCAACGGCATCGGCGCGGCGATCTGGGCAGCAGCACTGGGCGCGGCGGCCTACCACTTCGGCGCTGTGCTCGAAGGTATGCTGGGTAGCGTCAAGAAATATGAGCTGTGGGTGCTGGGTGCCTTGCTGGTACTCGGCCTGGGCTTGTGGCTGCGCCGGCGCATCCGCAACGCCCGCCTGACCCGGGAAAACTGCGCGGCCGAAAAAGCCCGGCTGGAGCAGGAGCAACTGGCCGAGCCGAAAAAGCCCGAGCCTACGACACCCATCGAGTAAGCCGGCCCCTGCAACAGTAGAGGCCGATGACACTGAGTAGGCTATAGCTGGCCAGCCCCGACCAGCCCAACGCACTGGCCGGCCACAACCCGACCAGCGGCGCCAGCCACACCAACGGCACATTCAGCCCCAACCGCAGCAGCTCGGCCTTCAAGGCCCACGGGCGATTTTCCAGGGCCACGCCCAGGGTAAACAAGCCCAGCGCCATCACACTCCAACCCAGCACAAGCGCAGCCGTCGGCATGCCCTCGCCAACATTCATCAGATAGCTGCCCAAACCCACATACGCGGCAAATTGCAGGGCGATGTAAATCTGCTGGCGCGCGTCCAGGGGCACCTCGAATTTACGGAACTGGCTCAAGTCCGGCTTGGCCAGTGGGTACTTGGCCTTGACGTCCGCCGGGCGCCAGCCGGTGCGCATGAACCAGATGCGCAGTTTGTCCCACCCACTTTCGGTACGCCGGGCATCACTCCACAGCTGGGCATAGAACTGCAGGTTGGCCCACAGCGGATTCCAACTGGCCAGAGGCGTGGTCACGCCAAAGATCACCGGCTCGTTTTCGTCTTCTTCCTGGAACGAGCCAAACAAACGGTCCCAAATAATGAACACCCCGCCGTAGTTGCGATCCATGTAGAGAGCGTTCTGTGCATGGTGGGCCCGATGATTGGACGGGGTGACGAAAAACCACTCGAACCAACCGAGCTTGGGCACATGGCGGGTATGCACCCAGAATTGATACAACAGGTTGAGCGACGCCACGCTGATAAACACCAGCAGCGGCACGCCTACGACAGCCAGTGGCAGATAGAAGATCCAGCTCAGCAAAAAGCCCGTGCTGGTCTGGCGCAAGGCGGTGGTGAGGTTATAGTCCTCGCTCTGGTGATGCACCGAGTGCGCCGCCCACAGAATATTGCGCTCGTGGCCGCAGCGATGCAGCCAGTAGTAGCAGAAGTCGTAGAGGACAAAGGCGAACACCCAGGTCCAGACGCTCTGGGCTGGCAGCTCGAACAGCGCCCAATGCTTGAGGGCGAAGGCGTAGGTCAGCAGGCCCACGCCTTTGGTCAGCAGCCCAGTGGTGGTGGACAATACACCGGTGCTCAAGCTGTTGATGGCGTCAGCCACCCGGTAGTTGCGCTCGCCGCGCCAACGGTCAGCCAACAGTTCGACCACAATCAAGGCAATGAAAAACGGTACCGCGTAAGGGACGAAGTCCATGGGCCAGTCCGGTCAATTATTGTTACATCAAGGTTAGGCCAGTGACCGGATATCCCAATGGCAATGCGAGACAAATAAGTAGACATTTAACGCCATAAATCAGGAGAAATGCCCATGAGCAAAAAGATTGCAGTGATCCTTTCCGGCTGTGGCGTGTACGACGGCGCTGAAATCCATGAAAGTGTTATCACGCTGCTGCGCCTGTATCAGCGCGGCGCTCAGGTTCAGTGCTTTGCCCCGGACATCGCGCAGCTGCATGTGATCAATCACCTCACGGGCGAAGAAATGCCCGAGTCGCGCAATGTATTGGTGGAGTCGGCGCGCATCGCCCGAGGCGAGGTGAAAGACATTCGCGAGGCCCGCGTGGAAGAGTTCGATGCGCTGGTCGTGCCCGGCGGTTTTGGCGCGGCGAAGAACCTGTCGAACTTTGCCATCGAAGGCGCCGGTTGCAGCGTCAACCCGGACGTACTGGCACTGGCCGAAGCCTTTGCCGAAGCAGGCAAGCCCGTGGGGCTGATCTGCATCTCGCCGGCCCTGGCGGCAAAAATCTACGGCCCAGGCGTGACCTGCACCATCGGCAACGACGCCGACACCGCGGCCGCCCTGGACAAGATGGGCGCCACCCACCAGGAATGCGCGGTAGACGAAATCGTCGAAGACAAGGCGCGCAAGCTGGTGAGCACGCCGGCCTATATGCTGGGCAAAAACATCAGCGAAGTGGCATCGGGGATCAACAAGCTGGTGGACCGGGTGCTGGAGCTGACCCACGAGAGCGACTGAATGGGCGACACCGATTAAAAATGTGGGAGCTGGCTTGTGTGGGAGCCAGCGCCCACACAAGCCAGCTCCCACGATTTGACCGCCAGGACCTTCAGGAAGCCGCCACCCGGCGCTTATCGGCCAACCGGCTGCGGCTGTACAGCACCACAATCGCAATGATCGCCACGGCCTGGGCACTCAACGAATACGCATCGGCATGGATGCCCAGCCAGTCGAAGTCAAAGAACGCCACCGGCCGGGTGCCGAAGATGCCGGCTTCCTGCAACGCCTTCACGCCATGCCCGGCAAATACCACCGACAGCGCGCACAGCAACGCCGCGTTAATCCCGAAGAACAGCGCCAACGGCAGCTTCGCCGAGCCGCGCAGGATGATCCACGCCAAGCCCATCAACAGCACCAGCGCCGTGGCGCCACCGGCCAGTACCGCGTTATGCCCGGCAGGACCGGCTTGCAGCCACAGGGTTTCGTAGAACAGGATCACTTCGAACAGTTCGCGGTACACCGAGAAGAACGCCAGGACCGCAAACCCAAAACGCCCACCACCGCCGACCAGGCTGCTCTTGATGTAGTCCTGCCAGGCCGCCGCGTGGCGCCGGTCGTGCATCCACACCCCGAGCCACAGCACCATCACGCTGGCAAACAGCGCCGTACAGCCTTCGAGCAGTTCACGCTGGGCGCCGCTGACGTCAATCACATACGCCGCCAGGGCCCAGGTCGCCGCACCGGCGACCAACGCCAGGGCCCAACCGACGTTGACACTGCGCACCGCCGATTGCTGGCCGGTGTTACGCAAAAAGGCCAGGATTGCCGCCAGCACCAGAATCGCTTCCAACCCTTCACGCAGCAGAATCAGCAAGCCCGAGATGTAGCTCAACGACCAGCTCAGGCCGTCGCCGCCCAACAGGCCGGCCGCTTCAGTGAGTTTGCCCTTGGCCACGTCCAGGCGCTGCTGGACCTGCTCGATCGGCAAGCCATCCTGCAACGACTGCCGATACGCCATCAGGGCTTTCTCGGTGTCCTTGCGCACGTTGGCATCGACGTTGTCCAGGGAGCTTTCCACCAGCTCGAAGCCTTCCAGGTACGCCGCTACCGACAGGTCGTAGGCCTGTTCGTGCTCACCGCTGCGGAACGCTGCCAGGCTCTTGTCCAAGGTGGCAGCGGTGTACTCCAGCAACTGCGCCGGGCCACGCTGGACCTGGGGCGGCTGGGCGCGCTGGGCGCGGAACACCCGGACCGCGTCCGGCCCCTCGGCGGCCAGCACTTCTTCCGGGGTCTGGCGTGCCAGGTCGGCCAGGTTGAAGGATTTTTCGCTTTTCGCGGCGGCCGGGTCGGCAGTAAAGCCGGCGATGTAGGTGGCCAGGTCCCAGCGCTGCCGGTCATCCAACTGGTCGGCGAACGACGGCATGTCGGTGCCTTCGACGCCCAGGCCCAGGGTGTTGTAGATGCCGTAGAGGCTCAGGCGGTCCAGACGCTGGGCATCGCGCAGGTTGGCCGGCGGTGGGGCCATACCGACACCGGCCGGGCCATCGCCCGCACCGGCGTCACCGTGGCACACCGAACAGTGCTGGGCGTACAGCGGCGCACCGCGCGTAGGGTCCGGGGTAATGGCCGGCGCCTGGCTGACCTCATAGGCGGCCGCCAGTTGCGCACCCAGTTGACGCGCCTGGCGCGCTACCGCGTTGCCATCCTGGCGGTTAGTGACAGCGGCCAGCAGCTCATCGACGCCTTTGACCAGGCTCGCGCGCTCGGGCTTGTCGGGCAGCTCTGCCACCAGCCCCTGCAACACCCCGAGAAACTCCACCTGTTCGCGGTATTCGGAGTCGTCGACCACCTTGCCCGCCTCCACCGTCGGCGGATAGTCAGCGCCAATGTAGTCCAGTAAATGCAGGGCCTGGGGCGCACCCTCTGCGGTAGCAGCCAGCAGATTGAAGCTGCACGACACCAACGCCGGCAGCAACAGCCAGGCGAGAAAACGGGAGGGGGCAGTCATGAATGAATCCCAAATGGAAACAAGAAGTAACACATTGTCGAATGTTAATCGGTTTGACTCAAGACGTTAGTGCTTTGGCCGCTGAAATGACTCGCTCAGGTAGGGGCCAACCCTCAAATAAAGCAGCGGAAAAGCCATTGTTTTGCCAGTAACGAGGCCTATAATGCGCCGCCTTCGTTATCGCGAAACGGCATTTAGGCTCCTCTTTTTATGAGGGATGTGTGGGAAAAGGTTTTTCCTGCGCTTGGTTATTTGGCCCGACCAGCCCCTTCGGCCGATTACGCTCAGGGAAGCAGCACCTCAATGGCATCTCGCGTCTTTACCTCCCTTGCCCTCGCGGCACTCACGCTGCTGTCGGGCTGTTCGATGTTCCGCAGCTACGACACTGAACTGCAAGCCACCAACCAGCAGTTGGCCAGCGGCAATGTCGATGGCGCGCTGACCCTGCTGGAGAAGAACAACAGCAGCGAAGACAAAGACCTTCTCTACTACTTCGAAAAAGGCGAGTTGCTGCGGGCCAAGGGCGATCTGACCGGCAGCCAGGCGGCTTGGCACCGGGCAGACCTGGTGGTGTACAAGTGGGAAGAGTCGGTCAAGTTCGACACCGAGCGCTATCTCGCGCAATTCGGTAGCTTCCTGGTCAACGACAAGGTGCGGCGCTACGAAGGGTATGACTATGAAAAAGTCATGCTCACCACCCAGATGGCGTTGAACCTGCTGGCCGTCAATGACTTTGACGGCGCGCGCACCGAAATCAAGAAAACCCACGAACGCGAAGCGGTGATCGCCGAACTGCGGGACAAGGAATACCTCAAGCGCGAAAACGAAGCCGAGCGCCAGGGCGTGGCCACGCAGTTCAAGGATCTGCGCGGCTATCCGGTGGAAAGTCTCGATGCGCCGGACGTGGTGGGCCTGAAGAACAGCTACCAGAGCGCGTTCAGTCATTACCTGGCCGGTTTCATCTACGAAGCCTTGGGCGAAAAGGACCTGGCCGCGCCGGGCTACCGCAAGGCCGCCGAACTGCGCCCCAATACACCGTTGCTGGAACAGGCCCTGCTCGACCTGGATGCCTCCCGCGTGGCAGCTGACGAAAGCGACGTGCTGATCGTAGTGCAGAGCGGCCTGGCGCCGGCCCGCGACTCGATCCGCCTGCCGTTGCCGATCCCTATCGACGGGCATTGGGTGATCACACCGCTGTCGTTCCCGGTGATCAAGCCAGACACTTCGACGGCCACCTTTGCGCAGATCGGCGTCGATGGTCGGCAGCAGAACCTCACGCCCCTCAACAGCACCACTGCGATGTCGCGCCGCGCCCTGCGCGACGACATGCCGGGGATCATCCTGCGTACCACCGTGCGCGCCATCAGCCGCGGCGTGACGCAAAAAAACCTCAACCAGACCAACCCGATGGCCGGCCTGGTGCTGGGCATCGCGTCCGCCGTCACCGAAGGCGCCGATACCCGCACCTGGCGCACCCTGCCGGACCTGACCCAGGTCACGCGCCTGCGCCTCAAGCACGGTGAGCACCAGGTGAGCCTGCCCAATGCCTTGGGCGGCACCCTGGTGACGGTCAAGGCCGAACAACGCCATCAGGTGATCACTTTGCGAGTGGTCGGCAACCAGGTCTTCACCAGCGGCGTGGCCGCCCATGTGGTCGCGAGCAACCCGGCCCAGGCCGTCGCCAGCCTCAAACAACCTTAAGGAGCACGCTATGCGTCATTTCATCCTCGGCGCCCTGGCGCTGATCTTCCTCGCCGGTTGCGCCACCCCGCCGCCGGAACCGGGCAGCGCCGCGAGCAAAGTCGTGGTGATGGGCAAGTTCAAGGGCATCGCCGTCGGCGCCATTCGGGTAGCCCGCGAGAACGGCTTCCTGACGGCCAAGGTGCAACTGAGCAACATCACCAGCAGCAACCAGATGATGTATTACCGCTTCGCCTGGCTGGGCGCCGATGGCTTCCCGGTGGGTGACGAAGAAACCTGGAAAGTGCTGAACCTCTACGCCAACCAGGCCACCTTCCTGCCGGCCATCGCCAACCTGCCCCAGGCCGCCGACTTCCGCCTTGAAGTCAAGACGCCTTGAGCCAGCCCCCTATTCAGTTTTCGAGAGACATTCCCATGTTTGCACGCTTTTCGTTCCTCACCGTAATCGCCGTCCTGGCCAGCGGCTGCGCCAACACCTCGCCGGTCATCGGCGGTAAAAATATCAGCTACGGCGACACCAAGGCCGTGGAACTGGTGACCAACGAGTTCGGCTCCACCGACCTGCAGATGATCGCCGAAAGCATGACCCGCTCCCTGGCGCAGTCCGGCATCCTCCAGGGCCGCCCGGTGGTGCAGGTGTATGACGTGAAGAACAAGACCAGCGAGTACATCGATACCCGCGAGATCACCACCTCGATCAAGACCCAACTGATGAAGACCGGCACCGCCCGCTTCGCCAGCGACAACACCGATATGCAAAGCCAGGTCGACCAGCTCAAGCTGCAAAACCAGAGCGGCCTGTACAAGAAATCCACGGTCAGCAAGACCGGCAACATGGTTGCCGCCAAGTACCGCCTGGAAGGCTCCATCAGCTCCATCGTCAAGCGCAGCGCCGACTACAAGGACGTGTTCTACAAGTTCAGCCTGCAATTGATCGACGTCGAAAGCGGCCTGGCGGAATGGATGGACGAAAAAGAAATCCGCAAGACCACGGAGCGCTAAGCCATGCGTCCATGGATCGGCATCATCGCCCTGCTGTGCAGCGTTGGCGCCTGGGCGGCGCCGAAAATCGCGGTGACGGACCTGGCCTACGAGGCGCGCGTGGAGGAATACATCCACGCCGTCGCGGCGACCAATAACTTCCAGGCCAGCCCCTACAACGCCAGCGGTGCGTCCAGCTACACCGAGTTCGAGAGCCGCAACAGCTACATCGAACAGAGTGAGCTGCGTAAATTCAGCGGCGATATCAAGGGTGAGATTCTCAAGTCGCGCCAGTTCCAGTTGGTCCAGGGCACGCCCTACACCAGCGAGGCCAAGGGCGATGTGTACGACGTGATCAAGCGGATCAAGGCCGGCCACTTCAAGGGCGCCGACTATGTGCTGTTTGGTACTTTGTCGGATATCGACTTCACCCAGGACATCAACGCCCTGGATCGCACCAACAGCTATTCAGCGGTGCTGGGGCTGGCGGTCGTGGCGGACTTCAGCCTGATCAACACCCGCACCTATGAAATCACCTCGGCGTTTACCGCCATGGGTGAGGGCCAGGACACCAAGCTGGTGAACAGTCGCGACGTGCGCGTCAGCCTGAGCCGGCCACGGGTGGTGAAGGAAGTGTCGAAAACCTTGGGTGAAGATGTGGCGCGCCAGCTGCAGGAGCAACTGGGCGGTGGCTACCAGGAGCCTGGTCAGCCGGCGTTGCGCAACAACCTGCCAAGGGATGAGGCGCCGAAAATCCTGCACTGAAGCTCAATGGCTCGGCTAGCACACATCAATGTGGGAGCTGGCTTGCCTGCGATGCAAGCGCCGCGGTGTCACTGATACACCGCGGTGATGCGATCGCAGGCAAGCCAGCTCCCACAGTTTTGATTGGGCTTGTTCAGTCAGGCCGTGGCGCGATGCAGGCTGGCGAGGAAACCCGCAGCGCCCACGAACAACCCGGCAAACGTGCGGTTCACGCGTTTCTGCTGCTTGGGCGTGCGCAACAGGCGCAGCACCTTCGATGCCAGCCCGGTGTAGCCCGCCATCACGATCATATCCACGCCGATCATGGTCGCACCGAGGATCAGGTACTGAATCAGCAGCGGTGCCTGTGGGTTCACGAACTGCGGCAGCACCGCCAGCATGAACACCAGGGCCTTGGGGTTGCTGGCATTGACCAGGAAACCACGGAACATCATCGCCAGCGGCTTGCCGATCGGGCGGACTGGCGCGTCATCGCTCATGTCCATGGGCAGGGCGCGCCATTGCTTGACGGCCAGGTACACCAGGTACGCCACGCCAAACCATTTGATCGCGTAGAACGCGGTTGAGGACGTCGCCAGAACGGCGCCCAGGCCGCCCGCCACCACGGCAATCTGCATCGCCAGGCCCAATTGCAGGCCAATGGCGTTCCAGTAACCGCGCAGGAAACCATATTGCAGGCCGCTGGACATGGAGGCGATGGCGCCCGCGCCGGGGGAGAGACTGATGATCCAACTGGCCAGGAAGAAGGCCAGCCATGTGTCGAGCGCCATTACACACCTCGTAGCAAATTCGTTGTCAGCACTAAGCTAACGCCAAGGGCCGAGGGCTGGCTAGAGAATTTTTAAGGTAAAGGGCTGATATCGCTACCGCGCCAGCGGCGTACCGAGCGCTGGAAGAACAGGCTGTTGGGTACTTGCACCACGGCGCTGTCGGTGCCCGCTTCAGCCACTTCGATCAACGTGGTGTACAGCAGGTTAATCGCGATCACCCGGCCTTTGACGCCGGGCTTGTCGACGGTGTCCACCAACTCGACGACATCACCCAGGCGAAACGGCCCAACGGTGAAGATCAGGATCGCGCACAGCAGGTTCGACAGCACCGACCACATGGCAAAGAACGCTACCGCCGCGACGGCCACAAAACCCGAGAGCGCGGTCCACAGCACGGTGGCAGAGACCCCCAGGCGTTCAAGGACGAAGATCAGCGCACTGCCCATGATCAGCCAGCGCAGGCCACCACGCAGGGGCATCAGCAGTTGCGGCGGAAACGGATAGCGCTCACCCAGGCGCGTCAGGCCCTTGGCGACGAAGCGCTGGGCCAGGTAACCGGCCAGCAGGATCAGCAGGATTTGCACGCCGACCCACACCGGTTCGATCCATTGCGCTGGCAGTGGCAGCTGCAAGGCTTCCATCAGGACAGCGCCTCCAACTCCGCTTGCAGGCCTTCCAGCAGTTCGAGGGCTTCCATCCAGGTCTCCTCCAGTTGCCCTTCGCGCACCTTGAGCTTGGCCTGTTCGGCCAGCAGGTCGCGCAACTCATCCTTGCGGGCCGCTTCGTACACCGCGCTGTCGCCGAGGCTGGTTTCGATCTTGGCCAGGCGTTCGTGGACCTTGCCCAATTCGGCTTCAAGCTTGTCGGCTTCGCGTTTGTGCGGTGCCAACTGCTGGCGCAGGGCCGCAGCAGCCTGGCGCTGGGCTTTTTTGTCGGTCTTGTCCGGGTTGACCGGGGTGTTGCTGACCGGCGCGTTACGCAGACGGTAGTCGGTCAACCAGCGGGCGTAGTCGTCCAGGTCGCCATCAAACTCTTCGACCTTGCCATCGGCCACCAGCAGGAAGTTGTCGGTGGTGCTCTTGAGCAAGTGGCGGTCGTGAGACACCACCAGCACAGCGCCACTGAATTCCTGCAGGGCCATGGTCAGCGCCAGGCGCATTTCCAGGTCCAGGTGGTTGGTCGGTTCGTCGAGCAGCAGCAGGTTGGGACGGTCCCAGGCGATCAGGGCCAGGGCCAGGCGGGCTTTTTCGCCGCCGGAGAAATTCAGCACCGGCTCGTCGATGCGCGCACCACGGAAGTCGAAACCGCCGAGGAAGTCGCGCAGGGTCTGTTCGCGCTCGGTTGGCGCCAGGCGTTGCAGGTGCAACAGCGGGCTGGCCTTGGCGTCGAGGGAGTCCAATTGATGCTGGGCGAAGTAGCCCACCACCAGGTTCTCGCCACGGGTCAGGCGCCCGGCCAGGGGTTGCAGCTCGCCCGACAGGTTCTTGATCAGCGTCGACTTGCCCGCGCCGTTGGGGCCGAGCAAGCCGATGCGCGCGCCCGGGGTGAGCTGCAGCTTGACCTTCTCCAGGATGGTCTTGTCGCCATAACCCAGGCGGGCATCCGAGAGGTCGAGCAAGGGGCTGGAGATTTTCACTGACTCGCGGAACACAAAGTCGAACGGCGAATCGACGTGGGCCGCCGACAGCTCTTCCATGCGCTCCAGGGCCTTGATCCGGCTCTGGGCCTGACGGGCCTTGGTGGCCTGGGCCTTGAACCGGGCGATGTAGCTTTCCATATGCGCGCGTTGCGCCTGCTGTTTCTCGAAGGCCTGCTGTTGCTGGGCCAGGCGTTCGGCACGGGCCCGCTCGAACGCGGTGTAGCCGCCGCGATAGAGGGTGATTTTCTTCTGTTCGACATGGGCGATGTTATCGACCACGGCGTCGAGGAAATCCCGGTCGTGGGAGATCAGCAGCAACGTGCCTGGGTAACTCTTGAGGAAATCCTCCAGCCACAGGATTGCATCCAGATCCAGGTGGTTGGTCGGTTCGTCGAGCAGCAACAGGTCCGAGGGGCACATCAGCGCCTGGGCCAGGTTCAGGCGCATGCGCCAGCCACCGGAGAAGTCGGCAACCGGGCGGTCCATCTGTTCGTTGGTGAACCCGAGGCCGGCGAGCATTTTGCGCGCGCGGGCGTCGGCGGTGTAGCCGTCGGCACTGTCGAGTTCCGAGTGCAGGCGGGCCTGGGCGGCACCGTCCTGGGCTTTCTCGGCCTCGGCCAGGTCGTGTTGCACCTGACGCAGACGCAGGTCGCCATCGAGCACGTAGTCGATCGCGATGCGGTCCAGGGTGTCGATCTCCTGGCGCATATGGGCGATACGCCAGTCGGCTGGCAGCAGGCAGTCCCCGGAATCCGGGGTCAGCTCACCGAGCAACAGGGCGAACAACGTGGATTTGCCGGCGCCATTGGCACCGATCAGGCCGGCTTTGTGACCGGCGTGCAGGGTCAGCTCGGCGTCTTCGAGAAGACGTTGCGGGCCACGCTGTAATGTTAGGCTTTGAAGTCGGATCATAATGGCGGCGGAGTCTACCAGCTTCGTTGGCCGCTGGCTTGGGTGTGAACATGTGCGCTGACCTGTGGAGCTTTGCCCTCTCGACCTACGCCCGTACGGGGGCTGAAGATGCCTGCCTGCGCTTGCAGGAGCAAGGGGCGGATGTGTGTCTGTTGTTGTGCGGGCTGTGGCTGGAAGAGCGCGGGGTGGCACTTGAACCTGGACGCGTGCAGGCGCTGCGAGCAATCGCCGGTCCCTGGCAGGCAGACGTTGTGGAGCCCTTGCGCAGGGTGCGCAAGCAATGGCGCGCCATGGCGCAGCAGGATGTGGGGCTGGGAGCGTTGCGCGAGCGGGTCAAGGCCCTGGAACTGGAAGCCGAACAGCAGTTGCTGTTACGTCTGGAAGCGCTGGCACAGGCTTGGCCAACGGGAGAACGCGCCACGCATCCGACATGGCTTGAAGGACTGGCGACCGAAGCCGCCAACCTTGACCACGACGCGCTGCTTCAGCTGCGCGCCGCGGCCACCGGCACTTAGGAAGCGCTGGTTGGGGTGGTGCCTGGTGCTACCGGGGCAGGCGTGCTGCTGGCCGGTGCAGTGGTAGCGGCTGGCGCTGCCGGTGCGGCAGGAGCCGCTGGCTTGGCAGCTGCTGGAGCTGGCGCGGGTTTGGCAGCCGGCTTGGCCACTGGTTTCGCAGCAGCAGGTTTGGCAGCCGGCTTGGCCGCTGGTTTCGCAGCAGCAGGTTTGGCAGCTGGCTTGGCCGCTGGCTTTGCAACAGCAGTTTTAGCAGCTGGCTTGGCGGCTGGTTTCGCAGCAGCAGCTTTAGCAGCTGGCTTGGCGGCTGGTTTCGCAGCAGCAGCTTTAGCAGCTGGCTTGGCGGCTGGTTTTGCAGCAGCAGTTTTAGCAGCTGGCTTGGCGGCTGGTTTTGCAGCAGCAGTTTTAGCAGCAGGCTTGGCGGCTGGTTTCGCAGCAGCAGTTTTAGCAGCTGGCTTGGCAGCTGGTTTTGCAGCAGCAGTTTTAGCAGCTGGCTTGGCGGCTGGTTTTGCAGCAGCAGTTTTAGCAGCAGGCTTGGCGGCTGGTTTTGCAGCAGCAGTTTTAGCAGCAGGCTTGGCGGCTGGTTTTGCAGCAGCAGTTTTAGCAGCAGGCTTGGCGGCTGGTTTTGCAGCAGCAGTTTTAGCAACTGGCTTGGCGGCTGGTTTCGCAGCAGCAGCTTTAGCAGGCGCTTTTTTAGCAGCAGGCTTGGCCGCAACTTTGGCCGGCGCCTTGGCCGCAACTGCCTTGGCTGGTGTACGAGTGCTCAACACTTTGGCCACAGCTTCTTTCACACGACCCACGCCCTGCGCCAGTTTCAGGCTCTCTTGGGCATCTCGCTTGAGTTGAAGGATGTAGGTGCGGGTTTCGGATTGACGATCCTTGAGGGCATCGAGCAAGTCCTCAAGTTCTTTGACGGCGCCCTTGGCTTTGGTTTGCGCCTTGGCTTTGCCGGCGGTCGCGGCGTCTTGCAGTTTAGTGCGGGATTTGTGCAGTTTTTCTTGAGCCTTGCCGCGTTGTTTTTCCAGCTTGGCGAGCAATTTCTCTGCATCAGCCAAGGCTTGGGAGCAAGCACTTTCCAAATGTTCGAGCAGGCTGCCCGAGAGTTGTTGGAGCAAGTGCAACGGGGTATTAACAGGCTTCTGTTTGGCCGACATGGTTTACCTCCTGGCTGACGTGGGTGCGGCTCATACTAGCCCTCTGCTCTTACCGCCGCTAGGGCATGTTGACAGTATCGAATGCGTTGCGTTGCACCGCACAAAAATTCTTATTGATATAACGAAAAACCGCTCCGGTTTTTGCCCATCCACACTGGCATAATCCACCGCACTTTCGGCTGGAGAACACCCATGTCGCGTTACCTTTTTTTCATCCTGGGTTTGTCGCTTTCAGTGGCCAACGCAAGTGAGCCGACGGCGTCCAAAGACAGCCACGATCTGGCCTACAGCCTGGGCGCCAGCCTAGGCGAACGCCTGCGCCAGGAAGTCCCCGACTTGCAGATCCAGGCCTTGCTCGAAGGTCTCAAACAGGCCTATCAAGGCAAGCCCCTGGCCCTGGATGACGCACGTATCACACAAATTCTTGCCCAGCACGAAGCGCAGGCCAGCGCCGAGGCCCAAGTGCCGCAAAGCGAAAAGGCCCTCGCCGCCGAGCAACAATTCATGGCCACGGAAAAAGCCCGGGCCGGCGTGCGCGAATTGGCCGACGGCATCTTGCTCACAGAGCTGGCCGCCGGCAGCGGGAAAAAGCCGGGCGCCCGTGACAGGGTCCAAGTGAAGTACGTGGGGCGATTGCCCGATGGGACGATTTTCGACCAGAGTGCCCAGCCCCAATGGTTTCGCCTGGACAGCGTGATCAGCGGCTGGCAAAGCGCATTGCAACAGATGCCTGTTGGCGCGAAGTGGCGCCTGGTCATTCCATCGGCCCAAGCTTATGGCGGAGACGGTGCGGGTGAGCTGATCGCGCCTTACACGCCACTGGTTTTCGAGATTGAGCTGCTCGCAATCGGTAGCTGAACCCAACGAAAAACGGTGCGCCATGCGCACCGTTTTTTGTCTTGCCGCTGAGGCTCAAGCCTGGGTTGCAGGCTCTTCCTTGTGGGCGTTGTGCAGCACTTCGATCAGGCAGTCTTCCAGTTCGAAGCGCTCATGGAGCAGGCCGCCCAGCTCTTTGAATTTTTCGGCAACGCACTTGCCTTTGTCGCAAAGGTCGTTAAAGGCCAGGAGTTTTTCGGTGATGACATCAATGCGCGGGTAAATAGTCTCGGCCAAGTCCAGTCCACGCTGGTCGTCGAAGGCCTCGGCCTCCTTGGTCAATTGCTCATAGACCCCGAAGTGACCTGCCGAGACGTAATCCACCAAGACACCACAGAAGTCCTGCAGAGATCCACGGTTCTCAGCCAGCGCTTCGGGCTTCTCACCGAGAGCATCAAAGGCTCGAACCAATTCGTGACGTGCCTTCAACCAGCTGTCGATCAGCTTATGCACACCACCCCAGCGTTCCTGAGCATTCTGACAACTTTCCAACATGATGATCTCTTCCCTTATGGGCGGTGCCGCTTTTGCCCGCGCAACACTTCGAGGATAAAGCGGCACCGGACAACGCCGCATCGAACAAACTGTTTCAATAACGCGTGCGGGCCAGATTATGCCCGCATGACTATGGCTTCAAGGTACGCAGACCAGAAAGTTCATACAAGTGTTTAATCCCATCCTACGAGCCAACAACCCCAATCAGTGCTTCACAAACCGCAAACCCTGACCGGACAACAGGCGTGAAAACTGCGTCCCTCCCAGGATGAGCATGGCAATGAAGAACAGCAGGCTCCATTCCGGGATGCTCAAGTCGAACAACGTCCAGTTGATTTCCACACAGTCGACGGTGCCCTTGAATGCCAGTTGCAGGGCTTGCCCCAGCGTCAGGTTTTCGATCATGTATTCCAGGCTTGGCCAGCAGTTGGGCATCTGGTCAGGCGGGATATTCTGCAACAGCACCTGGCGCACCGCTGTCACTGCGCCGAGCAATGCACAGCCCATGCTCGCCGCCCAATACAGGTAAATGCCCACACGCCTGGGGCCATGGAGCGTCGCTATCAGGTTAATCAGGGTGAACACCGCCAGCAGGCTGCGCTGGATCAGGCACAGGAAACAAGGTCGCAGCAATGCCCCATATTCCAGATAAAAAGACGCGCCCAACGTCAGCACACCGGCCATGAACGCCAGGAAGAACAAGGAGCGTGAGGGGGCCAAAGACATTGTTTATCCGCAACGCAAGAGATAGGTAGTTACGGTAGAGGAAAGACCTTACCCCTTTCAATACGCGCTGGAGCAGACGCTTCCGTGAGATCGCAGGGATATACCGTCAGAAGGTAGGTAACTTTGCGTGGCTCAGTGTGGGAAACCACCTCAGCCCCTGAAACGCCCCTAACCAAGGGGATTTGAAGGGCTGGCTGCCAGATGTTTCCCAGCCAACCCTTCAAAAAATCCTACGTCAAACCCGTGCAGGCACCGGCAGCGGTGAAGCCAGCAGACGGCTATCCAGCAGCCCAAGGCCTTCCTGGAACAGCTGATTACTGCGCTCGGTATCACCCAACTGCGCCAGCAACCGCGCCAACTCGGCGCAGGCCTCGGGGTTGCGCTGCACTTGCAGGCTGCTTTCCAGATAGTCCCGCGCCTTGCCCCACAAACTGTTTTGCAGGCAGAGCCGACCCAAGGTCAGCAACAGGCTGGCATCCCCCGGATGATCCTTGAGCCAACCTTCGGCGAATTTCAGCTGGCGTGCCGGATCGCTACCGCGCAACAGGCCATACAACCGGATCAGGTGGCTGTCATAACCGCGCTTGAGCGCCACACGCAACGCCTCTTCGGCCTTGGCATCGGCGCCCAGCTGACGCAACTGCTCGGCATAGGCCAGCACCAGTTGGGGCTCCTGACGCTGGGCCGAGGTCAATTGCTGCCAGGCCCGCTCAAGGGATTGCAGGCCGGCTTCACCGTGCTCTTCACGCTGGACCGCCAGGCTCAGGTTTTCACCCCAGGCCCGGCGCTCCAGATCTGCCAGTTCGGCGGCAGGCAGCACTTTGTCCTTGCGCAGTTCTGGCAACAGGCGGATCACCGAAGACCAGTCACCGCGCTGCTGGTGCAAGCGCTGGAGTTGACGCAATACCTGGGCGTTGTGCGGATGGCGTTCATGCATGGCCTGCAGCGTCACCAGGGCGGCGTCGGTGTCGCCACGGTCCATCTGCAACTGCGCGTGGCTCAAGGCGATGGCCAATTCGGCCTGGGGCTGACGCTCCAGGGCGCGCTCCAGCAAGCCGTCGGACTCTTCATAACGCCCCTGCTCGTTGGCGGCCCGGGCCGCGCCAAGGTAATACAGCAGCGGCTGGCGCTCGGCTTCTGCAGCACGGTGCAGGTGTCGCTCGGCGCTGGCCCAGCGGCCTTCCGCCAGGTCCATCTGCCCTTGCTCGATGGCGACCTGCACCCGTCGGCTGCGATTGCGGCGCGACCAGGGATTGACCACGCCACCGGAGGTTGTCACCAGCCCCAGCAGCACCCGCAGCAGATAGATCGCCAGGCCGACGACAAACACCGCCACCAGGGTCGACCACAGGCCAGACTCGTAATGCAGCACATGGGGATAGGTGATCAGCACATAGCCGGTGTGTTTCGAGATGCCTACCGCCAGCGCCAGGGCGAGGGCAATCGCCAGCACCAGGATCACATAGAAACGCTTCATCGGCTTTACTCCTGGGTCGCCGGCTTACCGGCGGAAGCCTTGGCTTCATCGGCAGACAGATGGCGGCGTTCAAGGTAAGCCTGCACCGCAGACAAGCTCGCGGCGAGGTCCGGGGTCACCACCGAGACGGCCTTGGGCTCAAGCTCGGTGATACGCGCCAGCATGGCCTGGCTTTGCGGGTTGTCCTGGTTGAAGTTGTCTTGCAAGACGCTGCGCGCCTCGCCCAACGCACGGGCGTACACCGCCGGTTCGCCATTGAGCGCCGCCCATTGCGCCTGCTCCAGCGCCAGGCTCAGGGACAGTCGCACCTGGTTCAAGCCTTGGCCTGCCAGCAGCGGGCGGATGTTATCGTCGGGGTTGAAGTCGATCCGGAAGTAGCGGGAGATCTGTTCCCACCATTGGCTCCAGCGACTGTCCGTGTCGGTGCTCGGACGGCCCTGTGGGCTCTCTTGCAGCTGATATTCCGGGGACACGGCGGCCAGTTGCACCACCTGGTCCCGCAGCGCCGCCAGTTGCAGGTACAGCCCGGTACGGTCTGGCTGCTCGACGCTGCGCAAGGCCGCCAAACTCTTGGCCAACTGCTCACGGGCGGCGTAGGAACCGGGATCGCTCTGCTCGCGCAGGATCTCATCGGCGCCCTGCACCAGCGCCTGGGCACTGTTGATATCCTGCAAGGCCGACAGGCGCAGGCTGGCCAGACGCAGCAGATGCTCGGCCTCGGCCAGGCGCCAATCCTTGCGGCTAGCGCCCAGGACGGTTTCCAGACGCTGATTCAGGCGTTGCTGGTCGCCCTGCAATTGCGCCACCAATCGACGGCGTTCTTCCAGCTCATCAGCACCCGGCAATTGCGCCAGGCGCGCGGCCAACTGCTGTTGTGCCTGCTCAATACCCTGGGCTTGTTCATCCAGGGTACGCACCTGCCCCAACTGTTGCTGACTGCTCGCTTGCAGGGCCCGGACCTGCCAGAGCCCCCAGCCGCCGGCCGCAACACCGGCGGCACCGAGCAGCAAGGCGAAGACCGCCAGGCCGTTGCCACGGCGCGGCGCAGTGACCGGGGTCTCAACAGGCGCATCAAGCGCGGGCTGAGCTTCATCTTTAGGCAAGGCTGTTTCGCTCACGTGTCCATCCTTTGCGTTATTAGAGAGTGGGAACGGGCTGGCTCCGTAACGCCACTAGCAAAGCCGCGGCACTGGCACCGCGGCAATCCACAACTTTTTCCGCGCCCGCCGCCCGCGCCATTTCGGCGACGCGTGGGCTGGGCACGAACAACGGCAACTGTGCCACGCGTGGCCAATGGGCGCCGGCAAGGCTTTGCAAATGCAAAAAACCCTGCCCACTGCTGACCACCAGGCCGTTCAAGCGTTCCACAGCAATGCGCTGGGCGAGCACATCCGGGTCGTAGGCCGGCAGAAACCGACGATACAACTCCAGATAATCGACACTAGCACCTTGGCCGCGTAAACGCTCAGCCAGCAACTCTCGCCCACCCTGCCCGCGCAGGATCAATACCCGGGCATCGGCAATGGCGACAGCCTCGCGCAACCTGGGCACTTCAAGCAAGGCTTCGCTGTCATCTCCAACCTCGGGGTAGCTCACATCCAGGCCTTGGTCAGCCAGAACCTGGGCCGTTGCTGCGCCGACGCTGAACCACGGCAACGCCGGCACCGCTGGCGCGTACTGATCGAGCAATTGCAGCGCCACGCGCGCGGCCGGCTTGCTTACCACGATCACCGCGCAGTAGCGATCCAGGCCCTGGAAAACCGCCTGGTGCTCAGGAGTGATGGGCAAGGGTTCGGTTTCCAGCAACGGCAGGCAGCTGCTGAAGATACCGGCTTCGGACAACGAGGCCGCCAGGGCTGCCGATTCCTCGGCAGGCCGCGTCAGCAGCACACGCCAACCGGTCACTGCGGACCGGCCTCGCCATAGACTTTTTGCAGAATGGCGCCGGCGCCTTTGGCCAGCAATTCTTCGGCAACCTTCACACCCAGGCTGGCGGCCTCGGCTTGTGGCCCGCGGATTTCAGCGGTGAGCAGTAAACCACCGTCGGGATCGCCCACCAGGCCGCGCAGCCAGAGGTTGTCACCCTCAAGAACCGCGTAACAGGCGATCGGTACCTGGCAGCCACCGTTGAGGTGCTTGTTCAGGGCGCGTTCGGCGGTGACGCGAATTTCGGTTTGCTGATGATCGAGAGGCTTGAGCAGCGCCTGGATTTCACGGTCTGCGGTACGGCATTCGATACCGACGGCCCCCTGCCCACCGGCCGGCAAGCTGTCTTCGACACTGATGGCCGACGTGATGCGGTCTTCAAAGCCCAGGCGAATCAGGCCGGCCGCCGCCAGGATGATCGCGTCGTACTCGCCGGCATCCAGCTTGGCCAGGCGGGTATTGACGTTGCCCCGCAGGAAGCGGATCTGCAGGTCCGGGCGACGGGTCAGCAACTGGGCCTGGCGACGCAGACTGGATGTGCCGACGATGCTGCCCAGGGGCAACTCATCAAGGGAGGCGTAGGTGTTGGACACGAAGGCATCGCGCGGGTCTTCACGCTCGCAGATGCAATACAGGCCCAGGCCTTCGGGAAAGTCCATCGGTACGTCTTTCATCGAGTGCACGGCGATGTCGGCTTCATTCTCCAAGAGCGCGGTTTCCAGCTCCTTGACGAACAGCCCCTTGCCGCCGATTTTCGACAGTGGCGAGTCGAGCAGCTTGTCGCCGCGACTGACCATGGGCACCAGGGACACCGTAAGGCCCGGATGGGCTTGCTCAAGGCGGGCTTTGACGTATTCGGCCTGCCACAAGGCCAGGGCACTTTTACGGGTGGCGATGCGGATTTCGCGAGAGGACATGGATCAATCCGTACTGAATAGATACGGCAGATAATAACAGCTCAGGCAGAACCGCCTTGATTTGAATCAGCAAGTGCGGGGCCTCCCTGGCCGCGTCACTCCGGGATTCGGGGCATGCAGGTCGCTCAAGCCCTCGGGCTAAAGCTGCTGCATCATTTTGCGCACGCCTGCGACATGGCGTCGGCTGACGATCAACGCATCGCCGTTGAGCCCTTTGAGGAACAACTGGAAATGCCCCAGGGGCGTGCGTTGCAGGCGCTCGATACGCTCGCGGGCCACCAGCGCATTGCGATGGATGCGCACAAAGCGCTCGCCAAATTCGTCTTCCAGGGCCTTGAGCGGCTCATCGAGCAGCACTTCGCCGACCTCGTGGCGCAAGGTCACGTACTTGTGGTCGGCGATAAAATAAATCACCTGGTCCACGGGAATCAGCTCGATGCCCTTGCGGGTCCGCGCGCTGATATGGCTACGCGGGCCGTTGCCACTTTGCGCTGCGGGCTGGGTCAAGGCGCCGAGTTGGGCGCGATTGGGTCGCTCAGCCTTCTTCAAGGCCTTGAGTACCGCATCGGCAGCCACTGGCTTGACCAGGAAGCTGACACCGCTGGCCTCCAGGGCCTGGGAGGGAAACTCCTCTTCACTGGCACAAAGTACCAATGCCGGCGGCGACTCGCGCTCGCTCAAGCGGGCAGCTACCTGCAGGCCATCAAGGCCCGGCATGGCGATATCGAGCAGCACCACATCCGGCTTCAGGCTTTCGATCAAGGCCAATGCCTCGTCGCCACTGCAAGCGCTGGGTTCAAGGACACTGTATCCCTCAAGCTCACTGACCATACGGCTCAGTCGCTCGCGGGCTTGGGGTTCGTCATCAACGATCAGGACATTCATATTGCGCTGGATTCCTGCGTGAGTCTCGCACAAGGATAGCGTAGACAGGTGCGGTGACTTCCGTCACGGCGATCCACGCTAAGACTAGCGCGAGCGGCAAAAAGTGCCCCGAGAGCGACACCAATATTTACCCGGACCTGTTCAATACCGCCCATAACCCGATACCGCAGGGCATCGTCATAGGGTTTGCTGATACACAATATGAACACCCCCTCTACTTTAAGGTTAGCCTGGAGTTCGACCTCATTGCCTGGCATTGGTGCAGTGCACCCCTGTCAGTGCAACTGTAGACGCTCATGAAGACGACATTGCTCAATCGTCAAATATCGTTTCAATAAACATCCTTTGTTTACCTCAGGAACCGGCCGGGTTAAACCCCCGCGTCACTCCCACCTCCAGTCTCATCCCGGACGCGGCAGACGGCAAGGCACTTTGCCATCCAGCAAACAAATAAAAATGCCGACGCGGCGTATCAACGCCTCCATCAGCAACCCTGTTATTATCGGCGGCACACTTTCATGCCTCTTTTAAGCAGATCACGAGCGAATCCATGAGCACCGACAAGACCAACCAGTCCTGGGGCGGCCGCTTCAGTGAGCCCGTCGACGCCTTCGTCGCGCGCTTCACCGCCTCCGTCAATTTCGACCAGCGCCTCTATCGCCACGACATCATGGGCTCCATCGCCCACGCCACCATGCTGGCCAAGGTCGGCGTGCTGACCGATGCCGAGCGCGACAGCATCATTGACGGCCTGACCACGATCCGTGGCGAAATCGAGGCCGGTACCTTCGACTGGCGCGTGGACCTTGAAGACGTGCACATGAATATCGAGGCGCGCCTGACCGACCGCATCGGCGTGACCGGCAAAAAACTGCACACCGGGCGTAGCCGCAACGATCAGGTGGCCACCGATATCCGCCTGTGGCTGCGCGATGAAATCGACTTGATCCTGGCCGAAATCACCCGCCTGCAAACAGGTCTGTTGGAGCAGGCAGAGCGTGAATCGGACACCATCATGCCCGGCTTCACCCACCTGCAAACCGCGCAGCCTGTGACCTTTGGCCACCATCTGCTGGCCTGGTTCGAAATGCTCAGCCGCGACTACGAGCGCCTGGTCGATTGCCGCAAACGCGCCAACCGCATGCCCCTGGGCAGCGCCGCGCTGGCCGGCACCACCTACCCGATCGACCGCGAATACACCGCGCAACTGCTGGGTTTCGACGCCGTGGGCGGCAACTCCCTGGACGGCGTATCGGATCGCGACTTCGCCATCGAGTTCTGCGCCGCCGCCAGCATCGCGATGATGCACTTGTCGCGATTCTCCGAAGAGCTGGTGCTGTGGACCAGCGCGCAGTTCCAGTTCATCGACTTGCCAGATCGTTTCTGCACCGGTAGTTCGATCATGCCGCAAAAGAAAAACCCCGACGTGCCAGAGCTGGTGCGGGGTAAGAGCGGCCGTGTATTCGGCGCACTGATGGGCCTGCTGACCCTGATGAAAGGCCAGCCTCTGGCCTACAACAAGGACAACCAGGAAGACAAGGAACCGCTGTTCGACGCCGCCGACACCCTGCGCGACTCGCTGCGCGCGTTTGCCGACATGATCCCGGCGATCAAGCCCAAGCACGCCATCATGCGCGAGGCGGCCCTGCGCGGTTTCTCTACCGCCACGGACCTGGCGGACTACCTGGTGCGCCGTGGCCTGCCATTCCGTGACTGCCATGAAATCGTTGGCCATGCGGTGAAATACGGCGTGGATACTGGCAAGGATCTGGCGGAAATGAGCCTGGAAGAGCTACGCCAGTTCAGCGACCAGATCGAGCAAGACGTGTTTGCGGTACTGACCCTGGAAGGCTCGGTCAATGCTCGCAACCATATCGGCGGCACGGCTCCAGCCCAGGTCAAGGCAGCCGTGGTGCGCGGCCAGGCCCTGCTCGCCAGCCGCTAAAAGCATCGCAGGCAAGCCAGCTCCCACCTTTGACCGTGGCCTTCAATCACCTCGGTCAACTGTGGGAGCTGGCTTGTGTGGGAGCTGGCTTGCCTGCGATAGCATCACCTTAGTGTCACTGACACACCGAGGTGCCTGCATCGCGGGCAAGCCCAGCTCCCACATTTATTACTTCTTCGCCGCGACCATCGCCATAAAGGCCGGCATCGCCGCGTCCTTGTCCGCCGCCACTCGCTGGGCGTTGGGCAGGTCTTGCAGCGTCTTCAGCAAAGCCTTGGCCTTCGGCAACTCAGCCAGCAGATCCAGGCCGAACAGCTTCCCACCAACCGCGCACGCCAAGTCCACGCTGTACATGAAGTACACATCAGCAAGCGTAAAACGCTCCCCTGCCACATACGGCGCAAACTTGCCGTGCCGCCCCAGCGAAGCAACCCCTAACAGCAACTCGGCCTTGGCCTTGTCCTTGATCGCCTGCGGTACCGGCATGCCAAAGAACGCCTCGCCATAGCAAGCCCGGGCCGGCAGTTCGATGTACAACTCGATTTCCCTGCACAACGCCAACACCTGGGCACGCTGGAACGCATCGCCTGGCAGCAGGGCCGGGCCCGATTGCGTCTGTTCGAGGTACTCGAGAATCACGCTGGTTTCGTTGATAAAGCCGTTTTCCACCTTCAGCACCGGCACCTTGCCGCGCGGGCTCACCGCCAGGGCTTCAGGGGTTTGCCCGGCATAAAACGCCACTTCCTCGAAGGGCAGGCCCTTTTCCAGGAGCGCCAGCTTGACCATGTTGTAGTAGTTACTGACCGAAAATCCGTAGAGCTTGAGCATCACAAAGCCTCCAGGCCGTGCAGGGGTTGGCTGGTTAGGTTATAGAACGTGACGCGCCACCTGACCAGCAGCATCACCGGGCTGAATGGAGGTAGACTGGCGCCCTTTCCTGACAGGAGGCAGCCATGAGCGAGCCAACCGATATCGACAACGACGACGAAGAGTTCGCCGAATCCACCTTGACCCAAGCGATCGAAAACCAGATCGAAAGCGATAACCCGCCGGCGGCCAAGGCCACATTCAACAAGCTGACCCTGGTGGGCTACGAGCGCGAAGACATCCTGAACCTGATGGCTCACGTGCTGGCCGTGGAAATCGACGCGATGCTGGAAGAAGACCGGCCGTTCAACACCGACTGGTATGAAACCGCCCTGCGCGCCCTGCCAGAGCTGCCGCCGGAAAACCAGTAACCCTGCCCTTGCTCGCGAAAAACCTGAGCGCGCCGCGTTTCTCCAACTGCCCCGGGTCAACGTTAACGCTTTTCGCGAGCAAGCTCGCTCCTCCAGACTGGACAGTTCGCCCAAGTACGTTCACCTTAGGGGCTGCTAGCGTCTGACAATTCCTAGAACGTCTGGAGTCCTTATGTCGTATACCCCTGAGTTGGTTGCCGAACTGGAAATCCTTGCACTTTTCAACCTGGGCAGTTCCCAGGAAGGTCTGAAAGTCCATCAGACCGCTGCTCCCACTGCCATTGCTGCGGCCAAACGCCTGTTCGAGAAAAAACTGATCGACCAGCCAGATGGCGGCTACCTGACCAGTCTGGGCCGCGACGCAGCAGAACAAGCGCAAACACTGCTGACGATCCTGACCACCGCTACCACCAAAGAAGCCGCCTGACCCACCGTATCGCCCACGGAATCCTCTGTTCACGGATTCCGCGGGCACTTCTGCGCCGACGATAAAATTCTGGCGCCAAAAACAAATTCCCCTTAAACCTCCTACGATTCTGTCTGTAAACTCCTACACGGCCGCCCACGCCGGGCCTGCGAGCCGTTGAGTTCGACATGACCAGTACCCATGAAATCCGCCCTGACTTGGATGAAGGCATTGACCGCAAGGTACTGGCCCAACTGCGCTCGCGTTTCCTCACCCTCAATGCCGGCCGCATGGCCCGGGCTGTCGAAGGCCTGACGCCGCGCCAGCAAAGCGTGCTGGCACTGCTGCCGCTGTTTTTCCATGTCAATCACCCCTTGTTGCCTGGTTATGTCTCGGGCAGCACGCCGGCCGGTTTGTCGAATTTTGAACCGGATGCCCAGGTCCTGGCCGAAGCCCAGCGCCTGACCCGCTCGTTTTCCTACAAGCCACGCCACGGCAACCCGCCCACCCCGATCCACGGTCTGTTCCTGATGGGCAGCCTTGGCACACTGGCCCAGGCCGACCAGAGTGATATGGACGTGTGGGTCTGCCACGCCGCCGAGGTAAACGAGGCCGAGCTCGTCGAATTGCGCAAAAAGTGCCAGTTGCTGGAGGCCTGGGCCCTGAGCATGGGCGCCGAGGCGCATTTTTTCCTGATCGAACCCAGCCGTTTTGCTCAGGGCGGTCGCGATACCCAGCTCAGCTCAGATGACTGCGGCACCAGCCAGCACTATCTGTTGCTCGATGAGTTCTACCGCACCGCCATCTGGCTGGCCGGGCGCACGCCAATCTGGTGGCTGGTGCCAGTCTACGAAGAAGCGCGCTACGCCGAATTTACCCACGCGCTGATTTCCAAACGTTTTATCCGCGCCGACGAAACCCTCGACCTCGGGCACCTGGCCCATATCCCGCCGGGAGAATTTATCGGCGCCGGCCTGTGGCAGTTGTTCAAGGGTATCGAGTCACCCTACAAGTCGGTGCTCAAGCTGTTGCTCACCGAGGTGTATGCCAGCGAGCACCCCAAGGTGCAGTGCCTGAGCCTGCGTTTCAAACGTGCGGTGTTCGCCAACCAACTGGACCTGGATGAGCTGGACCCGTATATCGTGGTCTACCGTCGCATCGAGGAATACCTGCGCGGGCGCAACGAACCCGAGCGCCTGGAACTGGTGCGGCGCAGCCTGTACCTGAAGGTCAACCGCAAGCTCACCACCGGCCAGCGCGCCACCGGCTGGCAACGTGCGCTGCTGGAGCGCCTGGCCCATGAATGGGGCTGGGACCAGCGGCAACTGGCCCTGCTCGACAGCCGCAGCCAGTGGAAAGTGCGACAGGTCGCGTCCGAACGCCGCGCCCTGGTCAATGAGCTCAATTACAGCTATCGCTTCCTGACCCAATTCGCCCGCACCGAACAGACCGTGAGCCTGATCAACAAGCGCGACCTCAATGTGCTGGGTCGACGCCTGTACGCCGCCTTTGAACGCAAGGCCGGCAAGGTCGAGTTCATCAACCCGGGGATTGCCCCGGACCTGGCCGAAGACACCCTCACCCTGGTCCACTCGCCCAATCGCAAGGAGCCGGGCCAGTACCATTGGGGCCTGTACAACGGCAGCCTGACGGCCCTGGAATGGGAGCACTTTGCGCCGATCAAACGCAGCCGCGACCTGCTGGAGATGCTCACCTGGTGCCATCGCAACGGCGTGATCGACAGCAGCACGCGCCTGGCCCTGCATCCGGGCACCAGCGATTTGAGCGAATTCGAGCTGTTCAATCTGCTGGGCAGCCTGCAACAGACCGTCGCCCTGCCCCTGGCCACGGTGGATGAGGAACGCCTGCTGCGTACGGCGATACCCGAGGAGGTGCTGTTGCTGGTCAACGTCGGCGTCGACCCGCTCAAGCACCACCGTGACTTGAATATCCTGATGACCACCGAGCGCACCGACTCCCTGAGTTACGCCGGCGTCAGGGAAAACCTGGTGTTGACCCTGGACCAGGTGACACTCAACAGCTGGAACGAGGTAATGGTCAGCCGTTACGAGGGCCCCCACGCCCTGCTCGATTGCCTGCGCGATTACCTGAATCAGTTACCACACGACCAACTGCCACGGCTGCGGGTGCGCTGTTTCTGCCATAACCGTGCGCAGTTCATTGCCCAGCGTGTGGAAGAGATTTTCGATACCGCGCAAAACCTGATGCTCAGCCAGCTCAACCACCGCTATCTGATCCAGGTGCAGCAGCACTATCACGTCATGGAACTGGCGCCGGGGCAGGCCAATCATGTGTCCCTGGCCAACCAGCAGGCGCTGGTGGAATACCTCTGTGAAGAACTGGCCAGCTACAGCCCGTTGCACCTGGATGCCATGGCCCTGGAAGACCATGATCTGGCAGCGCTGCTACCGATGGGCCAGGCGGATTGTGTGCAGGTGTTCTACCGCATCAATGACGGTTTCGCCGAGCTGTACGTGCTCGACGAATTCAACGCCCTCTGGCAACAGCGCCTGCCGTTTCATGATGAGCAAAGCTTGCTCGCCCCTTTGCAGCGCTTCCTGCAGTCGGTCATCTATCGTCGGGACGCGCTCTCACCGCTGGACCCGCAGCAGCCACTGGGGGCCGTGCAAACGCTGTACTACCAGCTGTTGCCATCGGCAAGCGGTCGGGCCCGTCGGGTCGAGCCACGACCGGCACCCCAGGTCCCGGCCAACAAACCGTTCTACGACGTGCAGGCGATTATCGGCAAGGGCGCGCCAGGCCAGGTAGGGATTACCCTGTACTGCAATCAGCGGGAGTTTTGTGAACTGGAATTTGGCGACCAGCTGTTTGCAGTGGTCGCCCAGGAGATCGTCGGGCAGCGTCGGGAAACCGAGCGCTATCGTTGCTACATCACCGACCTGGACCTGTCCGGGCTACTCGGTGATGTTCAAAGCCCAAGCAATCTCTACCTGCGCTACAAGGCCGAGTTGGAGCAGGCGCTCAACCAGGCCTTGAATCAGGTCTAGAGCGTGAACGCGCCGCCGTCTTTAGGCTGGCCTTCGACACTCAGCAGCTCAAGCTTGAGGGTCTTGCCACCTGGAGCGGGCCAGTCGATGTGCTGGCCAACCTGCAGGCCCAGCAGCGCACTGCCCACCGGGGCGAGGATCGAGATCTTGCCTTCGTCGGCATTCGCGTCCTTGGGGTAGACCAGGGTCAGGTGATAGTCCTTGCCGCTGCTTTGCTCGCGGCAATGCACGCTAGAGTTCATGGTCACGACACCGGCAGGCACTTCATCGTGACCAACCACGTCTTCAGCGCGGTCAAGTTCGGCTTGCAGGGCGATGACGCCTGGCAGTTTATCGTCCATACGGTCGATCAGTTGCTCAAGACGTTGCACATCGAGACGGGTGAGGATGATGGAAGGTGCAGTCATGATTGCGGCAGACTCCTTTTTTTCTGCACAAAAAAGCAAAACCCCGCCAATAAACGGCGGGGTTCTCACGGACCTCGATGAGTTGAGGTGTACCCGGACACTACCACAGCACACCAAATAAACAAGATGGGCTGGTCTGAAGGTCAGGCACCGGCCTTGCGTTGCTCGGCCTGTGCGACGATCACGCGGCGCCGCTGATCATCGGCGGAACGCCATTCCCGGATGTCTTCCACGTGTCGGAAGCAGCCAAGGCAGACTTTCTGCTCATCCAGCCGACACAAACTGATACAAGGTGACGGCACTGCCGGGCTGACATTGCTGAACAGCGGCTTGGGCGGACGGGCGGGTGTGGGCTGGGTCACGATCAAATCTCGTCGAAATCCAGCTCGACGCCGGCCTGTTCCTGAGTGATGCGTGCAAGCATTTCGCTCAGCAGCTCATCGCTGGTGTCGTGGGACCAGCGTTTTTCTTCTTCGTCATAGTCGAAGTGAAAACCTCCGGAACGTGCCGCCAGCCACAACTGACGCAGCGGCTCCTGGCGGCTGAAGATCAATTGGCTACCGTTCTCGAACTTGACGGTCAGCACGCCGGCAGAATTTTCCAGATCCACATCCAGGCCACTCTCGTCGAAAATATCCTCCAGCGCTTGCTGGGTCGCATCGACCAGGTCGTGAAAGCGGGCTTCGGTCAAACTCATGGTGGGAACCTCAAAAAGTGTCTACTCACGCTCAAGCGCCGCACGATACGGAGGCGCCATCATGATTGCAAAGAATACCGATTTCGTTCCCATCAGCCGCGAGAAATATCCCAAATTAATGTAGGTCACTTCACGACATACTCGGCAAAGCCCCGCCGGACGGGTGTCCCGGCACATAGGCAAGCTGGCGGGTGGTCGGTATACTCGGGCGCAATTAATGCATATTCAAGGATTTAGCCATGAAGCGCCTGATCTCTTCCCTTGCTGCGCTCGTCGCGGTCGCTTGCCTCGTCAGTGCCTGTGGTCAAAAAGGCCCGTTGTACCTGCCCGATGACAGCAAAGACCCGAATGAACAGGCGCAAACGTCGCAATCCAAAGCGCACAAGCACGACACCTACTAAGGGAATTTCATGGACGCTTTTAACTACCGGAACGGCGAGCTGTTCGCGGAAGGCGTGGCGCTGTCCGCGATTGCCGAACGCTTCGGCACCCCGACCTATGTGTACTCGCGAGCGCATATCGAAGCGCAGTACCGCACCTTTGCCGATGCACTGGAGGGCACGCCAAGCCTGGTGTGCTATGCAGTAAAAGCCAACTCCAACCTGGGTGTACTCAATGTCCTGGCGCGCCTGGGCGCTGGTTTTGACATCGTGTCCCGTGGCGAGCTGGAGCGTGTACTGGCCGCAGGCGGCAAGGCTGACAAAATCGTGTTCTCCGGTGTCGGCAAGACCCGCGAAGACATGCGCCGCGCCCTGGAAATCGGCGTGCATTGCTTCAACGTCGAGTCCACCGACGAGCTGGAGCGCCTGCAAGTGGTGGCCGCCGAGATGGGCGTGCGTGCGCCGATCTCCCTGCGCGTCAACCCGGATGTCGATGCCGGTACCCACCCGTACATTTCCACCGGTCTCAAAGAGAACAAGTTCGGCATCGCGATTGCCGACGCCGAAGACGTGTATATCCGCGCCGCCCAACTGCCAAACCTGGAAGTACGGGGTGTGGACTGCCATATCGGTTCGCAACTGACCAGCCTGCCCCCCTTCCTCGATGCCCTCGACCGCCTACTGGCGCTGATCGACCGCCTCGGCGAGTGCGGCATCTACCTGCACCACATTGATCTGGGCGGTGGCGTGGGCGTGCGTTATCGCGACGAAGAGCCGCCGCTGGTGGCCGACTACGTCAAGGCCGTACGCGAGCGCACCGAAGGCCGCGACCTGAAGCTGATATTCGAGCCGGGCCGCTACATCGTTGCCAATGCAGGCGTACTGCTGACCCAGGTCGAGTACCTCAAGCACACCGAACACAAGGATTTCGCCATCGTCGATGCGGCGATGAACGACCTGATCCGCCCGGCGCTGTACCAGGCCTGGATGGATGTCAGCGCCGTGCGCCCGCGCGACAGCGCCCCGCGCGCCTATGACATCGTCGGCCCGATTTGTGAAACCAGCGACTTCCTGGCCAAGGACCGTGAACTGGCCCTGGCAGAAGGCGATCTGCTGGCCGTGCATTCGGCCGGTGCCTACGGGTTTGTCATGAGCTCCAACTACAACACCCGCGGGCGTACCGCCGAAGTGTTGGTGGACGGTGATCAAGCGTTTGAAGTGCGTCGCCGCGAGACGGTAGCCGAGTTGTTTGCTGGCGAAAGCCTGCTGCCGGAGTAAGCCATGCTGCTGCGTTTTACCAAGATGCACGGCCTGGGCAATGACTTTATGGTCCTTGACCTGGTCAGCCAGCACGCGCATATCCTGCCCAAGCACGCCAAGCTGTGGGGCGACCGCCATACCGGCATCGGCTTCGATCAGCTGCTGATCGTCGAGGCGCCAAGCAATCCGGAGGTGGATTTCCGTTACCGGATCTTCAACTCCGACGGTTCCGAAGTGGAACAGTGCGGCAACGGTGCGCGCTGCTTCGCCCGGTTCGTGCTGGACAAGCGCCTGACCGCCAAACGGCAGATTCGCGTCGAGACCAAAAGCGGCATTATCGAGCTGGATATCCGCAGCGACGGCCAGATCAGCGTCGACATGGGCGCCCCGCGCCTGGTGCCGGCCGATATTCCGTTCCAGGCTGAAGCCCAGGCCTTGAGTTATCCACTGGATGTCGACGGCACTGTGGTCGAGGTGGCCGCTGTGTCCATGGGCAACCCCCATGCGGTGCTACGGGTCAACGACATCAACAATGCGCCGGTGCATGAACTGGGACCGAAGATCGAACATCACCCGCGCTTTCCGGCGCGGGTCAACGTCGGCTTCCTGCAGGTCATCGACCGCTCCCGCGCGCAATTGCGCGTGTGGGAACGCGGCGCCGGGGAAACCCAGGCTTGTGGCACCGGCGCTTGCGCCGCCGCCGTGGCTGCGATCAGCCAGGGCTGGATGGATTCGCCCCTGTTGATCGACCTGCCCGGCGGACGCCTGTCCATCGAATGGGCAGGCCCAGGCCAACCGGTGAAGATGACCGGCCCGGCATCCCGTGTATACGAAGGACAGGTCCGTCTATGAGAGCGACTCGCCAATGACCGATAAGCCCCAGGCACCCGCCAAGCAGCCCGAAGGATCCCCTTGCGAAAGCCTGGAGGCAGCGGCCGTCGCCGCTTACCTGGAGGCTAACCCGGACTTCTTCGTCGAACACGACGAACTGCTGCCGGCCCTGCGCATCCCTCACCAGCGCGGCGATACCGTGTCGCTGGTGGAGCGGCAGATGAAGATCCTGCGCGAGCGCAATATCGAAATGCGCCATCGGCTCTCACAGTTGATGGACGTGGCCCGCGACAACGACCGCCTGTTCGACAAGACCCGCCGCCTGATCCTGGCACTGCTGGATGCCGCCAGCCTGGAAGACCTGACCATTGCCGTCGAAGACAGCCTGCGCCAGGACTTCCAGGTGCCGTTTGTCAGCCTGATCCTGTTCAGTGACAACCCGATGCCGGTCGGGCGCTGGGTCAAGGGCAGCGAAGCGCAGACCGCCATTGGCGGCCTGTTGTCGGAAGGCAAGACCATCAGCGGCACCCTGCGCGAGCATGAGCTGGACTTCCTGTTTGGCGAGGACCAGCGCGTGCAGATCGGCTCGACTGCCGTGGTCGCCCTCAACCATCAAGGCCTGCATGGCGTCCTGGCCATTGCCAGCCGTGACCCGCAGCACTACAAGAGCACGGTAGGCACGCTGTTTTTGACCTACATTGCCGAAGTGTTGAGCCGCAGCCTGCCGCGCTTTACCACTGCCCTGCGCGCGGTGCGCTAGCCATGGAACGGCAACTGGACGCCTACTGCGCTCACCTGCGCAGCGAGCGCCAGGTGTCTCCCCATACGCTGGAAGCCTACCGACGGGACTTGAACAAGGTCCTGGCGTTCTGCCAGAAACACCAGATCAGCAGCTGGAAGGCCCTTGATATCCAGGGCCTGCGCAGCCTGATTGCACGCCTGCACCAGCAAGGCCAATCCTCCCGCAGCCTGGCGCGCCTGCTGTCGGCGGTACGTGGTCTGTATCACTACCTCAACCGCGAAGGCCTGTGCGATCACGACCCGGCCAACGGCCTGGCGCCGCCCAAGGGTGAGCGCCGCCTGCCCAAGACCCTGGATGCCGACCGCACCCTGCAATTGCTCGATGGCGCGGTCGAAGATGACTTCCTGGCGCACCGCGACCAGGCGATCCTGGAGCTGTTCTATTCCTCGGGCCTGCGCCTGTCGGAGCTGACCAGCCTCAACCTCGAGCAACTGGACCTGGCCGACGGCCTGGTGCAAGTGCACGGCAAAGGCAGCAAGACCCGCGTGCTGCCCATCGGCAAAAAGGCCCGCGACGCCCTGCTGGTGTGGCTGCCCCTGCGAGCCCTGAGCAATCCGCCGGACGACGCGGTGTTTGTCAGCCAGCAAGGCCGACGCCTCGGGCCACGGGCCATTCAGTTGCGGGTCAAGGCCGCCGGCGAGCGGGAGCTGGGGCAGAACCTGCATCCGCACATGCTCCGGCACTCCTTTGCCAGCCACCTGCTGGAATCGTCACAAGACTTGCGCGCCGTGCAGGAACTGCTCGGCCACTCGGATATCAAGACCACCCAGATCTACACCCACCTGGACTTCCAGCACCTGGCGACGGTGTACGACAGCGCCCATCCCAGGGCCAAACGCGTTAAAGGCGGCGACTCATGAGCATCAAGCTAATCACCTTCGACCTGGACGACACCCTGTGGGACAACGTCCCCGTCATCATCAGCGCCGAAGCGTCGATGCGCGAATGGCTGGCGACCCATGCGTCCAAGGTCGGCGACCTGCCCCTGGAGCATTTCGCCAGCCTGCGCCAGCAGGTGCTGCAACGTCATCCCGAGCTCAAACACCGGATCAGTGTGCTGCGCCAGCGGGTGCTGATGCACGCCTTTGAAGAGGCCGGTTATCCACAGCCGCAAGCCACGGAGATGGCCGATGTGTGTTTTGAAGCGTTCATTCATGCGCGGCACCAGCTCACCGTCTTCCCCGAAGCCGAGCCGATGCTACAAGCCCTGCGCCAGCACTTTCTGCTGGGGGTGATCACCAATGGCAATGCCGATGTGCAGCGCGTAGGCCTGGCGGATTACTTCCACTTTGCCCTGAGGGCCGAGGATATCGGCATCGCCAAGCCGGATGCGCGCTTGTTTCAAGAGGCGTTGCAGCGGGGCGGGGTGGATGCCAGTGCGGCGGTGCATATTGGCGATCACCCTGGCGATGACATCGCCGGGGCGCAGCAGGCGGGGTTGCGAGCCGTGTGGTTCAACCCGACCGGCAAGGTTTGGGAAGGTGAGGCATTGCCGGATGCGCAGATTCGCAGCCTGACCGAGCTACCGGAGCTGCTCCACAGCTGGAAATAACGCAGCTGCGATACCACTGGAAATCCAAGGTGGGAGCCTGCTGGAGTTTGCTCCAGGCATGAAAAAGCCCGCAGCGACGGCGGGCTTTTTCAGCAAGCAAGTAACCGGCCTCAGATAGGCCGACTGCCGTACTTGTTATCCGGCTTCTTCGGTGGATCTGCCACCACGTTGGCCTCGACTTCCTGCACTTTACCGCCTTTGGCGAGGAACTCTTCCATCGCACGGGCCAGCGCATCGCGCTCTTTGTTCTTGGCCTCGACGCTCGGCAGTTCGTCTACCGAAACAGCAGCCTTGGCCTTGCCTTTGGCGGCCGGAACAGGTGCATCATCGCCACCGTCATCGTCAGCAACGTCTTCCGCTACCGCTTCAAGACCTTCTTCGGTGTCGTCTTCGTCACCTACTTCCAGTTCGTCGTTTTCCAGATCATCGTCGCTCATGTTCTACCTCATGACTTGCGAAAAGCAGATTAGTTATAGCCCAGCTTCACCATCTGTCGAAGGCTGCCGGAAAAAAATCAACGTCCACCGGATAACCAGTGGCTTATGCCCCATCACCGTGCAGGTGGCGAGGACTTTACGAGCACCGCCATGATCAGGGTGCTCGTCCAGATAAACGCGTTGCCATGTGCCCATTGCCAAGTGGCCGGCCTTGACCGGCAAACTCAGTTGGCGACCCGATAGGCTGCCCTTGAAATGACCCGGGGCTTGGCCCGCAGGGTAATCAGGGTCTGTCGCCATATACAGTTCTGCGCCCATCGGCGCGCATTCTAGCGCGCTCTGGGAAAAAACAAAGTGCCGAATACGCCTACATGCCTGTAAGACATTCGCACACTGAAAAGTACCGTGTGGATCCAATCACAAACTCGGCACAAAAATGCTCACGCGCCGTCACCACAGGCAAATACCAGACAAAAAAATGCCCGGCAAGCCGGGCATGTTTTTTTTCATACGTTCTTACAAGTTGTAGCCACGCTCGTTGTGCTCCGCCAGGTCCAGGCCAACGGCCTCTTCCTCTTCGGTCACACGCAGGCCGATGGTCAAGTCCAGCACCTTGAGAATTACGAAGGTCACGATGCCGGTATAGATCACGGTAAAGCCTACGCCCTTGGCCTGGATCCAGACCTGTGCGGCAATATCGGTCACGGTGCCGAAGCCACCCAGGATCGGCGCCGCGAATACGCCGGTGAGAATCGCCCCGACAATCCCGCCCACACCGTGCACACCGAAGGCATCCAGGGAGTCATCGTAGCCCAGCTTGCGCTTGAGGCTGGTGGCGCAGAAGAAGCAGATCACGCCAGACGCCAGGCCGATCACCAGGGCGCCCATCGGGCCTACGGTACCGGCGGCCGGGGTAACGGCCACCAGGCCGGCTACCACACCCGAGGCGATGCCCAGGGCGCTTGGCTTGCCGTGAGTGATCCACTCGGCGAACATCCAGCCCAGTGCCGCAGCAGCAGTGGCGATCTGAGTCACCAGCATCGCCATGCCGGCCGTGCCGTTGGCCGCAGCAGCGGAGCCGGCGTTGAAGCCGAACCAGCCGATCCACAGCATCGCCGCGCCGATCAGGGTGTAGCCCAGGTTGTGCGGGGCCATTGGGGTGGTCGGGTAGCCTTTACGCTTGCCGAGCACGATGCACGCCACCAGGCCAGCCACACCGGCGTTGATGTGCACCACGGTGCCGCCGGCGAAGTCCAGCACGCCCCAGTCCCACATCAGGCCGCCGTTGCCGCTCCAGACCATGTGCGCGATCGGCGCATAGACCAGGGTGAACCAGATGGCCATGAACAGCAGCATGGCGGAGAACTTCATGCGCTCGGCGAACGCACCGACAATCAGCGCCGGGGTGATGATCGCGAAGGTCATCTGGAAGGTGATGAACACCGCTTCCGGGAACAGCGCCGCAGGCCCAGTGATGCTGGACGGTGTGACACCCGCCAGGAACGCCTTGCCCATGCCGCCGAAGAACGAGTTGAAGTTGACGACGCCCTGTTCCATGCCCGTGGTGTCGAACGCGATGCTGTAGCCGTAGACGACCCACAGGATGCTGATCAGACCAGTAATGGCGAAGCACTGCATCATCACAGAAAGAATGTTTTTGGAGCGGACCATGCCGCCGTAGAACAGCGCCAGGCCAGGGATGGTCATGAACAGCACCAGTGCGGTGGCTGTCAGCATCCAGGCAGTGTCGCCGGAATTGAGGACTGGAGCCGCCACTTCGTCTGCCGCCATGGCCAGGCTGGGCATTACGATGGACAACAGGGCTCCTAGCCCTGCGAATTTACGCAGAGTCATATTGTTTTCTCCTGGGGCGTTGGGGTTTGGCGGCTTAGATTGCGTCGGTATCGGTTTCGCCGGTACGGATGCGAATAGCCTGTTCCAGATTGACCACGAAGATCTTGCCGTCACCGATCTTGCCGGTGTTGGCCGCCTTGGTTATCGCCTCGATAACCCGATCAAGATCCTTGTCGTCAATGGCGACATCAATCTTCACCTTCGGCAGGAAATCGACTACGTATTCCGCGCCGCGATACAGCTCGGTATGACCCTTCTGCCGACCGAAGCCTTTGACCTCAGTGACGGTAATGCCCTGCACGCCGATCTCGGACAGTGACTCGCGTACATCGTCCAACTTGAACGGCTTGATGATGGCAGTGACTAGCTTCATGAAAACTCTCTCCCGAATTGGTGGACTTGCCCCAGGAAAACAAACCCGTCTCAAGTCTAAGCGCAGTGCCTGGCTTTGTAACGCATCGTCGCCTCGGCAAATGCCTTTGCGACGCCAGCTAACCGTTGGTGACGAAACATGTACCCTGGTCCGTCAGCGCACTGCATTCGTCACAGCGACTGCATCAGTGCATGGGTCATGATCGTCTAAGCAGAAACCTTGCCAGCTCCGTAAAAGTCACTGAAATCAATCCGTTGCCCGTCTACGCCCACCAATGGGCCGGTGCAGCTGCCTGGATACGCACAAAAACAGTGCATCCGCATTCAGCCCAATGCGCGAAAAGCGTGCGCAGGCCACGCTGAAAAGACTATAGGCGCTGCGTGATACACTGCCGGCCAACTGTTTTCCGGAATGTTTCCCATGCTCGCGCCCAAAGACCTCCTCGACGCCCTGAGCGGCCACGCCTCTCGCCTGTTCAGCGGCGAAACCCCGCTGCCCCGCAATGAAATCGAAAGCCAGTTCAAGGCGCTGCTGCAAAGCGGGTTCAGCAAGCTGGACCTGGTCAGCCGTGAGGAATTCGACAGCCAGATGGTAGTCCTGGCCCGCACCCGTGCGCGGCTGGAGAGCCTGGAGGCGAAGGTGGCGGAGTTGGAAGCGCGGTTGAATCCACCTCAGGAATAACCACCGCGTCCCCTCTTGGAGCCGGCTTGCCGGCTCCTGCAATGACAGCGCCTGGATACGTTCTGTAAAACCTGCACACAGCGCCTCACCCTCCCTCGTCTACCCTTGAAAAACCGCAGCACGCGGCCCTCCCTTTCAAGGAACGAGCATGTCCCTCGCCATCGTCCACAGCCGCGCCCAGATCGGCGTCGAAGCCCCCGCCGTCACTGTCGAAGTGCATATGGCCAATGGCTTGCCGTCCCTGACCCTGGTGGGCCTGCCGGAGACCGCGGTCAAGGAGAGCAAGGACCGGGTGCGCAGCGCCATTCTCAACAGCGCGCTGCAATACCCCGCGCGCCGTATCACCCTCAACCTGGCGCCCGCCGACCTGCCCAAGGACGGCGGGCGTTTTGATCTGGCGATTGCCCTGGGGATTCTCGCGGCCAGCGTGCAGGTACCGGCGCTGGAGTTGGATGACGTTGAATGCCTTGGCGAACTGGCCCTGTCTGGCGAAGTGCGGGCCGTCAAAGGGGTGTTGCCAGCCGCGCTGGCGGCACGCAAGGCCGGGCGCAGCGTGATCGTGCCCAGGGCCAATGCCGAGGAGGCGTGCCTGGCCTCCGGATTGAAGGTGATTGCAGTGGATCATCTGCTGCAAGTGGTGGCACACCTGAATGGACGGGTGCCGATCGAGCCGTACAAGTCCGACGGGCTGCTGTACCTGAACAAACCTTACCCGGACCTGAGCGAGGTGCAGGGCCAACTTGCCGCCAAGCGCGCGTTGCTGATTGCCGCAGCGGGTGCCCACAACCTGCTGTTCAGCGGGCCACCCGGCACCGGCAAGACCTTGCTCGCCAGCCGCCTGCCCGGCCTGCTGCCGCCCTTGAGCGAACAGGAAGCCCTGGAAGTGGCGGCCATCCAGTCGGTGGTCAGCCTCGCACCGTTGAGCCACTGGCCCCACCGGCCATTTCGTCAGCCGCACCATTCGGCGTCCGGGCCGGCGCTGGTGGGCGGCGGTTCGAAGCCACAACCTGGGGAAATCACCCTGGCCCATCACGGCGTGTTGTTTCTCGATGAACTGCCGGAATTTGATCGCAAGGTGCTGGATTAGTTACCCCGTTATCATCCACAAAAAAACAGTCTTTAGCCTGCTTCGAGTAGTCAAACGTTCTATTATCAAGCGTAGTATGGGTTTGCCCTACGCATGACCTAAGCAAAGGAACCCCATAAAAGGACAATAAATCCAAAAATGGAGTGGATGGTCGATGAAAACCATTCTGGAAGTTTCCCACCGGGAATACAGAATCTTCATAGCTGGCACACCTGGCCTCCAGCATGTTCTACCAATCATCCTCACTGAGCATGGCGTGCTGGATCAATTTGCTCGCTACATTCATCTCAACCGCCTCAAAAGTCGCTCATGGCAAGACTCAGCGACTTACGCAGTTCAACTGCTCTTGGAGTACATGGAGGCCAATCAAAGCGCGTCTGTTACGCCAAAAGCCTTATTTTCGGAATTTTCAACGGCGCTTTTCACCGGCACGATAGAGAGATTCAACGATCCGTCAGGCCTTTGGTGGCACCCTCGGCAACCCGAGGACGCGAGTAAGCTAATTGGTCATATCACACGCTTTTCCGATTGGTTGTCCTCATTTAATGAAAACTCCGATCTTCAGCTGAATCCATGGAAGGAAGCGTCTAGACACGAGCAGCGGCTGAATTGGGCTGCATATTCACATAGGAGAGATAACTCTTTCTTATCGCATCTTTGGCGGGGAGATCCGACGGGATATTCGCGCTTAAATCGTGCATTGACACTTCCTATTAATCGCCAAACTCCAGCCAAAGCATTTCCGGAAGAAAAGTTTGGAGTTTTGTTAGAAGAGGGATTTCGAAGGCGCATACGGGATACGCGTGGATCGACCGATCTTCGGAACTCACTTATTACGTATCTGATGCACTTTGGTGGTCTGAGGTTGTCAGAAGCACTATCGCTGTGGAGTGACGATGTTAGTATTGAGGGTGGGGAAGTCATTGTCCGTGTGTTTCATCCTCAATACGGCAGAACGGAAGACGGAACCAAACGTTCAGATATCCTGCAGCAGCGTTATGGACTACAGCCGAGAAATACTTTAGTAAAAGCTACGGATCCGCTTTTCCTAGGCTGGAAAAACTGTCTGCTTACAGATCCACATAAGCGCTGTTTCGAGGTGTACTTCTTTCCACACAGCGCCGGGCTTGTCTTCGCGGCGCTTTGGCGGGACTACCACCTAAAGCAACGAGCGAAGCCAATCGCAGGCGAGACCCACCCATATGCGATTACCAACAGGAACGGCCAGCCTTATTCACACCGCATGTTTCGCAAAGCTCATAAGTTGGCGATTGAACGTATAGGCCTGGAGTACGGCAAGCTTCAGGGCACCACTCCACATGGCCATCGACATGCCTATGGTCAACGCCTAGCTGGAAATGGTGCCGATCCGCTACTGATTAAAAACGCTATGCACCATGCATCTATTATATCGAGCCAAACCTATACAGAGCCATCAGCGATTCAAATACGTCGAAGCCTGTGCAATGTAGAGCTGCAGCTTCAAGAGCAGCACATAGATGACGCGACTCTTAACACAAGTAAGAGGTGATAATTATGCCTCGAAAGAAAACGTACTTTTACTCCTACACCGAGGCAAAAAAAATAATCGAGGCCCTCGGCAATAAAAGTAAGCAGGATTACAACGCGAGCCGCCAGCACCACCCTAGGCTTCCTGCTGCTCCTGATAGCTTCTATGCCGGTGCTGGCTGGGTAAACTGGTACACTTTTTTCGGCAACGCAAAACGCATTGTATATTCAACTTACTTCGAAGCGCGCTCGGCGGCAATTGCATTAGGTATTAGGTATAAAACTGACTACATAGCTCACTACAAAGACGATCCAAGTCTACCGAGAAATCCTGATACTACCTATGCCGGTAAAGGCTGGACGAACTGGCCCCAGTTTTTGGGCAGAAAAAAGCGTGGCGTTTTTACCACCTACGCAAAAGCACAAGCAGCAGTTCAAGCGCTGGGCATCAAAACCATGAGTGACTACAGGGCGCGTTACAAGAATCATCCAAAATTACCTTCAAATCCTCACCTCACCTATGCCAGTTCAGGATGGATAGATTGGTATGATTTCTTAGGAAAAGAACAGTCACCGTTTTTTGCCACATACGCCGAAGCACAATCAATTATACAATCCTTAGGTATCAAAACTAGGAAAGCTTATCTGCGGACCTTTAGGCAATATCCCGGACTTCATTACCAACCAAACAAGTTCTATGCCAATATCGGATGGACCAATTGGTACGACTTCCTGGGGAAAGACAAATCACCATTCTATGCTACGTATGCCGAAGCACAATTGGCAGCACAAGCTATGGGTATCGAGAATTCGATTGACTACCAAAGAAACTACCGAAACGACCCAAAGCTGCCGCGCCACCCTTCTAGTGTATATGCCAATGTAGGCTGGACTAATTGGTACCAATTTTTTTTCAAAGAAAAACGGTTTGCGTCATATGCTGAGGCACAAGCGGCGGCCAAAACGTTGAAAGTTGAGAGTATAAGTGACTACCAGGCGCGCTATAAAGAGCGTCCTGGCTTACCTAGTAATCCTGATAAAGCCTATGTCGGAGCTGGCTGGTGTAGTTGGTATGACTTCCTAGAAATAAAAAAAGCCAACCTGTACACAACATACGAAGATGCGCAAGTTGCCGCTCGGTCTTTAGGAATTAAAAGCGCGCAGGATTACCGCGAGCGATTTTCACAAGATCCAAGATTACCAAACCAACCATTTGACTATTATAGAAACACGGGCTGGACGGACTGGTACAAGTTTCTAGGTAAAGAAAAACAAACTTTATATGCCACTTATTCCGAGGCACAGTTAGCCGCTAAAATATTGTGCATTAGGAGCATGCGCGATTACAAAGCACGCCACAAATTAGACGGAAAGTTACCAGCCAATCCCCATAAGTACTACGTCGTCGCCGGCTGGATCGACTGGTATGACTTTTTGGGAGTAGTCCGGGCAACTGTCTACGCCACCTACACCGAAGCGCAGGCTGCTGCGCGAGCACTAGGCATCACCGGTTGCGACGAGTACTACGCACGGTACCGGAGAGACCCTCTGCTACGACGCCATCCTGAGATCGTCTATGCGCTATCAGGCTGGGAGAGCTGGTACGCATTTCTAGGGAACGAAAAACGCGATCTATACCCCTCCTACAATGAGGCGCAAACGGCTGCTCAAGCTATGCGCTTCGCTAATCGTGATGATTACCAACGGCGTTACTTCGAACACCCGAGGTTGCCCTCTAATCCTAATCAGAGCTATGCCGGTACTGGTTGGACTGATTGGCACGATTTTTTGGGAAAAGAAAAAGGCCCGTTCTATGCCACTTACAGCGATGCGCAGTCTGCAGTCCAGGAATTGGGGATCACAAATGTGGTGGACTATCGGACGCGCTATCGCGACGACCCTATGCTGCCCATCAACCCACAACTTTTTTACGCTGATGGTGGATGGGTCGACTGGTACAGTTTCTTAGGTAAGGAAAAGCGCGACTTTTACCCCGGCTACGCCGAGGCAGAGTTTGCATCCCAAGCGATGGGATTGAAGACTATTCATGAGTATCAAAAATACTATCGACTAGATCCAATGCTGCCTGCAAATCCGAGTCGAGTCTACGCTGATACTGGCTGGATAGATTGGTACACGTTCCTGGGCAAAAAAAAACATGCGATATACCCCACGTATGTCGAGGCGCAATCGGCAACTCGCGCCCTCGACATAAAAGACGGTAAAGATTACTCAGCGTGTTTTCGGGAAGACCCTAGGCTTCCTGCAAGCCCTGCGTCGCAATACGCCAAATATGGTTGGACAGACTGGTACGAGTTTTTAGGTAAGGAAAAGCCGTCCTTATATGAAAATTATACAGAAGCACAAACCGCGGCCGCCGCATTAGGCGTTAAAAGCACTAGTGATTACCGAAAGCAACGTCGCAATGATGAAAAGTTGCCTGCCGATCCCTTACAGTTTTATGCTGAGCTAGGCTGGAGAGGGTGGAGCGATTTTCTGGGTATAGAGCAACGGAGCTTCTATGCTACCTATATTGAGGCGCAAACGGCCGCACAAACGCTGGGTGCGAAGAGCCAGAAAGACTACCAAAAACGTTATCGCGTAGATTCAAAGCTACCTTCTAATCCAGATGTTATCTATTCCCAAATCGGCTGGACGGGTTATTCCGACTTTCTAGGAACAAAAAAGCCGCTAGAAATATCTCCAGAATACCCCAAAATATGGTCTGACGTGGAAAGGTGGTTAGATAATGAAACCAACCTAACTAAAAAAATATTTGCCTTGAAACTTTTTTTGCATGGCTATCTTAATCCCCAAGGCGTACCTGACGACCCAAAACACATAATGCTTCGAGAAAATCCATTCAATGTAGAAGCTTATCAACAATTCATTGAAGCTCAGGCCGACTCCACAAAAAGGTCGACACATAGCGCCATTACTGCATTTTTCAAATGGGTACTTAACGAATACTGCACCGACGTAACTTCCGATGAGCGCAATATACTTCCCATCTATCGTAATCCGTTCGAATCGGTTCTTGCCGGGTATGCGGATAGTTTGCAATTTTACAGACCAAACGAATCCACAAAAGCCGTACTCGGTTACGAATTTATATTAAGGGCGCGCCGATTCCTTGTGCCGAACGGCGAGCAAGCCTTACAAAGTCGACCCACACTAAAGGACTTGGCACACCTTCAAACCTTTTTTGATTCCGACTGGATGGAAATTGATGAGTCCCGCATTGACTATGCCGATCCAAACTGCGTCTGGCGCTTAATAAAAGGTGTCTTTCGCCTCGTCGATGGAGAACGCCAAAAGACCGACATTTACCAAATTTGGTCACCCGTACGATTTTTGGCTATCTATACGCTACTACGCTTGCCATTACGTGGCCAACAAATTCTCTGGCTCGATAGCGGCGAAGCCGATGACGAAGTTGCTGTTCTGGATGCAGAGAGTACCAATGTACGATGGGAAAATAACTCCGGTTCGTTAGCGGGAAAAGGGAGTAAAAAACGTTGCCCACAGGGGGTCATCCAACGCGGGTATAAAAATTTACCAAATTTATATGTAACCACTAATAAAACAGGACGTCGCGATGGGGGTTACTATGTAGAGTGGATACCTGATGAGCTGGTCTACTGGTTCGTGTTACTGCGGAATTGGCAAGCTAAATACAACACACTAAAGGAGCCGACGCCCTGGCTATCGTTGAAGGAACGCTTAAAGACCAATAAAAAGATTTTGAAAGCACGAGGAACCCAATGCTTTCTCTTTCGTGTAGATTCTTCGGGACGACCGCTTGGTACTCATACAGCCTTCGAAAGTTCGTTGCCTACGCTACTCTATAAAATTCAGCGTGAGGGTGAAAATCTCGCTGTGGAAAACGACAAAATCAGCGGCCCGCGCTACATCACCCCCTATACACCACATAGCCTGCGAGTCAGTTTAATAACTGCCTTTATCGTAGACGGCGAAGCCCCCATCCACTTGATGTCAAAATTGGTAGGTCATACTTCGCTAGTTATGATGATCTATTACACAAGGCTGAACGGCGAGCAGATGAGGCGCACAATGGGCGAAACCGAAAAGCGTGCCGCCCAAATAACCACAGAGCGTAATTGTGAGAAAGTCAGGATTCAAGGCTTGCGTCCAATTCAGAGCGCTCTAATAGCCACGGATGGAAATCGCTCTCTTATCGAAAATGATGTGTCGAATTCAGCGTGTGTTGTATTTGATTGGGGAATCTGCCCAATGTCGGCGGCGGCTTGTCATATGGGTGGTGAACTTCAGCACGAGCGAAAGCGGCAGAAAATGTATGGCTCCGTTGAAGCAGGCTATCTCGGGCAAAAGAATTGCCTGCGCTGCAGATTTTTTATAACCGGAATTCCTTTCTTAGCGGGACTGGTAGCACTTGCTAACGAAATTGCGCTAGAAATTCATATTGAAAGTGGGCGCTTCCAAAATTATGCCGCAACAGTCGTAACATTAGAACAGGAATACTATGACGCCTGCCAGGCGCACGCGATCGATTTAAAACAATCGCAACGCAAGCAAGCGATCGCCAACGAGCAGCAGAGTGGTGGAAAACTTGATAGTTTGCTGACCGACTACGCAGCCATTAATCACTACGTCCAAAGTTGCCTTAAGTTAATCAAAGACAAAAATGAAACCGCCGAGAGCTGCGAAAAAATTAGGCTGATCATCACAGGGGAACTTCAGGAGATTGGCGTGGCCATTGACGAATCTAGAACGCAGTATCATCTTTTAGCTGAAATATGTCAGAACGCAACAATTTATCAATCATCAAACCCTTCACGAGCGCTCCCTCTTATCTCCCAAGCTATAGACAGAATGGCAGAGAACAACAACCTAGCTCCAGCTATGTTCCGACTTACAGACGAACAAAAACTAATCGTTGTGAACGAGCTTAACACGTTGCTCATAGAGCGCCTTGGTTCTTGGGAGCGGATAGAGGATCTGTTTTCCGGTGAATTGATGCTGCTTGATATTGACGCGCACGAACCCAAACTGACGCGCATTTCCACGGAGATTCAAACTCTACTTTTACATGCTGCCAGTCATTCACTTAATCACGAGTTGAAATGCCATGAGTGAGCTGCTGACATTACCGATCGAAGTATACGAGCGACTTATGAATGAAGCTAAAGACAGCCGCCGTAAGCGCAGCTTGGAAGCTTTAAATGAAGCCTGCAGATTGCTATATGAGCGTAATTCCTCCGACTTCTCTTATAAATCCATCATTACTTTAGGCGAAGATCGTGGGTTACCCATGCCCGGCGAAAAATCCATCGTCAATTCATCTGGCTTGCACTATCGAGAGCTTATCCAAGCGTGGAAAACGATTTCGGTGCCAGATAAAAAGGATCCGCGCCCTAATGATTGGATCGAGAATATCGCAGACCCAGTGCTACGTATGAGCGTTACTTTGCTGGCCAAGGAGCTGCGAGCCCTAAAGTCGAAGGAGGGACGAAAAAATAGGCAGAGCAGTGCTCCAATAATATTGAGCAACGCGGCAGCGCTAGCCTTTACAACACAGCAAACCTTGAATGGCGCGGAGTTGGCTGCGCTTAAAGCTGCGATTGAGCCTGTAACTCTCAGGCTTCTCGGATTATCGATTGGAAATCGGGGAGAGGTTATAGACGCTACTGGAAGGCAAATACACAAGCCAGGCTTCTGCGATGCCATTGCAAAAATCCTATCGGTGCAAGTGACATGAAAGGCTAAAACTTTATCCACTATCCAGGAGAATCAGTCACCCGCCACTGACCTATCGTGATCGATTTTGATTGGTGGAGTAATGCACGTGACGAGGCTAAACACCGTTTTCGATGCGGCGTTGCACCTCACTCACAAATCGTGACGCGCGTCCCTGGGTGTAAACCATATGGATCTCGACTTCAGCACGTGTAAGCCCTACGTAGAAGACTCGGCGTGCTTCGGCGACCTCCAGATCAGTACTGCCGTCACGGGGCAACCTTCCGACGTCGGACCCAAACATAAATACCACGGGAAACTCTCGGCCCTTGGCACTATGCAGAGACGAAAGATTCAAGCTATCTCTCCCCTCACTCTGACCGGCTAAATTTGCGAGACACATGCCATGACTGTCCCCGTCCGGCGAGATCCGCTCGATGAAGTCAGCCAATATCGTCAACTCTTCAGCTAGATCTGAGCATCGTGCGCCGAGGGGATCTAGAAGCCGGTCGCGAAAATCAGTTAGCCATTCCAGTAGCGGCAGCGCGCCCTCACGCGAGGTCCATAGCTTCGTGATCAATCCCCGATGGAACTCAGCCGCTTGGGTTTCAGAGTGAATTGCATCGGAAAACAAACGCTTCCCAGCATTGGTCAGTCGTGAAAAAAGTGGGGATCCGGTCTTCCACCCTCCGCAACACCATATGGCGCATTGCTCCAGCCAGTGCATTAATCTACTGGAGCGCGAATACAGAGCATTGGTATCTGTGCGAATGAACGGCAAGCCAGCTTGCTGGATAGCGGGAACCAATGTGTCGCCCAACCACGCCGCAGGGTACAAGATCGCGACATCTCCAAGCCGAAGGTCCGGGTGGCGAACAAGAGCCTGAGGCAAGAGCTCATTGATAAGTACAGAGGCCTGCCCCTCATATCGCCCTCGCAAGGGATGAAAAAACACCTCACCAGCAGGCGCGCCCGTCACTGCGCCATAGTCTCGCGCTTCGTCGAGTAAAGCCCCAGACGCTGCCACAATTCGAGTCGCACAACGGTAGTTCAAGCGCAGTCGTACCGTCTTCACGCCATGACGTTCCGAGAGTAGTCGTAATAGATCCGGTCGAGCACCGTTGAAGCCATAAATAGATTGATCAGGATCACCTACCGCGAATAATCGCATTCCAGTGGAGAAGCACAAGCCAATGACCATTCGGTGTAAAGCGCTGCCTAAGTCCTGGTATTCATCAACAATGAGGACCGGAAATTTTGCCAACAGGGCGCTCCGAAGCCACTGGTTCTCACGAAGCGCCCTCAGAGCCAGCAGGGGCATATCCTCATAGTCGATCAAACTCATACGCCGGAGCCGTCCTTCATAAAGTTCGGCCAAGCGCGCAAGCTCAGGGTTAACGTCCAGCCACTCCGGTCGACTTCGATCCAAAATCGACCGTCTATAGCTATTCATTCGCGCCTCCCACTCCCTCAAGGGCTCTGGATTTTCGCCCATGTCGCCGAGAGCAGCTCGCAATGCCTGGCCCCGCTCGCTTTTGGTCGCGACACGGAAGTTATCTGGTAATCCGAGTCTGGCGACCCGAGCGTACGGAAGGATTATTTGAGTAAGGGAGAAGGAGTGGACCGTTCCGATGAATATTCGGCGGCTTGGCTCAACGCCAAGATCACTCAACCGGCTTTCTAATTCCCGAGCGCACTCGTTATTAAATGTGATGCAGGCAACTCCACGGGGCTCTGCAATATCTTCTGCAAGTAATCGCGCCATCTTGATGGTGAGGGTCTTTGTCTTGCCACTGCCAGGCCCTGCGAGGACGACGCAATGCCCAAGAGACTCGTAAGCCGCCCACTGACCTGCATTTGCACGCAGGCTTTGCGCAGCGATAAGGTATGAAGTTTTATCTGACACTTCGCACCACGAACTCAATGGCTGACTGTATGTAACGAGGGGGCTCTAGGCCGGCAACACGAGAGGCTAGCCGCTGAGCGAACCTGCCTTTGCCTACCGTTTCTATGAGCTTGAGGTAGTTGCCGATATCGAGAGTATCTGGGTCATCCTCCCAGCCATCTACCCAGGCAGTTCGCTCCTCACTCAAATTTTCATCGCGCAATGTGGCGAGAATAGGAGCTATGAAATCACCTTCCTCAAAGAGGTCGACTTCTAACGTGTCCATATTCGTGAACACTCCGTACCCATCACACCGGGTTTCAAAATCGCCGAAGCTCAAGGCCCTGAGTGCAGCAATAATCCTTCTAGGCTCTCGACCGCTCCGTATACGCAAGATGGTTCGAACCAACTCCAATGCACGATTGAACCCAAGTGGCTGCGCGGCTGCACGCGGATCCCAGTCCGTCATCACTGAGAATGGTATTTCCAGAGCAGTCAAAAACTTCACATAGGGTTGAAAGTTAGTGCCCGACACAGAGCAGATCGTGATGCCAAGATGATCAAGGTCGTAGCCAAGCGACTTCGCGAAAACGGGTAGCAAGAATTTTTCTGCATCGCCTTCTACGAGAATGATTCCCCGCGCAAACAGCATTTCCGCGCGTGTCACATCCAGGTATCGGGCCAGGTCTTTTTCGTCTTTGTCAGTCAGCCTCAATTCAGCCGAGGATCGTCCTACCGTCCCTTCATGACGGGTCTCACGCAGCAGCATGAGCGATCGCAAGGGGGCGACGCTCGCAATGTGGGGGGAATGTGTCGTCAGAAGGATTGACAGTCGCTCATCTCCTGCGCCGCCAAACTCTTCGAATAGGTGTCGATAAACGGATCGTTGAAGGTGGGGATGAAGATGAGCTTCGGGCTCTTCAATACCAAGGAGTGTGTGATCTCGTCGGTTTTCATTCATCAACTGCTGCAATTCGAGCGTTTTCAGACTCAGAAACACGACGTTTGCGGAGCCGAGGCTCGCCTCGCTGATCGTTCGCAAACCACCATCGATCAACAGTTTCACGTTGCGATAAAGGCGAGTGATGTCGATGGTACTGAAGCCTAAGCGGGGCTCAATATCCTGATTGGGCCCACTCATTGATGCGTACATGGCTCCGAGATTTTCTTCCAGCGTTCTCACGGGGTCGAACTGCGTAAGATCGTTGGTCGCTGCCCTGATCGCTTCCTGAACCTCACCGAGTTCGTCGCGACTGACCTCCGAAAAAGCTCGCTCAATGAGCGGGCGCAGCGGTGAACGCCGCCACATTGCCAGATCACCCTCCGCGTCTCGTAGTGCGGGCAGTGTATCCATGGTGATGCGGCGACGAAGGTCATGAGCGAAGCGCTTTCTTTCAGCCTCGCCGCCAAAGCAGATGAACTCATAATCCTCATCCGAGGCCGGGAACCGGCCAAGGTTTGGGATGGGCCGCAACTCGTAGGTGAGTCGAACCGTGTCAGGGTCATCATCCAGACGATAGTCTGTCAGCATCGCGAGCAGATCCACATCCTCTTCAAAGTCTTGAATTTCAACGAGAATAGTGATCTTTTCATCTTCCAATGGCTCGCCTAAGCCATCCCAGAAGTCACCCTGTCCCAACTGGCGCGCACTATCCGGAAGACTAGGATCGAAGAGCAATCTAAGGGCATAGAGAAGGTTGCTTTTCCCCACGCGGTTCTCGCCTACAACGACGATATTGCCACTGAGAGGAACGTCGAGATCTTTGAAGTTTCGGAAATTTCGTATGGCGACGCGTGTGAGTTGCATTTCCACATCCTTGATGGTGATGCCGTTGCGAAATGGAGGATGTTGTCGAGCCCTAGCCCTTGGAGTATGCAGGCAGACAGTCTGGCCTGCCTGAGCCCGGACCGACAAAACATGGGCAATACCGCTAAGCGCAAAGAGATCTGACTCGATCGGTTGCGCGTTCCAGCCGCTTTTGCCACGTGAGATCGGCCATCTACAGCGGTCCTGATTTATTTCTGCGCGTTGACGTGGTTTCAATCTGCCACTGTGCTAAATATACGTCTATAGCCAATGCCGCTAATGGACACGCCAGGCGCTAGCTCCGGTAGCAGAAACAGGGAAGATTCATTACACCCCACCTCCCTCTGTTTACCCGACCTCCAAGCTGTTCGTCTCAGCGGCACAGCTCTGTCGGCCTCTGGACTCACGGCAGAGTGTTTTTTCAGAAAATCTTAGAGATTTCTATGAATTACTTCTTCGATACAGCCGTTAACATCCTTGGAAACAATAAGCTTCGTACTCCTCAAATTGAGGCTTACATCAAGGCACAAGAGCATTTTTCAAATAACCCGAACGAAGACGCTTTGATTGTCTTGCCTACAGGAACAGGCAAGACTGGGTTGATCTCGATAGTCCCGTTTGGCCTCGCAAAAGGACGAGTGCTCATCATTACACCCAACCTCGTGACAAAGCAGAGCATTCGAAAGACCCAAGACCTGCTGGAAGACAATTTCTGGATCAATTACGACGTGATCTTCAATGCTGATGATCTCCCCGCAACCTGCGAATACAACTCGCAGACGTTGATCAGCAGCTTGGAGCAAAGCCATTTCGTTTACTCGAATATTCAGCAGGTCCATAGCGAGCGCGAGTCCGCCCTGACGAATCGCGTGAAGTCTGATTTTTTTGACCTGATCATCATTGATGAGGGGCACCATGCGCCAGCAGACAGCTGGCAGAAGACGCTGGCTCATTTTTCATCGGCAAAAAAGATCTTTGTCACTGGTACTCCATTTCGAGGCGACAAGCAGGAAGTCCCTGGCAAACTGATCCACGCAACACCGCTCTCCGAGGTGATGAGAGATAGGTACGTCAAATGGTTGCGGAAAGAGACTGTAAATGCCCACGAGCTGTACTTCACACTTGCAGAGGAACCTGGGCGGAAATACTCCAAGGACGAAGTCTTAAAATTTAAGGATATGGAGTGGGTTTCACGCAGCGTTGCACTTTCCAAGGAATGCTCTTTGGACGTGATCAACCAGAGTATTCATAACCTCAACGAGCTACGAAAGGCGTCGCCAAACGTCCCCCATAAGATTCTCGCCGTCGGCTGCAGTATCAGCCATGCAAACGACCTTCGCCTGTGGTACGAGGCAGGGGGTCAGAGAACAGCTATCGTCCATAGCTCGATGGAGACCCAAGACCTGGAGGCAGCGTTCCGCGTCGTGGACAACCACGAATGCGATGTGGTGATTTCAGTGAACATGCTGATGGAAGGCTATGATCACCGCTATCTCACTATTCTCGCTATCTTCCGCCCCTATCGCAGCTTAAACGCATTCGCTCAGATCGTCGGTCGGGTGCTGCGCGCCATCCCAGACGAGGAGATCGAAGCGTTTGAGATCGACAATAACGCTGTGGTGATCTACCACGAAGAAACCGGGCTGGATCTGATGTGGACTGACTTCCAGCAGGAGGTAGATAGAGCCCAGCATCAGCGGACCAAAGAGTATGCGATCACCGAGCTCGACTACGTTCGAAGAGAGCAGTCCCTTGCGGGTGTCCAGTCATCTAGTGCATTTGTTAGTGATCAAGACTCGTACCTAAGCGATCTCGATTTCAACAAAATTTTCTCCGATAAGCGCGCTGAAATCGACTTGATTGCCAGCAAGACGATCGAAACTTGGCCAGGGATTGAGGGCTATGACGAAGAGACCCTGGCTAAGCTTCGAAGCGTGCTAGTTCAAGCAGAGACCAAGAAAGCCGCCCAAGAGGTGATTGACCCCAATCTGCTTGCCAAACGACCAGAGATGGCGCGAAAGCAGCTGCGGGAAATTCTCACTAAAAAAGCACAGGACGAAGTAGCAACGCTGCTAAGTGACCGAGGCATTGATGAAAAATCCTCAACGCTTTATCGGATATTCGCGCCACACTTGCCTATGATAAATGCAACCACTCCGAACGACGGTATACTGGTGAGCTTTATCAATACCAAGCTTGCCAAAAAATTCGGCAGGGTTGCCGATCGCGACAACAGCTCGCTCACCAAATCGATTGAGCATGTTGAAGTCATCATGAAGGAGCTGAGGGCAATGTTGAAATGAGCCTGGAAATCATCAAATCGCTGGTTGACGAGCTGACGACTCTCCACATTACCCTTGGTGTGCAGCCCAGCGACCTCGTTGACAACATTTTTGAGGACTGCTATCTCGAATCGAAGTCGAAAAAAACAGCCGACGGCGTGGTATTCGAGATCACGTTTCAGGAAGTAGATGAAGGCGAGCGGCCGAGTAATGTGACGATGCGTTACACGTATAACCAAGATCGCTACCTCGTGCTCATCGAGCAAAAAGTTGCGACGAAGCGTTTTAGTGTCCAATGGGATCGATCCTCCTGCATCCAGAGCAAGCTCGAAAAGCTTGAAGCGTTGCTGGTCGCAAATCTACCTAAGCGCCAGGTAGCTGCGATAATGGCAACCATGCCGAAGGACTTCCTGCAGCTTTCTTCCAAGCTGCAACTGGTGGCGTAAGTCTGCGTCGCTACATGGGGGTTCTCATGAAAAGCCCCCCCGCCAGCCCATTGTGATATTCCTACTCAACCTCAGGTCTCGTTGGAACACGCCGGACCATGAGTCAAAACTTCTCGCCACTACCGACCCGAAAGGGTTTTCTTCTTTACGCGAGGATTAGCGGGTACTAACCCATTCCGCTCTTCGTGCTTAGCAGCATTTAGCGCTGCCTTTACTCCTTAACGTTCGGAAGCTGAACAGGCGGTTCACAAAATCAGCCTAGGTTTGAACACATTTCCCCCAAACGTCTTTGAAGCTCCGCTTGGGTCTGGGCGGAACTGAGTCCTAGGTTCGGTGCACAGGCAATGAGATGTTGCGCTGAACTCTCTGCCCATCCTTCTACATCATCATCAAGGGCGATCCAGTGCTGAATCTGCGAGCGAGCAGCGTAGCGGCAGATCTGGTCGTATCTTGTCTTCCCGTCCCATTGGCTGTCATCCGCCCAGCCTTTGGCCATTGAGCTGTGCCACGTGGCACCGATAACTCGCTCTCGCAGCTCGATAGGTAGGTAGCCTAATGCTCGCTTGTATCCAAGATGACGAACCCAACTGGTGCTCAATACCAATGAGATGATCGGAAAGTCGTCAAGAAGATTGGCAAGAATCGGCACCCACATAAAAAGCGTACCCTCGGACTTCAGTATCGGCCCTTGGCGAGACAAGTAGACGGCGTCGGGGTGTAAGACGCCATCAAAATCAAGGAAAAGGATATGCGTATTCTTCTGCACCGGGGTCTCTCCCGCGAATGGCCCTCTTCGAACAACTTGGGCCCGATGGGTAATCGAGTATTCTGAGTTTTCCTTATCCGTTAGGGTATCAACGAGCGATTTAGGCGCCGAACCATAAGCTCAATAATGCATCACGATAGATACTTGACGCAAAGCGGGAAGGTAGGAGCAGATTCGTACCATGACGATCATAGAGCAAGCTGTAGACGTACTACAGAAGGCCACAAAGGTGGTCTTTTTCACTGGTGCCGGTATCTCCGCTGAAAGCGGTATCCCCACGTACCGCGAAAAACTTTCTGGAATCTGGGCAGGGTACGATCCGAGGGATCTAGAGACGGCCAAGGCCTTTCGGGAAAATCCACCATTGATTTGGGGATGGTATCTGTGGCGGCGGCTCCGGGTCGCTCAAGCAGAGCCAAATGCTGCTCATCTTGCGATACCTCACATGGCCAACTTACTGCGCCATGTTTCTGTCATCACCCAGAATATTGACGACCTCCATGAGCGAGCGGGCTCATTAAATGTGGTTCATTTACATGGCAGTTTGGTAATGCCCAAGTGCTTCGCCTGTCATCGGCCCGCTGTTGTGCCACCAGATCAATCAACACTGCCGGTTGAGGGTGCTCTGGTCGAACCTCCTAGGTGTAAGCGCTGTAACGGCAAAATGCGACCTGCGGTGATCTGGTACGGAGAGGATCTGCCAACCCAGGCTTGGAAGGCCGCAGTCCAACTAGTAAAGGATTGCGATCTTCTGATCTCAGTCGGCACCTCTGGAATCGTCATGCCTGCCGCAGGCCTTCCCGACCTCGCGTTGGAGTCTGGAGCTTCGGTTATTCATGTGAACAAGACCGACGTTGCAATGGGTGAAAACAGGGAATTCATGCTGATAGGGGCTGCCGCCGAGATATTGCCGATGCTGCTTGAAAGGATCGAGGCGGGAAAAACCCGAGGCACTTGAGCTTCGAAGCTGCATTGAGCACGCGGCCTGCCCATTTGACCGCTACAGACATCAGAAATGGTTATTTCTCATACACTTACCTTTTTACGAATAGGCTTTATAGGGAATTATAGAGCGACTATAGAGTGGTTCTGGCGCTGGCTCCGCCGACGCAAGATTACCCGAAGCATCGACATGTCAATGACCAAACCGCTTTGTCACCATGAGCCGCAGAGAACGTCCCATAGCCGCCAGTCAATTGTGTCTACAAAATCGGGGTGCATCCAAATCAGAGGGCAGTCTTGCGCTGAGTAATTTATGACTGGCGTATCCTCAAAATGGAATCTGTGATGGCTTGAGCATTAGTGTCCAGCGTTTCCATAGCCGACATCGCATTAGCGGCGACGCTTCCTACCCCATTTTCTGAGAGCCACTTGGTTATTTCTTCTATAGCTGCACTTAAGGCGTGCTGGTTGTGGAGGAGCAATGTCAGAGCGTCCGCCGTGGCGATCTTGCAGTCTGAGTTATCTGGCATAGCGGTCGTCCTTGAGGAATGATGCCGGAAGCCTAGCTCATCTCGTCTTTGGCTGAGACTGGCCGACAGCTACACGCCGTGATAGGCGGCAGATGGACAGATGCTGACGCTCGCTGGTATCTGCTCTGTTAGCCTTTGTCACCTCAGGCAAGACCCAACGACGCTTTACTACAGAGTCCGGCCATCCTGATAGAATCGATCAGGTTATAGCTAACACCCTTCTGAGAAATGGTATGAATACGGAATTGATGGAAGATGAGATGCGCCGGGCGCTATTCGGTGATTCTGAGCCCTCTGCGCCGGCAATTAACTCAGACGCGCAGGACACAGTACCGGATGTTGTGATTGTACAACCTGAATCGCCCCGGGTTTCGTAGACACCTCTTTGCCTTAAACTGAGGCCAATTAGGAGGTGCCATGAGCAACCCGCGTTACCCCGAAGAATTCAAAATCCAAGCGGTCAATCAAGTGACCGAAAAGAAGCTGCCTGTCGCTGATGTAGCGGCTCGTCTCGGCGTGTCGACGCATAGCCTCTATGCCTGGATAAAGCGCTACAGCAAACCTCAACAAGAACGGCAGCAAGACGATGATCAGCACGCTGAACTGCGTCGTCTGCGAGCGGAACTCAAGCGGGTCACTGAAGAGCGAGACATCTTAAAAAAGGCCGCCGCGTACTTTGCCAAGGAGTGCGGCTGAAGTACGCCTTTATCAAGCAGCGCGCGGGCGACTATTCCATTCGACGGCTTTGCCTGACGCTGAAAGTCCATCCCAGTGGTTATTACGCTTGGTTGTCTGAGCCGCAATCTGCACGCGCTAAAGACGACCAGCGATTGCTGGGTTTGATCAAGCACTCGTGGCTGGAGAGCGGCGGAGTTTATGGCTATCGCAAAATCCATGACGACCTGCGCGAAGTCGGTGAAGATTGTGGTCGGCATCGTGTGGCGAGGTTGATGCGTCTTGAAGGTCTGCGCTCTCAGACAGGGTATCGACGTCGCCCTGGAAAGTACGGCGGTAAGCCAGCGGTCGCCTCACCCAATTTGCTGAAGCGCCAGTTCGATGTCGTGGAACCCAACAAGGTTTGGGTCACCGACATCACCTATATTCGTACGTATGAAGGCTGGCTGTATTTGGCGGTGGTGCTGGATCTGTTTTCCCGTCAGGTCATTGGCTGGTCAATGAAGTCGCAGATGACCAGTGATTTGGCCATTGATGCGTTATTGATGGCGGTTTGGAGGCGAAAACCGAAACAAGAGGTGATGGTTCACTCCGACCAGGGCAGCCAGTACAGCAGCTCCGATTGGCGCAGTTTTTTGAAGGCAAACAATTTGGTTGCCAGCATGAGCCGCCGAGGCAATTGTCATGACAACGCCGTGGCTGAGAGCTTTTTCCAGCTTCTGAAACGGGAACGAATCAAGCGGAAAATCTACACCTCACGGCAAGATGCTCGTAGTGATGTGTTTGATTACATCGAGATGTTCTACAACCCAAAACGCCGCCACGGTTTCAACAATCAGCTGTCACCGGTAGAGTTTGAAAAACGTTACGCAATGAGCTTGCAAGGTGTCTAGAGAATCCGGGGCGATTCAACCGGTGAAGGCAGCGAAGAAAAAGGAAGTCTCAAAAGGCTTCACTCCTAGGTTGAGAGTTACGCTCCGTGTGGGAAACGAATTTGAAGGCGAGATGCACGAGATGGTGCATGAGGCCGATACGCTGAGCTCCCTAGTTGCAGAACAAGAAGCTACAAAGGCGGCCAGAAAAAAATTCAGGTTTGTGGAAGTCGTTTCGGTCAAATCGATGTAAGTGGGTACTCTCACTTTTCGCCCGCTGGGCATCAAGCCGCATTCACTTTACAGCGGGTCACCCAATAGATTCGGGACGTTAGTCGTATCCCTGATTGAATTTAAAACCATCACCCCACCCAACTCTCAACATTTAACTGGTCGCCAACCCCAAGCCACATATCTGAGGGTGGCGACAGGCACAAATCGACCCTAAGCGGTCAACCCTGTGGGAGGCTTAGGTGTATGACGCCCCCCTTTACCAATGCGATCACTCGGAAGGGAACCAGGAAAAACTGCGCAAAAGCAGTGAAATATCGTGGGTTCAAATTTTTCGACATGAGGCTGACGAAACCATGCTTGACAGATAGCGAATGCTTACACACGATACCTACGACGATCTATGGCCCGAAATGAGCGCCAACAGGACTCTATGCCCACTATTTTTGATATTGCCGACCACATTCTCGCTCAGACTCCTGCTCCTTATGGCCTGACAAACCGAGAATTACAAAAGCTGTTGTACCTTGCTCAAGGATTTCATCTTGCGCAATTCGGAGAGCCGTTGTTTCAAGAGGACTTTCAAGCTTGGAAGCATGGGCCGGTAAACTCTGGAATATTCCATAAATATAAACACCTTGGCTATTATGACATTAACAAGCCAAAGAGTGAGGTTCTCAAGCCTATTAGTGAAAAGACCGCAGCTTTCATCTTGGCGCTGACACTTACATTTTGCACTATAGGCTCGTACAAACTTATTGAGTACTCACATGCAGATATTCCATGGGCTTCGAAATATATCCCTGATCAGAATGTTTATCTGTCCAAACCTGATTTAAAAACATATTTCGAAAATTTTGCTTCGTTTGAAGACTACAAAGCGGCTGCAGAACAAAAACTTCAGTTTCACGAGCTTATTCTATCTCGCCTTAAATATCTGAGAGACCTTCCTCAGATTGGGAATGCTTGGATCTCGGGTCAGGCAGCAGCACCTACAGAACGTACGAGCGAAGTAGCAGTCGGATTTTTGTCGGGTTTAGAAAGACAACTTTTTTCGAATCACGCAAAGCCAATTTATCCAAAGTTAATCATGGGGCCGATCCCTACTGGAGGAATTAGCCTGGAGTTTGTGTCAGATAATCCAACGTACCTAAATTTCCATAACTCGGAACTAGTAGAAGTAGAGTTCGAAAAAGATGGCCACTTTGAAGAATACGAAATCCCTTTGGGTCAATTCGAAGAGAATTTTGCGGAAGTTTATGGGAAGATGTCAGTATGAGTAATATACTGGATGGTGAAGTCCTATACCGCTACGCTGATCCGCGGGTTTTTCCAGAAGGACAGACCGAACTTCCTACTTCAATCTTTAACGACCCTAATCTATCGTGCGACTGGCAGAAAGTTCAGCTTAACCCGGAGCTATCGCCGCATGTTGCCAATGGCCGAAATATGATTGTGTCGATTGCGGTTTGCGATAGCATTCGGAATCCAACAAATCCAAAAAGGTCGACCCAGTTAGTGCCCGACTGGAAGCAAGATATCTTGCACGATCCGCTTCCTGCACAACAAGGGAATGCATTCACTCCGAATCCTTCGCATGCGTTGATCCGCGGAAAAAAGAAGGGAGCGGTAACTACTGTGATTCGCGACAATTCGACCTATACGATCATCGACCCCGTAGCCGAAGCATCGTCACCTGTGTAGTAAGTGCATTCTCGTGGGTTTACTTCTGACCAATTGTAGTCATTGCTTGATTGACCGCTTTTGGCCTGGTCGGACTCTCGCTACAAAGCAGTCGATCGCCAAAGCAATCAGCCTGACCGACCACATGCACAGAAGGTATACACCATTCGGTCTGTGTGCCGCATATAGGCAGTACGTCGGTTGGCTTTCAAATATTCTCTGCGAGAGATTTCCTTCCGAAACGTACAAATTCTTCATACAATTTGAAACAGGTCGTTGAAAGCCCATTCAATTCATCAATTTTTTCGTCCACATGCTTAGGCCAGTTATCTGTTCCTCGATACGCATCTGGAATACAACTAAAAACCGGACCACCATTTAAATCGTATGCACCCATAGACAACTTGTAGTTAAAAGTATAACAAACCTCCCATAGCTCTCTTCTCATACGCTCCAGATCAGTATTCAAGAATTCACGCTCGACCGTATCCCACTCGTCGACAAATTTTTCAAGGTTTGCCAGTCTGGTTATATTGAAAGAATTTGAAAAATCTTGCTGTCGCAGCATATCTATTGAACCAGAATTGCTGGGAAAATCTTCAAGAAATTTTTTAAATAATTCTTTATCAATCTGGTTTGATTGTCCGCTGGCACGGGGCAAAGAAGATCGTTGCTCTTTGTAGATAAGATAACGATTAGCGACATTGTGCAACAATGCACCTATTATTAGTGCTACTCCAACCCAATAGTCGGCGGCGTCTGGTTTCAGCTCAGCTAGAGTAAATCGGCTTCCTGAGTTTAGGTTTGCCGAGTCAACCAACCAATTGTAAATTATAAGTTTCAATGGGGTCGGGGTCAGTATGACCGCTCCACCTATCCCAGCCACAAACCATGTGAGCTTATTCGTGAAGTCAGGAAACAAGAATTTCTTGCCATATTCTAAAGCGAGGTTTTTCAATTCTGATTTTGCAAACACTGAAACTCGCCTTTTCTGAAGTGATAATATTATGAAACCGGATGGTGTAAAAAAACCCTGAAATTTCACCACAGGCTACTGTTTAGTAGACAGTGTGTCTACTGGCCAGCATAAGGGCTGCCTGGGAAATCTGGTTTAGCTAGGGCAATAACTCGACTTGGGGACTTTAGCATAGGAGAAAATTTGTATGAAAAATCACCCTTTCCTGAACGTCTTTAGCTTGTTCTTTAACCTGAAAGTCCAATTATGTAATTTTGTGTAAGCCTTTCCGACCACATGAGTTCCAATGATCCCGCTGTGAAATATATCAACATTTTTATAATTCTCGTAATCTCCATATGTGTAGCCTACGCTCTCTACCATTAAGGTATTGTCGATGGAGTCCGTTACGCACCCAAGAAATTTTTCTAGTTCGTCTACAGAAAGAAAATTATCGACCTTCACCGACTTGTTGTTTATTGAGTAGGTATTTCCACGATAAAGGAAATGCTCCTCGGGGCTTTCCTTATTATTTCCATCAATTACTACAAATTGTAGCGCGTCACTGTACTCTTTACCCTTGTAGTATTTACGTACTGGTCGTACAGGAATGATAAAATTGTTTCTCAGTGACTCAATATAGACATTCCAGAATTTCTTGTAATTTCTGACTTTTGAAAGTCCCTGGGGCGTAGCTATTACAAGTGTTTTACAAACTTTTCTATCACCCAAGAGAGAATCCAAGTCGACTTTAAAGGTTGACGAAATATAGCCAGAAACGCCGCCCCTTAATTCTATTTTAATGGTTTCAAATGGAGCAATTATTCTTGGGGAGCTGTAGTAATCAACGAGCTCAAGGTAAATGCTGCTACCAATTCTAAGATATATATAGCTAATAGCGGCAGCTTTATCTTTTTTATTTTCAATAATTATTTCAGAAACATATCTCTGCTTGCTCCATACACTGCCGGACGTTAAATATACTCCATAGAATTTCGTACCTTTTTTCAGAAAAAATTGGTATCCGGTATATATCAGTGCGATCATAGCTACTGCAAAAGAAAGAACTGCAATAGCAAGTGATGAAATGGATACCAATAAGTTTAGCAAATCTGTGTTGCTTAACTTTGACGGTTCTATTTCCATTATTTTTATAAGTATGTCTTTTAGCTTTTGCATTGGTTTCCTTACGCTATAGGTCAGGGTCGGAAGAACCCTTTCGCTGTAGATCGTCTTAGTCTGATCCTAAGCCTTGGTATTCTCCGCTGGAGCATCATAGCCATCATGAGAAATTGTTTCATCTGATCCTCGGCAAGCTTCTTGAAGATCCCTTGACACGTTTCTAGACGTTCTCCTTAAGAAGGAGATGTAGCGCAACACGCTGCAGTACGGCGCTCCTCAGGGCCTTCACCGGTTCTAATACTAATCTGGCGAAACGTGCTGCACACGTCTACACCCTTCAATGCGTATTGTTGCGCTACTAGAAGCAGCTATTGAACGCACGCAGCCTCACGCAAACGTCCGCTTTTGGCCGCGCGCTGCCCTTCGCGACGGGCGGAGATCGGCCAATCTCAGTCTCTCGTGAACGGCATCACTCGGCCGATTCTGTTGAAAAAGTCGGTTCTTCCAGCCTGCCGTAATATTGACCGCTGAAAACGCCTTTCTTGCGCGCTGCTACGCGAAATCCGAGCCCGAGATCCCTCTACTCAAAGTAAAGATTTCAATCTCAAGCGCGTACTTTTCTGCCGTGGAAACCATAGCCGACTTTTTCAACAGAATCGGCCAAAAGCGGCCTCTCAGTTTCATTGCGAATCAGGGGCAATTTAGTCACCGGTATAGTTGAAAAAATTGTCCGCAGCGAGCCTGGAGGGTATTTAGAAAACCCAGGGTATTTTAACTCTCAGGTTATGCCGCAATGATGATATTCGATATGTCGTTATAGCGCTCATAGAACGGGTAATGATCGTCAGCTAAGGAGAAATTACAGGCTATACATTCATCCCCTACAAGCTCCAATGACAAAAGCTACCATTAAAGTAGCTTCTGCCAGCGACAACCTATTTTTTTGAGGACTTGCTAGGTTTCAAGTCGGGTTTATTTCCCGGCGTGTCTTTATTGTCACGACGACGCTGATCAAGTTCACCGGTTGACTTAGCAATTGGCTTTGGGCCTGGTTTAAGCGCCATAACATTTCTCCTTGATGTTAATATTTATTTGGGTTGTTGCAGAATCATCTTATTGGTACTGATGAATACTTTCAATAGACATAAGACGCTTGATTTTAGCTATATGGAAAATTGAATTAGCTTTGGCAGCATCTACTGGTTATCTAACGGTAGGCCAGCTTTGTTGTTTTACGTCCATTGGTGCGACGTTGCAGGTAGTACAGCACGTCCAGAGTCATTCGAGCATCGCCCCGGGCGCGGTGGGCGCCGACCTCCGGCCCCGCATTCGCTGGCGGCCTCGATCAGCTTGATCCAGCGCCATTGCCAGCCCTGGCGCCCTTCTACCCATTCACCATTCCATGAGGCATACAGCAGCATTGCGCAGGCGGTCGTCAGCTCCGGGGGGGTTATTAGTCCGTGGCGCTGGTGGGTCAGCGACAATAGGCGCCGATCAAAGTAGACGCGGTAAGCAACGACCGTTCACCCCGCGACGATAGCCGCATATTGCTCAGCCACCTCTGGCCCGGTCAATGCGGTGCCCATCATGTCGTCAGTGATACCCATGAATCCATGTGAAATCGTGCACGGTCTGAGACAACCAGACCAAGGCCTCCTGGCAAGGGTATCGGCAGGCCCTACCTCATATTCACGGAAAGTCAGAATAGTTAAAAGGACTATAGTGGTGTAAGGGAAAATGGGGTCAGGTATGTAGGGTGCAATGAGCAACTGAGGGAGTTCGCCCATCCAATTCCTGAGCACCTGATCTATCGGGACTGGAGGGCCTTTAAATGGGTGTCGAGCGTCTACGAGGAAAACGTAGGCCGCAACATGGATCGCCTGTTGGCCACCGACCAGCTGCTTGAGCAGGTTTTTGAAACCATCAAGCAACTGACCAAGGCGCCCTCTGACCAGTTGTAAATGTTAGGCCCCGGAGTGTGCCGAGTACTCCGGCAACGACGGGGCGCGCTCCCATTCATTCGTTGGTCGGCGCCAACAATTAGCCCCTTTCCAAGAAAATCAGCCAGCCCCCACAGCTCTTTCGTGGTCGATTTAGATTGGCGTGCACATGGCTCGTGTTTGGAGGGCTGCGTGTTTTCCTCGCATTCACGGGCGCTGGGGCACTGGGGCCCTGGGAATCATTTGTTGGCCGGGACTATCACGCTGCTGTTATCTGTTGTGGCGTTCTGGGCAAGTGGCAAGTTTCTAGAGCTGACAAAGCGAAACAGGTAGCCCACGAGAACACTTGAGTCGGCTGGCGACAGTTACAGACGCAATGGAAAAGAGTCATGGGAGAGAAATCATTCCACCAGTGGCTGCATTAGGATGATCAACTAAACCCACACCCAGGAAAACTCTGTATACCCTTAATGATTGATGCTATGCCCCTGTTGGGGCACCTTCAAGCGCTGGAGCTGTACCAAGATATGTGCCGGCTCTCTCTGGACGTAATGGTGTTCAGTGAAGGTGATGAGTTCGAAACGGCGCTTTCCGCGAATGAACAGGCTCTACAAAAGCAGAACGAAGCGCAGCACGCCCTGATTGAGCAGCTCAAGCTGTTGATTGCGCAAGCTGACGTGGTTGAGCCTTAGCCGCAGGGTGAGCGTGTTAACCCCATGGATAAAGGATAAAAGCATGGAAGCGACCGATGAGGTTTACCAGATCCTTCGAGACGCCAAGGTCCTAGCCAGGCGTTACTACTATCTCACTGGCAAGCCGCTGGGTGTTACTGGCGAGGTGGCAGAGTACGAGGCTGCTCGGATTCTAAATCTCGAACTGGAGCTTGCTAGGCAAGCCGGCTATGACGCGACGGAAACAAGGGAGGGGTTGACTCTCAAAATTCAAATCAAGGGTCGATATTTCCCCAATCCTCGGCTTCGAGGCGGCCGCGTCGGTGCGATCGACTTAAACCAGCCCTTTGATACGGTTCTCCTGGTGCTGCTCGATGCCGATTACAACGCGTTTCAGATATATGAAGCCGCGAGGCCTGCTGTTGAGGCACTACTGACTAGGCCTGGATCAAAAGCTAGGAATGAGCGTGGATCAGTCGGGATCAGCCAATTCAAAGCAATCAGCTCGCTGCGCTGGGAGCGGGCCAACTCACAGGAAAAGCTTGCATGAACTATTTTGAACCTCTAATTCTTGTCATTGCTGGGGCGATAGTTTTTTGCATCTACCGTTCACATAAGCGGAAGGTTGACTATGAATCTGTATGTGAAGTGGCCCAAGTTTTGAGAGATTCGGCATACAGGTCTGAATCTGAGGCCAACGGGAAGGTTCATCGGCACGAGGTCATGGCGGACGCCATTCGGGAGGCTCAGGCAGCGGTTTTTGCGAAACGCAGATTTGAGTCTGACTACGCTAACCACGTCAGCCGCCAATTGCTCAGTTCATTTGGCCCCGACTTTCTTGAATCGATTGGATTCTCACGCGAAACGGCAAAGTTTAGCAGATGTCGCTCTGGTCTGATTGCGCTCGCAAAAGACTTCGAGCGTCTTCAACCCCGTAATAAACAGTAGTGAATCGCGCACAGTGAATTGAAGGAAAAAACAAATGAAGGCATGGACAGCAGCGGTAACACTCTACGCTTTGACAGAAGCCGCATCGGCTTGGGCTTGTGACGGGCGACAAAGGTCCGTCCGTTAATGGTTTCAGCCGCTACTGCTCGTACACAGATGGTGGAGTGCTGATGGTTGAAAACCGCATGAAAACCTGTCTAAGCGGCGCAGGGCTATAAAACTGCCCTGCCCTGGCCTACGGCCACCCTGCGGGCGCTAAGACCCAGATAAATCGCCCCCGGACGGCAAGCCGCCCGAGGACTCAACCGGGCGCGTGCGGGCGCGGGCTCATTCAAAATATGTAAACACGCCACTCCGCTATGAGTCTTCGGTGAAGGCATTCAATGTTTCAGATTGTGGTTAATTCGGACATATTTCGGTTATATTTATTAATCGTGACGGTGATTCACCACCCCATCTAAAATGATATTCCTTTAGACAGCGGCAATTGAAATTAACCAATGTCTCGAAACCCAGAGACGCACTGTTGATGAGAAAAAAATGAGAGACATCGGAACCGCAGGTGAAAGTTTTTTTAATGGGTGGTGTGCTTCGGCTGGGATAACAGCCAATAAATCAGTGTCGGATGCACATGGCTGGGATGTTTTTATAGAAATTGATGCTCCAGAAAATACTCTAGATCCATTTACCATGCATAAGGGTATGATCGAAAGCAAAATACAAATCAAATCAACAGATGGAAATAAAAAATTTGTCGATGTAGAGCTTTCTAACTTAAAGAAAATGTCTACAACGCTTTTGCCAGCGTTCTACATATTAATTGAGTTTGATAAGAATGACATGCCCGTTAGGGCGTTTATTAAGCATGTCGATAATAGCTTTATTTATAAAGTGCTCAGTCGAATTAGAAAGGTAACGGTAGAAAATCCAACAGTGAAATTAAACAAAAAAACAATGAGGGTACATTTTGAGGAGGAAATTTATCCTTTAGGGGCCTCTGCACTGAAAAAGTTGATACACAACCATATAAATGGTTCACAGTCTTTGTACGTTGACCAAAAAAGACAGTATCTTGACTCGGCTGGATTTGAAGATGGTGCCTATAGGGTTAAATTCCAGATTTCTGACATGCAACAATTAGAGCGGTTGATTGATGCTTCCCTAGGAAAAAAAATCGGGGTGGAAATTGAGGAAATGCATGGCGCAGCGCTTCGTTTTGGCTTTAGTTCGCCGATGCCTGAGTTAACCGTGTCGAATGCAGTATTGGAAATATTAAATGTAAAGCCGAACGCGACAGGCAAGATGACATTTCGAGATAAATCTACTGGTCAATCCACTGCTTTTGCTGCTTCTCTTTACCAGGGCATGGCGTTGTTCACGGATCGGAAAAAAATCCGTATTGATGCTGATGTATTTGAAATCATGATGCGCTCCGACCTCACCTCGATGACCATGAGTGGCACGCTAAACCATACAAAGGCCTATGAAGTTGAAGACCTTCTCAAAGCCTACACGACCTTTCAAATGCTCTGGCAGCCTACAGATATTGAATGGGGGCTGGATTTTTTCGGCATCAAAACAAAAATTTTACTGAACTCCCCAAACGGATTCGATGATTGTTCAGATCAAGTTAAACTGTTAAAAAAGATTATTGAGATAAAAAGATATTTCAATTGGCTAGACTCCTTGTGCGCAACCATAGTAGAAATCAATAAAAAAACAAGAAATATCAATGAGATATGCTGCCTTATCAATGGTAGCACTAGCGAAGTATCGATGCGGTATCCTTCAGGGAGTGGGCCGGATGTTAATTCTGAGGTGAATTGTTTTTATGTGGTGCATTTAGAGCTTGGTGGTTATTATTTTATCGAAGTAATTCTTGTAAGTGGGAAAGTAGAAATTCACAATGATCAGGAAGACAAAGTAAGGTCTAACCAGTGGAAAAGTATTTATAAAACTGTGGTCGAAGTTAGTAATACCGACGGCTTGAAAGCTGAATTAGATTCAGTCGTTGATGATTACAGTAACATCTTGCCGAAAATTGATTTTACTAGTAAATTTTTACATCATATCGGGATATCCTAACAGTAGAAAATTTCATTTTTTAGCAGCGTGACACTGAACCGGGTTAAACAAGTTATTGGTCGCGCGTCGGCTGCAACTCCTCTGCTGATGCACTTGACGATGTCTCGACGGGGAACTGGTTGGCCACCCGGTTGAACCGTTCAGTATTTCACCTTAAAGGTCGGGGAATCTTCCGGTCGCTGGCCTCGACGGTTATATAAACGCGTTGTATTGATATTGGCGTTACCCAGCCACAGCTGGACTTGGCAATATCGGCGTGATGTTCCAGGGCATTTTCCGCCGCCGTCGCACGCAGGCCGTGCACGCCCAGTCCTTCCACCTGAATGCCGGCGGCCTTGAAGCAAGACCATAAGCAGTCTGAGGCAAAAGGCAGCTTTCAGCGCCTAGATGTATCTACCAGTCCTCCGTTGAGGAGCAAAACACAGGGCTGAATGTTCCTATCCCCATCTTTTTTGCTTGCTCTTCAATTCGGCCAGCCTGTAACACATCGTGCTTAGTGGGAAAGTGACGCAACAAAAAATGAGCATCTCTTCTTACGCGCTCGGGAACCTCTGTGTCACTAGCGAGTTCCGTCAGGAAAGAGTGAGCTTGTGCAACACACCTTGTTCGTTCGAATGGCATAGTCATTTTAGCCTCCACGTGTTGAAATCGACAGATAAATAAAATAGGAACCATCCAGTCAGTAGATATCCTCAACGTCTGCGTCTGAATCCATATAACCAGGACTGATCAGGTACTGGGTAAGCAGTTTGTGATGCGGGTAGCGAATCTCGAAGCGCTTAATCAAACCATTGAAAATTTCTTCTCCCGCAGGTGTCCCGGTAACTCGACGAATCACGAAATCGGCGATGGCCAGCCGCACTTCAATTTCACTCTTGTCGAGTTGGCTCCCCTCTACATCGTCATCAAGCTGGATGCTCGGACCATATCTCACAGGTTTTTTTGTCATCTTTCCCTACCTGCCCGAAGGATCTGATTGGACAAAATTAACCGTACACAAAATTCCGGTCGATACTACAAAAAGGCGGCTGATCCAAATGTACGATGTTGTAAAAAAACATACTCCATATTTCAAACGAATGAAATCACCGGAATCCTGTGTACAGTTGTAAAAATCTGCAAAAAATGAGTGCAATTTTCGACCGATCTCACTGAGCACAGGACTGGAATCATGATAGCCTGAAAAAAAGTATGTGCAATTACTCAAGGCGAACGGTGATGAATAAGCTTAAGCTGTCGCTAGAAGAAAAAGAACATTTGCTATTGATGGATAAAAAAAAGCGTAATCGCGACAAGCTAATTGGCGCCATTGACGCTGCATCTCCTGAGGAACTCGAACGTGCCGCGGCTTCCATAAAAGCGGTACTACGCAAATCCGGCTCACCGGCTCGCCCACAAAGTTTCGCATCAATCCAAGAAGATGTAGAAAAAAACAAAACTCCTGATAAATAATTTCCTCACTAACGAGCCAACAAAGAATCAACGCACATTGTCGCTCAAACTAGCTACTTTAGTTAGATCAAAGCCCCTCAACTATACAGATTAGCCGTTCGTGGCTCGTTAGCTCCTTGTGCAGGTTTATCTCACTGGCACATGCCTACCGGACCCAATGATCGTTAGGGATTTGGTACCCCGTGTCATCGCGACGTACAGGTCCTTCGGAACCAGCTTCATTTTGTCGCAAGAGAAAAAAGAACTTTAACCTTCTGAAGATTGATTTCAGTGATTACCTCCATCTGTGAGTAGGTTCTCTCAGGAACTTGAAAAAGCGTAATGAGTTCTCCCCACTGATTATGTGCCTCACTCGCTTCAAGAATCTGTTCCATTTTCCATTGACCAGTTCCATTCATATAACTTGGGGTAACATATTGAATAGAATGGATAAGAAAAAATTCATTTTGCACTTCAATAATATCTTTCAGGGCATCTAAAGACGAAACCATCAGCATCTCGCTCACAAACTCTTGATCATCGCGGATATGTGTTTCCAAATAAAACCAAGGAATCATGACCGTTTGCTGTACGAAAGGACGACTCAGGAAGTCGTTACAAAAAAGTCCTGGGATCATCACACCCTCATGAGTCTGTCTCATCGCTCGTACCCCTAGCCAAGCCCTAGAATGAACAATATATGTTGTAGTCATATATTGTTCAATGACGCTTTATCGTTCCTTTTGTGAGACCGCAAAATGGAACTGAATGAAGCATTCGGAGCGACGCTACGAGAGGTTCGCCTACGACGAAATCTTACTCAGGAAGATTTTTCGCTTGTAAGCAGTAGGACCAATGTCAGCTTGCTGGAGCGGGGATGCACCAATCCGACTCTGGAAAAACTAGAGGCATTATGCAGCGTGCTTGAGGTTCACCCGGTCACCCTTCTTGCGGCGTGTTACCTACGTAAGCAGGGTTCAAATGATGTTGCCGCTTTTCTTAGTCGCTTGAATTCTGAGTTGAGTCATATCTTCTCAGAACGCAGTGAAGAACCTAAATTTTAGGACGTTTAGGATTTACGGTCCAAGATTCAGTCCATAATATTTACTTTTAAAATCAATCAGATAGCTAGTTTGTATTATTTTTTGGGGTACTGCGGGATAACCTCTTGAAGGGTGCTGCGCGAGCCATTGGAGTCCGGGCACATCGTGATTTCCCGGGCGCGCGACCGCGTGAGCTTCCCCGCACGCTTTCAACTGGTGGCAGCCATGAACCCTTGCCCCTGCGGCTATATGGGCGAACCCAGCGGGCGCTGTCGGTGTACGCCGGAACAGATCCAACGCTACCGCAACAAGCTCTCGGGGCCGTTGCTGGATCGAATCGACCTGCACCTGACCGTTGCCCGGGAAAGCACCGCGCTGAACCCAGCCAAACAAACCGGCAATGACACTGCCAGCGCTTCAACCCTCGTCGCCAGCGCCAGGGATCGCCAGCAACAACGCCAGGGCTGTGCAAATGCATTCCTCGACCTGACGGGTTTGCGGCGCCACTGCGAGCTATCGAAAGCCGATGAGGGCTGGCTGGAAAGCGCCTGTGAGCGCCTGACCCTGTCGTTGCGCGCAGCTCATCGGCTACTCAAGGTCGCGCGCACCCTGGCCGACCTGGAACAGGCAGACGCCATCGCTCGCCATCATCTGGCCGAAGCGTTGCAGTACCGGCCAGCCGCCGTGACTTAGCGATCCCTGGGCAAATCCAGCAGCAGCCCCGCCACTTCCATCACCTCACCCAGTACCACTTGCGCCGACTCGACGGAGGGCTTGAGCAACAGGTCATCGGTATAACCCATCGTCACCGCAAAGATCTGGCGGGCCGCACGGCTGGATGAGCCACAGCGGAATACCCCGGCAGCGATCCCCTGCTCGATCACATCGGCAAGCATGGCTTGCCACTGGGCATTGACCAGCAGATACGCCTGAGCCAGTTCCGCGTCATGCATCGCCTCATCCCAGGCATCCAGCCAGAGCGCCCAGCCGGCGTCGGCGGTACACGGCAGGCAACCCTTGAGGAAACCCACCAAGGCCTCAAGCGGCGGCGCATCTGCCAATGGCCCGCGCACTTCGTCCAACTGCTCATTGGCGAAGCGAACAAAGGCTTCGCGGCGCAGTTCTTTCCAGTCGCTGAAGTAGTGATACACGTGGCTGCGGGACAAGCCCGCATGCTCCGCCAGATCGCGGGTGGAGACATCGGCAAAGCCCTTGCTGCGAAACAGCTCCAGGGCAGCGGCGATGATCTGGTCTTTACGGTCGATACGCGACATGGGCAATTCCTTACGGGCGCCGTCAGATAAGCGGCGCTTGCTTTTTGAGCGATCGCTCAAGGATACTTGAGCAGTCGCTCAATAGTAGCGCCTATTACTCCTTTGGTGCACCCATGCCATCCACAACGCCACAGATCCTGATCGAAGAAAGCAAGAAAATCGGCCAGCAATCGGCCAGCCAAACCCTCAAGGCAATCGCCAAGGCTTATCCCGGCAAGCTGTTCTGCACGCTGTCGTTGGTTGCGCTGGAGAACGCGTTGCTGCTGGCCTATCCCCTGTTTGCCGGTTTCGCCGTGGACTCGATCCTGCGTGGCGATGCCAGCAGTGCGCTGTTCTATGCGGCCGTGGTGATGGCGTTCTGGGTGGTCGGCGCCGCACGCCGGGCGTTGGATACCCGTACCTTTACGCGGATCTACGCCGATCTTGCCGTGCCTGTGATTCTCAACCAGCGTCTACAGAATCACAGCACGTCCAAGGCCGCCGCACGGGTGGTGCTGGCGCGGGACTTTGTCGACTTCTTCGAAAAGCATGTGCCGGTGATCGCGACAGCCTTGGTCTCCATCGTTGGCGCGGCCGCGATGTTATTGGTGATTGAACCTTGGGTGGGCCTGGCCTGCTTTGCGGCACTGCTGCTTTGCATCATCCTGCTACCGCGCTTTGCCCGCCGTAACGAGCAGTTGCACGAACGGTTGAATAACCGCCTGGAGAAAGAGATTGGCCTGGTGGAAAAGGTTGGCGCCCAGACGTTGCGACGCCATTACCAACTGCTGTCACGCCTGCGTATCTGGCTGTCGGACCGCGAAGCCGTCGCCTACCTGTTTCTCGGCGCGCTGGCAGCGCTACTGTTCATCGTAGCGATCAGCCAACTGGCCTTGTCGCCAGCGGTCAAGGCCGGCCATGTCTATGCGGTGATGACGTACCTGTGGACCTTCGCCAGCAGCCTCGACGAAGCGCCAGGGATGGTTGATCAACTGGCGCGGCTCAAGGACATCGGCAAACGGGTGGATCCGGGACTCGGGAATTGATCAGCCTTACCGAAACCGATCCACCTCTTGCCGCAGCCCTGCCGCCAACGTCTCCAGCTCCCTGGCGGTAATCGCCAGGTTCGAGACCACTTCCCGCTGCTCACTGTTAGCCAGGGCAATGCTCTGCAGGTTGCTGCTGAGCAAAGTCGCGGTGCTGCTTTGCTCCTGGGTCGCTGTGGTGATCGCGGCAAACTGCTGCCCCGCCGAGCGGCTTTGCTCGTCGATGCGCGCCAGGGCCGAGGCCACGTCGGCGTTGCGCGACAAGCCTTCCTGCATCAGCACATTGCCCTGCTCCATGGTGCTGATGGCATTGCCGGTTTCCTGCTGGATGCTCTGGATCATCCCGGAAATCTCATCGGTGGCCTGGCGGGTACGCGAGGCCAGGTTGCGCACCTCATCGGCGACCACGGCAAATCCACGCCCCTGCTCCCCGGCCCGCGCCGCCTCGATGGCGGCGTTGAGTGCCAGCAGGTTGGTCTGTTCGGCGATCGAGGTAATCACGCCGACGATGCCGCCGATTTCCTGGGAACGTTGGCCCAGGGTATTGATCACCTTGGCCGTGCTGTTCAGTGCCGTGGCGATATGCTCCAGGGACGACGACGCCTCCTGCATCGAGTTGCGGCCAATGCGGGTCTGCTGGGCATTTTCCTGGGCCATGCGTTCGGTATTGCCCATGTTGTCGGCAATGTTCAGCGAAGTGGCGCTGAACTCTTCCACCGCGCCGGCCATGCTGGTGATCTCGCCGGATTGCTGCTCCATGCCCTCATAAGCGCCTCCCGACAAACCTGACAGCGCCTGGGCGCGGCTGTTGACCTCTTCGGCCGCCTTGCGGATATGGGAGACCATGGTCGACAAGGCCTCGCCCATCTGGTTGAAGCTGCGTGCCAGCTGTCCGATTTCATCGTGGCTGGACACATTCAGCCGCGCACTCAAATCACCGGCCCCCAAGGCTTCGGCCTGGCGCACCAGGTCGCCCAGGGGCTGCAATTTGCTGCGCAGCAACCAGACCGCCGCGCCTACCGCCAACAGCATCGCCAGCACGCTGCCGATCACCAGGCGGATACCCACGGCCCAGGTCACCGCGCGGATCTCGGCCTTGGGCATGCTCGCCACCACCGACCACGGGCCGCCGTCAAATGGCACCGCAACGCTGTAGAAGTCTTCGCCCTTGTCACTCCAGAAACGCCCCTGGCCAGGCTTTTGCGCCAGCTCCAGGATCACCGGAACGGCCTGCTCCAATGCCTGCACGCCGGCAGGCGGCACCAGCCAGTGTTTTTGCTCGTCCAGCAGCGCCAGCGAGCCGGTCTGGCCAATGCGGAACCGCTTGAGGTTGGCGAATTGGGCGTTCTGCGCATCGGTGTAGTCGAAACCGATGAACAACACCGCAATCACCTGGCCGCTGGCATCACGTACCGGGCTGTACTGGGTCATGTAGGAACGCTCGAACAGCACCGCGCGACCGATGTAGCTCTGCCCGGCGAGCAGGCGCTGGTAGGCCGGCCCCTGGCGATCCAGCACGGTGCCGATGGCGCGGTTGCCGTCCTGTTTGGTCAGGGAGGTGCTGATACGGACAAAGTCTTCGCCGCTGCGCACGAACACCGTGGCCACGCCGCCGGACATCTGCTTGAACTCATCGACCTCGTCGAAGTTGTTGTTCAGTACTTCAGTGCCCAGGTAAAGGCTCGGGGTCTGCACCCCGGCCACACTCACCATCTGCTCGGGACGTACGCTCAACCCGGCGCCGAAGCGCTTTTCAAACAACCCGCTCAAACGCTGGGTGCTCTCACGCAGGGTGCTGTGGAAGGTATTGAGTTGGTCGGCGAGCAAACGCGCTTCGCTGGCCAGGTGTTCTTCACGGGTCAGCAGGTTGGCCGAGTCCAGGGAACGCAGGGCAAACACCGTGCTGCCGCTGATCACGACAGCCAATATGACCGCCAAGGCAATGCCCAGCTGCGAAGCGATGCGGGCGCGGGGTTGAGACATGACAGCTCCTGGCCGAGGCCCGGATCGTCCTGATCTCATAGCGCTAATCGGCAAATTTCTTGGATTGGGGGCACGCTGAGCCGCAACTAAAGGCGACTCCGACACACCTACTTCGGCGGCCCCAATCAATACTTGAGCAAATTACAGGGGCATCACTCAAAGGCACCGTGTGTAGGGAGCTGCATCGTTTCACTCGAGCTGTTCCACCGCCGGCAAGGCCATGGCCTGGACTTCACTTTGCAGGAAGTCCGACAGCCTGCGCAGGCGCTCACCGCCGGGGCGGGTCTTGGGCCAGACCAGGTAATAGCTTTCGCCGCTGGCGACCGCAGTAGGCCATGGCAAACTCAAGCGCCCCTGGGCCACATCCTCGGCGACCATCAACAGATCGCCCATGGACACGCCATAGCCCCGGGCAGCGGCAATCATCCCCAGCTCCAGCGTATCGAACACCTGCCCGCCCTTGATGGCGACGCGGGACGCCAGCCCCGTACGCTGCAACCAGCGGCGCCAGTCACGCCGATCCGGCGTGGGGTGCAGCAGTTCAGCGCTGGCCAGGCGCTCCACATCCCAGGGGCCGTCATTGAGCAGGTTCGGCGCGCCCACCGGGATCAACAGTTCGGGAAACAGGTAGCTGGCTTCCCAGTCCGCCGGAAAGTGCCCATCACTCAGCAAGACCGCGCAGTCGAACGGTTCCTGATTGAAATCCACTTCGTCGATGCTCATCCAGGCGCTGGTCAACTGCACCTCGTTGCCCGGCTGCAAGTGCCGGAACCGGCTCAGGCGCGCCAGCAACCAGCGCATGGTCAGGGTCGACGGGGCCTTCATGCGCAGGATGTCATCTTCGGCATTCAAGGTATGGCAGGCGCGCTCCAGGGCGGCGAAACCCTCGCGCACCCCAGGCAGCAGCAGGCGCGCCGACTCGGTCAACTGCAAGGTGCGCCCGCTGCGCTGGAACAGGCGGCAGGCGAAATGCTCCTCCAGGGTACGGATATGCCGGCTGACTGCACTTTGGGTGATGGACAGTTCTTCGGCCGCACGGGTGAAGGAGTTATGCCGTGAGGCGGCTTCAAATGCACGCAAGGCATACAGCGGAGGCAGGCGACGAGACATGAGGAAAACTCCGACGGCACGATTCCGAAACCCTACCAGATTCATCTTGGCATGAGTTTTAATCATGCGAATGATCGCATTTATCCCTTTGTGCAAAGCGCTGAGAGCGCCGAGAATCAACCCTTCTACCCCTTGTGCAATTATTGAGCGTGATGATCATGCAGCATCCGGCGCGTACCGAACTCTGGGCCATTCTGCGGCTGTCAGGGCCGTTGATTGCCTCGCAGTTGGCGCACATGTTGATGGTGCTGACCGACACCTTGATGATGGCCCGCCTCAGCCCCGAAGCCCTGGCCGGCGGCGGGCTGGGCGCGGCAAGCTATTCGTTTGTGTCGATCTTTTGCATCGGCGTGATTGCCGCCGTGGGCACCCTGGTCGCCATTCGCCAGGGCGCCGGCGACATCGAGGGCGCCACCCGCCTGACCCAGGCCGGCCTGTGGCTGGCCTGGCTGATGGCCCTGGTGGCCGGCCTGCTGCTGTGGAACCTCAAGCCGGTGCTGCTGATGTTCGGCCAGACCGAAACCAACGTGCAGTCGGCCGGGCAATTCCTGATGATCCTGCCGTTCGCCCTGCCCGGCTACCTGACGTTCATGGCCCTGCGCGGCTTCACCAGCGCCATCGGCAAAGCCACGCCGGTGATGGTGATCAGCCTGTGCGGCACGGTGCTCAACTACCTGCTCAACCATGCGTTGATCGAAGGCATGTTCGGCCTGCCCAAGCTGGGCCTGATGGGCATTGGCCTGGTCACGGCGATTGTCGCCAACTGCATGGCCCTGGCACTGTTGTGGTACATCAAATACAACCGCGCCTACGCGGCCTACCCCCTGGGCAAGGGCCTGCTGCGGCCCAACCTGCATTACTTACGCGAGCTGTGGCGCCTGGGCCTGCCGATTGGCGGCACCTATGCGGTGGAAGTCGGCTTGTTCGCCTTTGCGGCGCTGTGCATGGGCACCATGGGCAGTACGCAGTTGGCGGCCCACCAGATTGCCCTGCAAATCGTCTCGGTGGCGTTCATGGTGCCGGCGGGCATGTCCTATGCCGTCACCATGCGCATCGGCTTGCACTATGGCGGCGGGCAACTGCTCGACGCACGGCTGGCCGGACGCGTGGGTATCGCCTTCGGCGCGAGCGTGATGCTGGGGTTTGCCATGGTGTTCTGGCTGTTTTCAGACCCGCTGATCGGCCTGTTCCTCGACCATGACGACCCGGCCTTCGCCCAAGTGATCAGCCTGGCGGTCAGCCTGTTGGCCGTGGCGGCGTGGTTCGAGCTGTTCGACGGCGTGCAGACCATCGCCATGGGGTGCATCCGAGGGCTCAAGGATGCCAAGACCACGTTCCTCGTCGGCCTGGGTTGTTACTGGTTGATTGGCGCACCGGCGGCCTGGTTGATGGCGTTTACCCTGGACTGGGGCCCGACTGGCGTGTGGTGGGGTCTGGCGCTGGGGCTTGCCTGTGCGGCGATTACCCTGACATGGGCGTTTGAGGCGAAGATGAAGCGGATGATTGCCCAGGAGCCGCAAGTCGATGCGGTCCCACAGCCGAACTGAAGGATGTACTCGGTCAGTGTGGGAGCTGGCTTGCCAGCCCCCACCTTTTTGATTGGTTTACAGGGCTAGATCACATCGCCCAACAACGCCTGCTGGCTGCTGCCAAACGTCAGGTATTCCACCAATTCCGCCAGCGGCAACGGCTTGCTGATCAGGTAACCCTGGGCCTGGTCGCAGCCGAACAAGCGCAACAACGCCAGTTGCTCCGGGGTTTCCACGCCTTCGGCAACCACTTCCAGGTTGAGGTTGTGGGCCAGGTTGATCATGGCGTGCACCAGCTTGCGGTTTTCTTCGCGCTCTTCCATACCGCCGACAAAGCTCTTGTCGATCTTGAGCAAGGCAATCGGCAGGCTGTTGAGGTGTACGAAGGACGAGAACCCGGTGCCAAAGTCATCCAGGGAGAAGCGCACACCCAGGCGGCCCAAGGCATCCATGGTCTGCTTGACCAGGTCGCTGCGGCGCATCACGGCGGTTTCAGTAAGCTCGAATTCCAGCCATTGCGCCTCCACCCCACGCTCGGCAATCAAACGGCTCAGGGTCGAGAGCAACTGGCTGTCCTGGAACTGACGGAACGACAGGTTGACCGCCATGTGCAACGGCGGCAGGCCGCGCTCGCGCAGGTCCTGCATATCGCGCAGGGCCCGGGAAATCACCCAGTAGCCCAACGGCACGATCAGGCCGCTCTGCTCGGCCAGCGGCACGAACTCGCTCGGCGGCAGCAAACCACGCTCGCCGTGGCGCCAGCGCACCAGGGCTTCGAGGCCGACGATATGCCCATCGTCCAGGTCCAGCCGCGGCTGGTAATGCAGTTCCAGTTCGTCACGGCGCAGCGCCCGGCGCAGTTCGCTTTCCAGGTCGGCGAGGCTGCGGGCATTGCGGTTGATACGTTCATTGAAGATATGAAAGGTACAGCCCTGGGTGCTCTTGGCCTGTTGCATGGCGATATGCGCGTGCCACATCAACGGGTCGGCGCCGGCCTTGGCGCGGGCATGGGCCACACCGAGGCTGCAACCGATCAGCAGGCTCTCGCCATCGACCCAGTAAGGTTCGGCCATGGCCTCGGTGATGCGCTCGGCCATCCACTCGGCGCGTTGCGGCGCACGGCGGGTGTCGATCAACAAGGCAAATTCATCACTGCCCAGGCGTGCCAGTTGGTCGCCGACCTCCAGCTGGCTCTTGAGCCGCGAGACCACTTGCAGGATCAGCCGGTCGCCCGCCTGATGGCCGAGGGCATCGTTGGCGTGGCGAAAGTTGTCCAGGTCCAGGTGGCCGAGGGCCAGGCCACGCCCGTCGTTTTCCGCCAGGCGCGCGGCCAGCAGGGTCTGGAAACCCTGGCGGTTGGCGATGCCGGTCAAGGGGTCTTGTGCGGCCAGGCGTTGCAGGGTGTTTTCCAGCAAGCCGCGTTCGCGTACATGGCGCAGGCAGCGGCGCAGGGTATCCACATCAAACGCGCCACGGATCAACCAATCGCTGGCGCCCAACGGTGCAACCAGCGGTTCCTGCTCCAGCAGCATTACGGTGGGCAGGTTACAACGGCCAGGGCCGGGTTGCAGACCGGGGGTGGTGAGCAAGACAGCCGTGCGGCCGTCGTCGAACAAGCTGCTCACCGACTCCCAGCTTGGCGCACTGATCAGCACAGCCCCATCGCCCATCGGCGCCAGGCACTCGCGCAACAACGCTGCCCACGCTGGCTCATCGGCCAGTAGCAGCAAACGCAAGGGTTCGACAGGCGTAGACAAGCTAGCTCCCTAGACTTTGCAAAAATTCGTTGGCGGCGGGCATTATGACGTGCAGCCTGATAATGACAAATGATATTGGTTATCAAATGCGCGCAGTGCAGGTCTAGATCGAACAATAGACCCAAAAACCCCGCACATCCTGCGGCAAAGTAACAAAACCGGCAAATTTAGATCGAGTGGTACGTCACACTGTCGTTCAGAGGCGGCAGAATCTTGCCAGCCTGTTAAAATGCCCGCCCTTTTCGCTCAAAGACTCCCAAAACCCTGTATGTCCCGACTCAATCCCCGGCAGCAAGAAGCCGTGAACTACGTCGGCGGCCCTCTATTGGTGCTCGCCGGTGCTGGCTCCGGCAAGACCAGCGTGATCACCCGCAAGATCGCGCACCTGATCCAGAACTGCGGCATCCGTGCCCAGTACATCGTCGCCATGACCTTTACCAACAAGGCGGCGCGGGAAATGAAAGAGCGCGTCGGCACCCTGCTCAAGGGTGGCGAAGGCCGTGGCCTCACTGTGTGTACCTTCCACAACCTGGGGCTGAACATCATCCGCAAGGAGCATGTGCGGCTGGGCTACAAGCCGGGCTTCTCGATCTTCGACGAGACCGACGTCAAGGCCCTGATGACCGACATCATGCAGAAGGAATACGCGGGCGACGACGGGGTCGACGAGATCAAGAACATGATCGGCTCGTGGAAAAACGACCTGATCCTGCCGCCCGAAGCCCTGGAAAACGCGCGCAACCCCAAGGAACAGACCGCCGCCATCGTCTACACCCACTACCAGCGCACGCTCAAGGCGTTCAACGCGGTGGACTTCGACGACCTGATCCTGCTGCCGGTGAAGCTGTTCCAGGAACACGCCGATATCCTCGAAAAGTGGCAGAACAAGGTGCGCTACCTGCTGGTGGACGAATACCAGGACACCAACGCCAGCCAATACCTGCTGGTGAAGCTGCTGATCGGCACGCGCAACCAGTTCACCGTGGTCGGCGACGATGACCAGTCGATCTACGCCTGGCGCGGTGCGCGCCCGGAAAACCTGATGCTGCTCAAGGACGACTACCCGTCCCTGAAAGTGGTGATGCTGGAGCAGAACTACCGCTCCACCAGCCGCATCCTGCGTTGCGCCAACGTGCTGATCTCGAACAACCCCCACGAATTCGAAAAACAGCTGTGGAGCGAGATGGGCCACGGCGATGAGATCCGCGTGATCCGCTGCCGCAACGAAGATGCCGAAGCCGAGCGCGTGGCCGTGGAAATCCTCAGCCTGCACCTGCGCACCGACCGGCCCTACAGCGACTTTGCGATCCTCTATCGCGGCAACTACCAGGCCAAGCTGATCGAGCTGAAGTTGCAGCACCATCAGGTGCCGTATCGTCTGTCCGGCGGCAACAGCTTTTTCGGACGCCAGGAAGTAAAGGATCTGATGGCCTACTTCCGGCTGATCGTGAACCCGGATGACGACAACGCCTTCCTGCGCGTGATCAACGTGCCGCGCCGGGAAATCGGCTCCACCACCCTGGAAAAGCTCGGTAACTACGCCACCGAACGCAAGATCTCGATGTACGCCGCCACCGACGAAATCGGCCTGGGCGAACACCTGGACACGCGCTTCACCGATCGCCTGTCGCGCTTCAAGCGCTTTATGGACAGGGTGCGCGAGCAATGCGCCGGCGAAGACCCGATCAGCGCCCTGCGCAGCATGGTCATGGATATCGACTATGAAAACTGGCTGCGCACCAACAGCTCCAGCGACAAGGCCGCGGACTACCGCATGGGCAACGTCTGGTTTCTGATCGAGGCGCTGAAGAACACCCTGGAAAAAGACGAAGACGGCGAAATGACCGTCGAAGACGCCATCGGCAAGCTGGTGCTGCGCGATATGCTCGAGCGCCAGCAGGAAGAGGAAGACGGCGCCGAAGGTGTGCAAATGATGACCTTGCATGCGTCCAAGGGACTGGAATTCCCCTACGTGTTCATCATGGGCATGGAAGAGGAAATCCTCCCACACCGCTCCAGTATCGAAGCCGACACCATCGAGGAAGAACGGCGCCTGGCCTACGTGGGCATTACCCGCGCACGTCAGACCCTGGCCTTCACCTTTGCGGCCAAGCGCAAGCAATACGGCGAAATCATCGACTGCGCCCCAAGCCGGTTCCTCGATGAGCTGCCACCGGACGACCTGGCCTGGGAAGGCAACGACGACACCCCAACTGAAGTCAAGGCGGTACGCGGCAACACCGCCCTGGCGGATATACGCGCGATGCTAAAGCGCTAGAATCGACTACTTTTTAATCTACTTTCGGCGCCCCTTGCGCCACCAGAGGAAGCTTTTGTGGAAGCACTGCACAAGAAAATTCGCGAAGAAGGCATCGTGCTTTCCGACCAGGTACTCAAGGTCGACGCCTTTCTGAACCATCAGATCGACCCGGCGCTGATGAAACTGATCGGCGACGAATTCGCCGCGCTGTTCAAGGATTCGGGGATCACCAAGATCGTCACCATCGAAGCCTCAGGCATCGCGCCAGCGATCATGACCGGCCTGAACCTGGGCGTGCCGGTGATCTTCGCCCGCAAGCAGCAGTCCCTGACCCTGACGGAAAACCTGCTGTCGGCGACGGTGTATTCCTTCACCAAGAAAGTCGAAAGCACCGTGGCAATCTCCCCACGCCACCTGACCAGCAGCGACCGCGTGCTGGTGATCGACGACTTCCTGGCCAACGGCAAGGCGTCCCAGGCGCTGATTTCGATCATCAAACAGGCCGGCGCCACCGTGGCGGGCCTGGGGATTGTGATCGAGAAGTCGTTCCAGGGCGGGCGTGCTGAGCTGGATGCCCAGGGTTACCGGGTTGAGTCGCTGGCGCGGGTCAAGTCCCTGGCCGGTGGCGTCGTGACCTTCATCGATTAAACCTGAGCGGGCACGCTTAAAAATGTGGGAGCGGGCTTGCTCGCGATAGCGGTCTGTCAGTCAACTCACGAGTGGCTGATCCATTGCTATCGCGAGCACGCCCGCTCCCACATTTGGTTTGTGGTGGCCGTTAGTGTGCGGTGGCCTTAAGGCCAGCAAGCAATAGGCGCTGATACAAATCCTCTTTAAACCCCTCCGGCTTATCCAGGCGCATCCGCACCAAGTGCTCGGGAAAGGCCTCAGGCTCAGGCGCATCCAGCGCCGCTTTGCCCAACTCCAGAATCTCCGTCAGCTTGAATTTGCTCTTGAGCCAGTTCAACGCGCGCAACAAATCCCGTTCTTCATCGGTGAAGTCACTGCCCAGCGGGTACTCCGGGAACAGCCTTGAATGCCGTGCCTGCACCGCCTGCAAACGCTCTGGCGTGTTGTCGGCAAAGCGCGGGTCGAGCTGAAAGTCCTTGGGCAACTTGCCGGCTTTTTGCGCCTGCTCGATCAAGTCCGCCTGGAAGCGTGAGTCGGTGATATTGAGCAGCGCCTCGATCACCTTGGCGTCGGTCTGGCCACGCAGGTCGGCGATGCCGTATTCGGTGATGACAATATCGCGCAAGTGCCGGGGAATCGTGCAATGGCCATATTCCCAGACGATATTGGAGCTGACATCACCGCCCGCTTCACGCCAGCTGCGCAGGATCAGGATCGAGCGCGCGCCCTCCAGCGCATGGCCCTGAGCCACAAAGTTGTATTGCCCACCCACGCCACTGAGCACGCGACCGTCTTCCAGTTGGTCGGCAACGCCAGCGCCCAGCAACGTGACCATGATGGCGCTGTTGATAAACCGCGCATCCAGGCGCTGTAAACGCTTGAGTTCTTCCTGCCCGTACAGCTCGTTGATATAGCTGATGCGGGTCATATTGAATTCCAGGCGCTTGGCGTGGGTCATTTCCTGCAAGCGCTGGTAAAAACTGCGGGGGCCGAGGAAGAAGCCACCGTGGATCGACACGCCATCCGGTTGTGCCGCGTCGTCCAGCAGACCCGCATTGGCCTGCTGCTGCGTCGCCACATCGGGGTACACCTTGCGCCGCACAATACCGGCGTCGGCCAGCACCAGCAGGCCATTGACGAACATTTCGCTGCAGCCATAGAGGCCCCGGGCAAACGGCTCGACCCCGCCCTCGCGGCTGATCAGCGGCGCCCATTGGTACACATCCAGGTCGGTGAGCAACTGCCGGTAGCCTTCGTTATCGGCCTGACGCGCCAGCAATGCGGCAGTCAGGGCGTCGCCCATCGAACCGATACCGATCTGCAGGGTGCCGCCATCGCGTACCAGGGTACTGGCGTGCAAACCAATGAAGTGGTCCTGCAAACCCACTGGCATGTTCGGCGTGGAAAACAGCGTGGTGCGATCTTTTTCGTCGATCAGGAAGTCGAACTGATCCATGCCCAGCTCGGCATCACCGGGCATGTAGGGCAAATCATCATGCACCTGGCCCACCACCAGGATGGTCTCGCCTGCCGCGCGGCGCTTGGCGATCATCGGTAACAGGTCGAGGGTGATATCGGGGTTGCAGCTCAGGCTCAGGCGATCCGGGTGCTCACTGCTGCTGGCCACCAACTGCGCGATCAGGTTCAGGCCGGCGGCGTTGATATCGCGGGCGGCATGGCTGTAGTTGCTGCTGACGTAATCCTGCTGGGCCGAGGTGCTATGCAGCAGGCTGCCGGGCTGCATAAAAAACTGCTGCACGTGGATATTGGCCGGCAGGCTGTCCTTGCGCAGGGCGGCGAGGAAGTCCAGCTCAGGATAATCGCCGAACACCCGCTCGATAAACGGCTCCAGAAAACGCTTCTGCAAGCCATCGCCCAACGGCGGGCGACCCAGGCTCAGGGCGGTGTAAATCGTCAGCGCCCGCTCAGGCAGCTTGGCGATGCGCCGGTACAAGGCATTGGCAAACAGATTCGCCTTGCCCAGGCCCAGCGGCATACCCATGTGGATATGCGCAGGCAAGCGCTCCAGTACGTCATCGACCGCTTGCTCGATTGAACACAACTGCACCATCCGACCCTCCTGACATTCCATGATTAGGGGTTGGACCGAGCTTGCCGGGTCTTTGCTGCAATGAACAGCCTTGGCCGCCAAATTGCGCCCACAAAAAAGCCGCTGGTCAGCGGCTTTTTGGCGAAGATCGGTTTATTTCAAACCAGACATCTTCTCGATCGCACCCTTGAGGTCAGCATCCGAGCAATCGGCGCAGGTACCTTTAGGCGGCATGGCGTTGATACCAGTGATGGCCTTGGCCAGGATGCCATCAAGGCCGCCCTGGTGGTCGGCGCGCTCTTTCCAGGCGGCGGTGTCACCGATTTTCGGTGCGCCCAACAGGCCAGTGCTGTGGCAAGCATTACAGTGTTTAGCGATGATCTCGTCCGGCGTTTTCGCACCGCCGCCGCCAGCTGTCACAGCGACGTCCATCCCCTTGCATTCTTCGCCCTGAATACAGACCTTCCCGACGGGTTCAAGACGCTTGGCAATATCATCATTGGTCGCAGCTTGAGCGCTGGCAGCCCAAAGGGCCAGTACGGTTGCTGGTACAGCCAGCATTTTCATAATTAGGTTCACGCGTTCACCCTCATGGTGGCTATTCACGCCTGCGGCCACGGTTTCGCAGGCGGCGAAAGTATAACGGTTAGGCCGCCTCACTGAAACAACCCTATTATCCAAGGGGGGATTCAGTATGGCGAAATACAACTACGGGCACCTCTGCAAGGTAGGCAGGGCGCCTCTTCTGTTAAAAGTTCGCGGGTGTGGCTGCGCTGATTAGTCGCGCCGGCACATCGAACGGATTGCGAAAACGGTGCGGCTTGGTGCTTTCAAAGTAGTAGCTATCGCCAGCTTCGAGCACAAAAGTTTCGACGCCCACGACCAATTCCAGACGACCTTCCAACAGAATCCCGGTTTCCTCGCCATCATGGGTCAGCATTTCCTCGCCCGTATCGGCGCCCGGCGGGTAGATTTCGTTGAGAAACGCAATCGCCCGGCTGGGATGCGCACGGCCCACCAGCTTCATGGTCACCGCACCATCGGAAATGTCGATCAGCTCATTGGCTTTATAGACGATCTGAGTCGGTTTTTCCTGGAGGATCTCCTCGGAAAAAAACTCGACCATCGACATGGGGATGCCGCCCAGCACCTTGCGCAAGGAGCTGATGGAAGGGCTGACACTGTTTTTCTCGATCATCGAAATGGTGCTGTTGGTGACGCCCGCACGTTTGGCGAGTTCACGCTGGGAAAGACCTTTCAGTTTACGGATGGATTGCAGTCGTTCGCCGACGTCCAATGCAGGAGCCTCCTAGGATTCAGGCTTTGTTGTAATTGAGCGTTATCATGGCGACAGCGTTCAGTATTTACAACACTTTGGTCTGAATCCCGCTGGACGTCTTCGGCGTCCGGCAGCTAGGCGCCGGAATAGAGCCGTGGCACTCGGCGCAGGTTGCAAAAAATCTGGTAGGGAATGGTGTCAGCGGCGGTCGCCACATCGCTGGCGAGGATGTTTTTGCCCCACAACTCGACGGTCGAGCCCAGGCCGGCCTCGGGCACATCGGTCAGGTCGACACACAGCATGTCCATCGACACCCGCCCCAGCAACTGGCTGCGCTGGCCGGCGACCAGCACCGGCGTACCGGTCGGCGCGTGGCGCGGATAACCATCGGCATAGCCCATGGCAACCACGCCGATACGCATCGGCTTGGGCGTCACGAACCGTGCGCCATAACCCACGGGCTCGCCCGCCGGCAGTTCGCGCACGCAGATGACTTTCGATTCCAGGGTCATCACCGGCTGCAAACGCGCGGCAACCGCCTGGTCTTCGCCAAAGGGCGTTGCGCCGTAGAGCATGATGCCGGGCCGCACCCAATCACTGGAGACGCCCGGCCAACCCATTACCGACGGCGAGTTGCGCAGGCTGACCTGGGCCGCCAGGCCCTGGCGCGCCGCATCGAATACCGCGACCTGCTCATCGCTGCTTGTGCAGTCCAGTTCATCGGCGCGAGCGAAGTGGCTCATCAACACGATTTTGGCCACTTTGCCACTGGCCAGCAGGCGCTGGTAGGCGTCGTGATAATCCTTGGGATGCAAACCAACCCGGTGCATGCCCGAATCCAGCTTCAACCACACCGTCAGCGGCTTGCTCAGGCGCGCCTGTTCAATCGCCTCCAGTTGCCACAGCGAATGCACCACGCACCACAAGTCATGCTCGATGATCAGCGGCAGTTCGTCGGCCTCGAAGAACCCTTCGAGCAACAACACCGGCCCACGAATTGCGGCGGCGCGCAGCTCCAGCGCCTCCTCGATACAGGCCACGGCAAAACCGTCGGCCTGGTCTTCCAGGGCCTGGGCCACGCGCACGGCACCATGGCCATAGGCGTCGGCCTTGATCACGGCAAGGGCCTTGGCCCCGGTCAGTTCGCGGGCCAATTGGTAGTTGTGGCGCAGGGCTTGTAGGTCGATCAGGGCACGGGCAGGACGCATGGCGGCAGGCTTCTAGGCGGCGGTGGGAAGAAAAAACCGGTACCGGCCAATAGCGCCGGCACCGCAAGAGTGATCGTTTAAGGCAGAGCGGCCACGACAGACAGCTCGACCAGGATTTCTGGCTCACACAGTTTCGACTCGACCGTGGCACGGGCCGGGGCCACGCCTTTTGGCAGCCACTTGTCCCAAACCGCGTTCATGCCGGCAAAGTCGGCGTCGATGTCTTTGAGGTAGATCGTCACCGACAGCAACTTGGTTTTATCGGTACCGGCCAGATCCAGCAAACGCTCGATATTGGCCAGGGTTTCACGGGTCTGCTGTTCAATTCCGGCACTCATGTCGTCGCCGACTTGCCCTGCCAGATACACGGTACCGCTGTGGACAACGATCTGGCTCATGCGCTCATTGGTGAGCTGGCGCTGGATTGACATGTTTTGTGGACTCCTGAGGGTTGCCGTAACGGGAAATATCAAGGCCAGCGGCACTGATCTGCGGGGTTTTCTTCGCCATCAGGTCCGCCAGCAGGCGACCAGAGCCACAGGCCATGGTCCAGCCGAGGGTGCCGTGGCCAGTGTTCAAGAACAGGTTTTTGAAAGGCGTGGCGCCGACGATCGGCGTACCGTCCGGGGTGGTCGGGCGCAGGCCGGTCCAGAACGTCGCTTCGCTCAAATCACCGCCCTGAGGATAAAGGTCGTTGACGATCATCTCCAGGGTTTCGCGCCGACGCGGGTTCAGCGACAGGTCAAAACCGGCTATTTCAGCCATGCCACCGACGCGGATGCGGTTGTCGAAACGGGTGATCGCAACCTTGTAGGTTTCGTCGAGAATAGTCGAAGTCGGGGCCATCGCCGGGTTGGTGATCGGCACGGTCAGGGAGTAACCCTTGAGCGGATACACCGGCGCCTTGATCCCCAGCGGCTTGAGCAACTGCGGCGAGTAACTGCCCAGGGCCAGCACGTAGCGGTCGGCGGTTTCCAGCTTGCCGTCGATCCACACGCCGTTGATGCGATCACCGGCGTGGTCCAGGCGTTGAATGTCCTGCTCAAAACGGAATTCCACCCCCAACTGCTTGCACATGTCGGCCAGGCGGGTGGTGAACATCTGGCAGTCGCCGGTCTGGTCATTGGGCAGGCGCAAGGCACCGGCGAGGATATCCGTGACACTGGCCAGGGCCGGCTCGACGCGGGCAATGCCGGCGCGGTCAAGCAGCTCGAACGGCACGCCGGACTCTTTCAGCACGGCGATATCCTTGGCCGCGCCATCCAGTTGCGCCTGGGTGCGGAACAATTGCGTAGTCCCCAGGCTGCGCCCTTCGTAGGCAATGCCGGTTTCGGCGCGCAGCTCATCGAGGCAGTCGCGGCTGTACTCGGACAGGCGCACCATGCGTTCTTTGTTCACGGCATAACGGTTGGCCGTGCAGTTGCGCAGCATCTGCGCCATCCACAGGTATTGGTCGATATCGGCGGTGGCCTTGATCGCCAGCGGCGCATGCCGCTGCAGCAGCCACTTGATGGCCTTGAGCGGCACACCTGGCGCGGCCCACGGCGATGCATAGCCGGGCGAGACCTGGCCGGCGTTGGCGAAGCTGGTCTCCATTGCAACGGCCGGCTGGCGGTCGACCACGACCACCTCAAAACCGGCACGCGCCAAATAGTAGGCACTGGCCACACCAATGACACCGCTACCCAAGACCAAAACCCGCATTTTTATATCCTCATCACGGCTTGACCGCTGACGTTTGTTGTTCGGCACAAAGATGTGAGCAGTATAAAAAGCAATGACCAGTGCATTTCACTATATAAGTGCCTATATTTGGCGACAATTCTCGGCAAAAACCCTTTTCACGGAGGAGCATCCCCTATGCGGACCAATACCCAGACCAAGCGGGAGCTGGACAAGATCGACCGCAACATCCTGCGCATCCTGCAGGCCGACGGGCGGATTTCGTTTACCGAGCTAGGGGAGAAGGTAGGACTGTCGACCACGCCGTGCACCGAACGGGTCCGGCGCCTGGAGCGCGAGGGGATCATCATGGGCTACAACGCCCGCCTCAATCCGCAGCACTTGAAGGGTAGCCTGCTGGTGTTTGTCGAGATCAGCCTCGACTACAAATCCGGCGATACCTTCGAAGAATTCCGACGTGCCGTGCTGAAACTGCCCCATGTGCTGGAGTGCCACCTGGTCTCGGGGGATTTCGACTATCTGGTGAAGGCGCGGATTTCCGAGATGGCGTCGTACCGCAAACTGCTGGGCGATATCCTGCTCAAGCTGCCCCATGTGCGCGAGTCCAAGAGCTATATCGTGATGGAAGAGGTGAAGGAGAGCCTGAACCTGCCGATCCCGGATTGACCCTGTGGGCGCTACACCGTCATCGCAGGCAAGCCAGCTCCCACCTTTTGACCGGGTACATCTGTCAGACCAGCACCTGCCGCGTCGTCGCCATGTACTCGTGAATCTGCTTCTCCACCCGCGGGTGAATCAGCTCCACCGGGCCTCGATTGTTGGGGCATGGCAGGCTGGGCGTGGTACCAAACAACCTACAGATCAACGGGCGCTCGTCGTACACCGTGCAACCGTTGGGCCCCAGGTGCACACAGTTCAGCTCATCCATGGCCGCTTCCTGCTCGGCCGCAGTCTTGCGCGGCAGGCGCGACATTTCCTCGGTGGATGTAGTCACCGGCCCACAGCAATCATGGCAACCCGGCACACACTCGAACGAGGGGATCTGCCGGCGCAGCGCGTTGACTTTCTGGCTGTTGCAACTCATCGAAACCCATACCGAACGGCGAATAGGCGTGGATTTTGCCCTAAAAGCCCCGAGTGAGACAGCTTCACCCGACCGCTGTATCCTGCGTCAAATTTTCCAAACACGGATGCTCCCCATGACCGCCAGCGCCCGGCACACCGCTTCCTACTACGCCGCCAGCAGCCTGGCGCAACCCGATTACCCGGCACTGGCGGGCGAAGTGGTCGCCGATGTGTGCGTGGTCGGCGGCGGGTTTTCCGGGCTGAACACCGCGCTGGAGCTGGCTGAACGGGGCTTTAGCGTGGTGCTGCTGGAGGCACGCAAGATCGCCTGGGGCGCCAGCGGGCGCAACGGTGGGCAGTTGATTCGCGGCGTCGGCCATGGCCTCGATCAGTTTGCCAATGTGGTCGGCAGCGAAGGCGTGCGGCAGATGAAGCTGATGGGCCTCGAAGCCGTGGAAATCGTGCGCCAGCGGGTCGAGCGCTTCCAGATTGATTGCGACCTGACCTGGGGCTACTGCGACCTGGCCAACAAGCCCCGCGACTTGCAGGGCCTGACCGCCGACGCCGAAGAGCTGCACGACTTGGGCTATCGCCACGAACTGCGCCTGCTGCAAGCCGGGGAGATGCGCAGCGTGATCGGCTCCGACCGTTACGTGGGCGGCATGATCGACATGGGCTCCGGCCACCTGCACCCGCTGAACCTGGCCCTTGGCGAAGCGGGCGCCGCGCAGCAACTGGGCGTGAGGCTGTTCGAGCAGTCCGAAGCCCTGCGCATCGACTACGGCCCTGAAGTCAAAGTCCACACCGCCCACGGCAGTGTGCGCGCCAAGACCCTGGTGCTGGGCTGCAATGCCTACCTCAATGGCCTCAACCCTCACCTGAGCGGCAAGGTGCTGCCCGCCGGCAGCTACATCATTGCCACCGAACCCTTGAGCCCAACCCAGGCCGCCGAGTTACTGCCGCAAAACATGGCGGTGTGTGATCAGCGGGTCACGGTGGACTACTTCCGCTTGTCGGCCGACCGGCGCCTGCTGTTTGGCGGTGCTTGCCACTATTCCGGACGCGATCCCCAGGACATTGGCGCCTATATGCGGCCGAAGATGCTCAAGGTCTTCCCGCAATTGGCCGAAGCGAAGATCGACTATCAATGGGGCGGCATGATCGGCATCGGCGCCAACCGCCTGCCGCAGATTGGCCGGCTGGCCGACCAGCCCAATGTGTACTTTGCCCAGGCCTACGCCGGCCATGGCCTGAACGCCACCCACCTGGCCGGCAAACTGTTGGCCGAAGCCATCAGCGGCCAGCAGAGTGGGCGCTTCGATCTGTTTGCCCAGGTGCCACACATCACCTTCCCTGGCGGCAAGCACTTGCGCTCACCGCTGCTGGCTCTGGGCATGCTCTGGCACCGCCTGAAAGAACTGCTCTGACTCAACCGCGCCAGAACGGCTTCAAGCCTTCCCGGCGCGCTTGTTCAGTACTCAAGCCGATATCGCGCAGTTGCTCCGGGGTCAGGTCCAGCAAGGCCTGGCGCGTGTGGCGACGGCGCCAGAACAGTTCCCAACGGCTCGGATTACCCGGCGCCAGCCCGGTCAGCCCGCGCTCCTGCCCTGCTTCCAGTTCCTGACTGTGTAATGCCAGCCGCACATCGCTCAAGCCACTCATTGTCCTGCCCCTCATTTGCCTGTTGCCATGAGTGACTAGAATGGACGGCACGGCAAAACCATTACAGATTCAACCCACTTTTATTAAATCCATACAGATACTCCCAACCACGGGCTGAATCCTGTATTTTCCTCACATCTGTACTGGTCCCCTGGGAGCGACCGCCATGACCCTCTACGTCAACCTCGCCGAACTGCTGGGCACCCGTATCGAACAGGGCTTCTATCGCCCCGGCGATCGCTTACCCTCCGTGCGTGCCTTGAGTGTGGAACACGGGGTCAGCCTGAGCACCGTGCAACAGGCTTACCGAATGCTCGAAGACAACGGCCTGGCGACGCCAAAGCCGAAATCCGGCTACTTCGTGCCCGTCGGTCGCGAACTGCCCGCGCTGCCTGCCGTGGGTCGGCCGGCCCAGCGCCCGGTGGAGATTTCCCAGTGGGACCAGGTGCTGGAACTGATCCGCGCGGTGCCGCGCAAAGATGTCATACAGATGGGCCGTGGCATGCCGGATGTCCTGTCACCGACCATCAAACCCCTGCTGCGCAGCCTGGCCCGGGTCAGCCGCCGCCAGGATCTGCCAGGCCTGTACTACGACAATATCTACGGCTGTATGGAGCTGCGTGAACAAATAGCCCGTCTGTCATTGGATTCCGGCTGCCAACTCGACGCCCAGGACATCGTGATCACCACCGGCTGCCATGAGGCACTGTCCTCCAGCATCCGTGCCATTTGCGAGCCCGGCGATATCGTCGCCGTCGACTCGCCAAGCTTCCACGGCGCCATGCAGACCCTCAAGGGCCTGGGCATGAAAGCCCTGGAAATCCCCACCGACCCGCTCACCGGCATCAGCCTGGAAGCCCTGGAACTGGCCCTGGAGCAATGGCCGATCAAAGTCATCCAGTTGACCCCCAACTGCAACAACCCCCTGGGCTACATCATGCCCGAGGCACGCAAACGGGCGCTGCTGACCCTGGCCCAGCGCTTTGACGTGGCGATTATCGAAGACGATGTGTATGGCGAGCTGGCCTACAGCTACCCGCGACCACGCACCATCAAATCCTTCGACGAAGATGGCCGCGTCCTACTCTGCAGTTCCTTCTCCAAAACCCTGGCCCCCGGCCTGCGGATCGGTTGGGTAGCGCCGGGCCGCTATCTGGAGCGGGTGCTGCACATGAAATACATCAGCACCGGCTCCACCGCCACCCAGCCGCAGATCGCCATTGCCGAGTTCCTCAAGAACGGGCACTTCGAGCCGCATTTGCGGCGGATGCGCAGCCAATACCAGCGCAATCGCGACCTGATGCTCGATTGGGTCAGCCGCTATTTCCCCGCCGGCACCCGCGCCAGCCGGCCCCAGGGCAGCTTTATGTTGTGGGTGGAACTGCCAGAAGGTTTCGACACCCTCAAGCTCAACCGGGCCCTGGTCGAGCAAGGCGTACAGATTGCCGTGGGCAGCATCTTCTCGGCCTCGGGCAAATACCGTAACTGCCTGCGGATGAACTACGCTGCCAAGCCAACCCCCCAGATTGAAGAGGCGGTGCGCAAGGTCGGGGCAACGGCGATCAAAATGCTCGCCGAAGCCGAACAGCGGGTGGACTGACCTTTTGCCAGCAATCACCGTCATATGCCCACCAACGCCCTGATTCGGAACCTGTCGCCTTGATGAGCCAACGGCTGTTAGCGTTTTTTTTGCTGGGGTTCCTGGGCCTGGGCGGTTGCGCCACCCTGGATGTGCCCCGGGTGGCCAGCGAGGCGCTGCCGGCGACGCAGTCCGCCTTTGGCCGCTCGATCCAGGCCCAGGCCGCGCCCTACCAGGGCCGCTCCGGGTTCCGCCTGCTGCCCAACAGCAGCGAAGCGTTCATGGCTCGCGCCGAATTGATCCGCAATGCCCAGACCAGCCTCGACTTGCAGTACTACATCGTCCATGACGGCATCAGCACGCGCATGCTGGTGGCCGAGCTACTCACGGCGGCCGACCGTGGCGTGCGGGTGCGCATCCTCCTGGATGACACCACCAGCGACGGCCTGGACCAGATCATCGCCACCCTGGCCGCGCACCCGCAGATCCAGATTCGCCTGTTCAACCCCTTGCACCTGGGGCGCAGCACCGGCGTGACACGGGCCATGGGCCGGCTGTTCAACCTGTCGCTGCAGCACCGGCGCATGCACAACAAGCTGTGGCTGGCGGACAACAGCGTGGCGATTGTCGGCGGGCGCAACCTGGGGGATGAGTATTTCGATGCCGAGCCCAACCTGAACTTCACCGATATCGACATGCTCAGCGTCGGGCCTGTGGCCGAGCAACTGGGCCACAGCTTTGACCAGTACTGGAACAGTGCGCTGAGCAAACCCATTGCCGACTTCATCTCCAGCGCCCCGTCCTCCCACGACCTGGCCACAGCGCGCGGGCTTCTGGAGAACTCCCTGGCCGAGTCGCGCCAGCAAAACCATGCCCTGTACAACCGCCTGCGCACCTACCAGACCCAGCCCCGCATGGACATCTGGCGGCGGGAGCTGATCTGGGCATGGAACCAGGCGCTGTGGGATGCGCCGAGCAAGGTGCTGGCCAAGGCCGATCCTGACCCGCAACTGTTGCTCACCACCCAACTGGGGCCGGAGCTGGAAGGCGTGCACAGTGAACTGATGATGATTTCGGCCTACTTCGTCCCCGGTCAGCCGGGCCTGGTTTACCTGACCGGCCGTGCGGACGCCGGTGTCGACGTGCGTCTGCTGACCAACGCTCTGGAGGCCACCGACGTACCGGCAGTGCATGGCGGCTATGCGCCCTATCGCAAGGCGCTGTTGGAGCACGGGGTGAAACTGTACGAACTGCGCCGCCAACCGGGCGACGGCGGCGGCAGTGGCCCGCACCTGCTGGGCAGCCGCGCGCTGCATGGCTCGGACTCCAGCCTGCACAGCAAGGCGATGATCTTTGATCGGCAGAAGTCGTTTATCGGCTCATTCAATTTCGACCCGCGTTCGGTGCTGTGGAACACCGAGGTTGGCGTGCTGGTGGACAGCCCCGAGCTGGCCGAGCACGTAAGCAACCTGGCCCTGCAAGGGATGGCGCCGGCCTTGAGTTATGAGGCGAAGCTGCAGGATGGCCAGGTGGTATGGGTGACAGAAGACAACGGCCAGTTGCACACCCTGACCCGCGAGCCGGGCAGTTGGTGGCGCCGCTTCAATGCCTGGTTTGCCACCACTGTGGGCCTGGAGCGCATGCTCTAAGCACCACCAAAATCCAATCTGGGAGCACTTCCAGGTCAGGCCGGCTGCTCGGCGCCAAACGCCCCTTGGCGTAACAACAGAATCACCAGCCCCAAGGCCCCCGCCGCCATCAGCAACGGCAACGCATGCCCGCTGATCCACTGGCTGCCCGCACCCGCCACCAGCGGGCCGATCAGGCAACCAATCCCCCACAACTGCGCAATATGGGCATTGGCCCGCACCAACGCATCGTCACGGTAGCGCTCGCCGATCAGGATCAACGACAAGGTGAACAAGCCCCCGGCGCTGGCACCGAACAGCACCCAGATCGGCCAGATCAGCCAGGTATCGAGCAGCGGCGCAATGGCCAGGCTCGACAGCAGCAACAGCACCGCGCACCCCAGAAACAGGGTACGCCTGGGCAGGTAATCGGCCAGCGCGCCAATCGGCAATTGCAGCAAGGCATCGCCGACCACCACGGTGCTGACCATCGCCAGCGCCACCTCAGCGGTAAAACCCTGCTGCAGGCAATACACCGGCAGCAGCGTCAGAATCATCGCCTCGAACGCGGCAAACAACGCCACCGCCCAGGCAATCGCCGGCAGGCCCCGGCAAAAACCCCACAAGTCGCCAAAGGTCACGCTGAAGGCCTCCGCCGTCGGCGCCCCGCTGCGCCCCAGCAGCAGGAACGGCGCAACGATCAGCAGGCCGACGCCGACCCAGAAGCCATAGTCATGATCGGTCCCCAGTACGCCGAGCAACAACGGCCCCGACAGCTGGCTCAAGGCGTAGGTACAGCCATACAGCGCCACCAACCGGCCACGCCACTGCTCCACCACCAGTTGATTGATCCAGCTTTCGCCGAGGATAAACACGATGGTCAGGATCACCCCGATCATCAACCGCAGCACCAGCCACACCGGATAGCTGGGCAGTACCGCCAGCAAACCGATGGAAATCGCCCCAGCCCACAGGCACAGACGCATCAGGTTCGCCGTGCCCAACCAGGAGGCCAGGCGGCTGGAGACCTTGGCGCCCAACAACACACCGAACGCCGGCATCGCCGCCATGATGCCGATGGCAAAGTTGCCATAGCCCCAGCTTTCCAGGCGCAGGGACACCAGCGGCATGCTCACGCCCAAGGCGAGGCCGACGCTGAGTACCGAGGCCAGGACGGCGAAGTAAGTCGCCCAACGCATTGCCACGCTCCTGTGAGTTATTTCCAGATCACGCAAAATACTGTGGGAGCGGGCTTGCTCGCGATGAGGGAGTACCAGCCAACTCATGAGTGACTGATATACCGCTATCGCGGGCAAGCCCGCTCCCACATTTGGATCTACTGCAGCTGGTGCCCGGAGTCCGGGTTTACAGCTTGATCCAGGTCGCCTTCAGCTCGGTGTACTTGTCGAACGCGTGCAGCGACTTGTCGCGACCGTTGCCCGACTGCTTGAACCCGCCAAATGGCGCAGTCATGTCGCCGCCATCGTACTGGTTGACCCACACGCTACCGGCGCGCAGGGCCTTGGCGGTCAGGTGCGCCTTGGAGATATCCGAAGTCCAGACTGCAGCGGCCAGGCCATAAGGCGTGTCGTTGGCAATCGCCACGGCTTCTTCCGCGCTGTCGAACGTCAGCACCGATAGCACGGGGCCAAAGATCTCTTCCTGGGCAATCTTCATGGCGTTGGTCACGCCGTCGAAAATCGTCGGTTCGACGTAGGTACCGCCAGTTTCCTGCAGGGTGCGCTTGCCACCGGCCACCAGCTTGGCGCCATCGGCGTGCCCGGCTTCGATGTACGACAGCACGGTGTTCATCTGCTGGGTATCCACCAGCGCGCCGACGTTGGTAGCCGGGTCCAGCGGGTTGCCCGGCTTCCAGCCCTTGAGGGCCTCGATCACCATTGGCAGGAATTTGTCCTTGATCGAACGCTCCACCAGCAGGCGCGAACCGGCAGTGCAGACTTCGCCCTGGTTGAAAGCAATGGCGCCAGCCGCGGATTCGGCAGCGGCTTGCAGGTCCGGGGCATCGGCAAACACGATGTTCGGGCTCTTGCCGCCAGCTTCCAGCCAGACACGTTTCATGTTCGATTCGCCGGAGTAGATCATCAGTTGCTTGGCGATCTTGGTCGAACCGGTGAACACCAGGGTATCGACGTCCATATGCAGCGCCAGGGCCTTGCCGACAGTGTGGCCATAACCCGGCAGCACGTTGAGCACACCCTTGGGGATACCCGCTTCAACGGCCAGGGCAGCGATGCGGATGGCGGTCAGCGGCGATTTTTCCGAAGGCTTGAGCACGACCGAGTTACCGGTGGACAGCGCCGGCCCCAGCTTCCAGCAGGCCATCATCAGCGGGAAGTTCCACGGCACGATGGCCGCCACTACGCCGACGGGCTCGCGGGTCACCAGGCCCAGTTGGTCATGGGGGGTGGCGGCGACTTCGTCGTAAATCTTGTCGATGGCCTCGCCACTCCAGCTCAGGGCTTGCGCCGCGCCAGGGATGTCGATGCCCAGGGAATCGCCGATGGGCTTGCCCATGTCCAGGGTTTCGAGCAGGGCCAGCTCTTCGGCGTTGGCCTTGAGCAGCGCGGCGAAACGGATCATGGTGGCTTTGCGCTTGGCCGGGGCCAGGCGAGACCAGGCGCCGGAGTTGAAAGTGGCGCGGGCGTTTTCCACGGCGCGCTGGGCGTCGGCGACGTCACAGCTGGCAACCTTGGTCAGCAGGCGGCCATCGACTGGGCTGAGGCATTCGAACGTGTCGCCGGAAACTGCGGCGGTGTACTCGCCATTGATATAGGCGCGGCCTTCGATCTTCAGATCCTTGGCGCGTTGTTCCCAGTCGGCACGGGTCAGGGTGGTCATGCGAGTGTCCTCCTCTTATTAAATATAAGGGCCCGGCGTTATAACCGTTCCCTTCCAAATGCTTGCCCGGCCAGCCAGCTATTCGGTCCGAGGCACCCGCCACCCTAAACCAGCCGCAAGGGATGTTTCAATATATTTGACATAACGGCCGCAAACGCCCTTGCGATGTTCATTTTAATAAACATAGACTTTGGCTCTCCAACCCCAGGCCTAGACGGGATACGTGCATGAACATTCAGGATGTCGTCGATTTCAGCCAGGCGAACACCGCCGCCGAACGCTACCGCCCCGCCACAGAAAAAATCCTCAAGGGCGACCCCGAGCAGACGCTCTTCAACCACTACAACAGCCCGTGCGGCCAGATGAACGCCGGGGTATGGGAAGGTGAAGTCGGGCAATGGACGGTGAACTACACCGAACACGAGTACTGCGAGATCGTGCAGGGGGTTTCGGTGCTACGCGATGCCGAAGGCAACGCCAAGACCTTGCGCGCCGGTGACCGCTTCGTGATCCCGGCCGGCTTCAGTGGCACCTGGGAAGTGCTGGAGCCGTGCCGCAAGATCTACGTGGTGTTCGAAGAAAAAGCCTGATCGGTCGACCGCGACTTTTCAAAAGGCAAAAAAAACCCGCATCGTGAGATGCGGGTTTTTTTCACAAGAAAGAAAACCAATTACTTGATTTTGCCTTCTTTGTAGATCACGTGCTTGCGAACGCGCGGGTCGAACATTTTCTTTTCGAGCTTGTCCGGGGTAGTACGCTTGTTCTTGTCGGTAGTGTAGAAGTGACCAGTACCGGCGCTAGAGATCATTCGAATCAATTCACGCATGATTTAGCTCCTTAGATTTTGCCGTCGCGGCGCAGTTCAGCGAGCACGACAGTGATGCCACGCTTGTCGATGATGCGCATGCCTTTGGCAGATACGCGCAGACGGACAAAACGTTTCTCTTCTTCAACCCAGAAGCGGTGATGCTGCAGGTTTGGCAGGAAACGACGACGGGTTTTGTTGTTTGCGTGGGAAATGTTATTCCCAGTCACCGGACCCTTACCGGTAACTTGACAGACTCTCGACATGCCTCAGCCCTCTAAAACCACATGCCCAACCCGGCATGGGTTGGCCGCTTAATCTCTCAGTCATTTGGCGCCAGGCGCCGCGTTTCTTTAAGGGTCTTACCGGCTACACCTACAGTGAAGGAACCGGGCCCCTAGAAAAGAGCGCTGCTTTATACCAGAAAGACCCCAGTGCAACAACAGCCGGTGTGTTTTTCCCGCTGTAAATCTCGCCCAAGCAGCTCTCAAGCGCTGCCAGGGTGGGCCGCCGTGCCGCCGGACCGCTCGTCGCACCGAATGATTTATCGCCGCTGCTTGTAGGCCAAGGCCCCGGGCAAAATGACCTGAAGCGCCATCAAAACAGTATTTGTCCTAAATGCACAGGCAAAAATGGGCTAGTCATTTGTGAATCAGGCCACTACGGTAGGCCTTTTCCAGACTGCACTCGCAGATGGGCCTCCGATCTGCAAAGGAAACCGACCATGCGCCTCGCTGCCCTGCCACTTCTACTCGCCCCGCTCTTCCTCGCCCCGCTGGCCCAGGCGGCCTCCACGTTGAGCGTCTGCACCGAGGCCAGCCCCGAAGGGTTCGATGTGGTGCAGTACAACTCGCTGACCACCACCAACGCCTCGGCGGATGTGCTGATGAACCGCCTGGTGGACTACGACGCCACGAGCGGCAAGCTGGTGCCGAGCCTGGCCGACAGCTGGGAAGTCTCGCCGGACGGCCTGACCTACACCTTTAAATTGCACCCGGGCGTCAAATTCCACCGCACCGCGTATTTCAGCCCAAGCCGCAGCCTTACCGCCGAAGATGTACGTTTCAGCTTCGAACGCATGCTCGACCCGGCCAATCCCTGGCACCAGATCGCCCAGAGCGGCTTCCCCCACGCCCAGTCCTTGCAACTGCCGGCGCTGATCAAAAAGATCGACGCCCTGGATCCGCTGACCGTGCGTTTTACCCTGGATCACGCCGACTCCACGTTCCTCGCCGCGCTGAGCATGGGCTTTGCCTCGATCTACCCGGCCGAATACGCCGACAAGCTGCTCAAGGCCGGCACCCCGGAAAAGCTCAACAGCCAGCCCATCGGCACCGGCCCCTTTGTTTTCGGGCGTTTCCAGAAAGATGCAGCGATTCGCTACAAAGCCAACCCGGATTACTTCGCCGGCAAGCCTGCTGTGGATAACTTGATCTTCGCCATCACCCCGGACGCCAACGTGCGCCTGCAGAAACTGCGCCGGGATGAATGCCAGATCGCCTTGTCACCCAAGCCCCTGGATATCGGCGAGGCGCAAAAGGATGCGGCGCTCAAGGCGGAAAAGACCGCAGCCTTCATGACCGCGTTTGTGGCCATCAACAGCCAGCACCCACCGTTGGACAAGCCAGAAGTGCGCCAGGCGATCAACCTGGCCTTCGACAAGGCCAGCTACCTCAAGGCCGTGTTTGAAGGCACCGCCGAAGCCGCCACCGGTCCCTACCCGCCCAATACCTGGAGTTTTGCCAAGGAATTGCCGGGTTATCCACAGGACATCGCCAAGGCCAAGGCCCTGCTGGCCCGCGCCGGGCTGAGTGACGGCTTCAAGACCACCCTTTGGACCCGGCCCTCGGGCAGCCTGCTCAACCCCAACCCAAGCCTGGGCGCACAACTGCTACAGGCGGACCTGGCCAAGGTCGGCATCCAGGCCGAGATCCGCGTGATCGAATGGGGCGAGCTGATCCGCCGCGCCAAGGCTGGCGAGCACGACCTGCTGTTTATGGGCTGGGCCGGGGACAACGGCGACCCGGATAACTTCCTGACCCCGCAATTTTCCTGCGCGGCGGTAAAATCCGGCACCAACTTTGCCCGTTACTGCGACCCGGCACTGGACAAGCTGATCAGTGCCGGCAAGACCACCAATGAGCAAGGCGTGCGCAGCAAGCTGTATCAACAGGCACAGGCGCAGATCCAGCAGCAGGCGCTGTGGTTGCCACTGGCTCATCCGACGGCCTTTGCCCTGACCCGTAAAAATGTCGAGGGGTATCAGGTCAGCCCGTTTGGGCGCCAGGATTTCTCCAAGGTCAGCGTAAAGCCCTGACCCGGCCGTTGTAGGAGCCGGCAAGCCGGCCCCTACAAGCAACTGCGTTACAGCCAACCGTATTCGGCCATCGACAGCGGGTCACCGTCGCCGATAATGATGTGATCCAGTACCCGCACATCCACCAGATCGAGGGCCTTTTGCAGATGCTTGGTCAGTTTTCGATCAGCAATGCTGGGCTCGGCATTCCCGGAGGGGTGGTTGTGGCACAGGATCAACGCCGCTGCGTTGTAGTCCAGGGCGCGCTTGACCACCTGTCGCGGGTACACCATGGCATTGTCTATGGTGCCCTGGAACAGCGCTTCGAAGCCCAGCACCCGGTGCCTTGAATCAAGAAACAGGCAGCCGAATATTTCGTGGGGCTCATGGCGCAACAGCGCCTTGAGGTAGTCACGCACGGCAACCGGGCTTTCCAGCACCGACTCATTGCGTACATGCTCGGCCAGATGGCGCCGGCCCATTTCCAGCACCGCCTGCAACTGGGCGAACTTAGCCGGCCCCAGGCCCAGATGCTGGATGAAGACGGTTTGGCGGGCCTCCAGCAACGAACGCAGGCTGCCAAATTGCCCCAGCAGATGGCGCGCCAAGTCCACCGCGCTTTTACCCGAGACGCCGGTACGCAGGAAAATCGCCAGCAACTCGGCATCCGAGAGACTTGCCGCCCCCAACTCCAAAAGCTTCTCCCGCGGGCGCTCCGCCGCAGGCCAATTGCGAATACTCATGGCACCTCCGTGTGCATGTGCGCCGCTGTTGCATGGCGGACGCTGTGTTATCTTAGCCGCTCTTTTTTGCGCGCGATTTCACCTGGGGAGGGGGGATCGCAACGCCATCACTGAACTGGAAAGGCAAACCAATGCAGCGTCTGTATCGGAAACGCATCGTTCTCGGCGTCGGCGGCGGTATTGCCGCCTACAAGAGCGCAGAGTTGGTTCGCAGGCTCCTGGACCAGGGCGCCGAAGTGCGCGTGGTCATGACCCGTGGCGGCAGTGAGTTCATTACCCCGCTGACCATGCAGGCCCTGTCCGGCCACCCGGTGCACCTGGACCTGCTGGACCCGGCAGCCGAAGCCGCCATGGGCCATATCGAACTGGCCAAATGGGCCGACCTGGTGCTGATCGCACCCGCCACTGCTGACCTCATCGCGCGCCTCGCCCAAGGCATTGCCGACGACCTGCTGACCACGCTGGTGCTGGCCACCGACGCCACCGTCGCCATCGCCCCGGCAATGAACCAGGCCATGTGGCGCGACCCGGCCACCCAGGCCAACACCCAACTCCTGCAAAGCCGTGGCCTCAAGGTCTTCGGCCCGGCCTCCGGCAGCCAGGCCTGTGGCGACGTCGGCCTGGGGCGCATGCTCGAAGCCACGGACCTGGCGCTGTGTGCCGCCGAGTGCTTCCAGCATCTGGCCCTGACCGGTAAGCACGTACTGATTACCGCCGGCCCGACCCAGGAAAACATCGACCCGGTGCGCTACATCACCAACCATAGCTCAGGAAAAATGGGCTTTGCCCTGGCAGAAGCGGCGGTTGAGGCAGGCGCACGCGTGACCCTGATCACCGGCCCGGTGCATCTGCCCACCCCGGACCGGGTCACCCGCATCGACGTAGTCAGCGCCCGCGACATGCTCGCGGCCTGTGAGGCGGCGATTCCCTGCGATGTGTTTATCGCGTCGGCAGCGGTCGCAGACTACCGCCCGGAAGTGGTTGCCCCACAAAAACTCAAGAAAGACCCTACAAGCGGCGACGGCCTGCTCCTGCAAATGGTGCGCAACCCGGACATTTTGGCCACCATCGCCACCCGCGCGGATCGTCCGTTCAGCGTCGGTTTCGCTGCCGAAACCGAAAACCTGCTGGACTACGCCGCACGCAAACTGAAAGACAAAAACCTCGACCTGATCGTTGCCAATGACGTCGCCAACCCGAGCATCGGCTTCAACAGCGAGGAAAACGCCTGCAGCGTGATTGATCGCGAGCTGCACGCCACCCTTTTCGCCCAGACCAGCAAGGGCAAGATTGCCCGCCAACTGATCTCTTTTATCGCCCAACGGCTGAACCAGGTTTAATGTCCATGCACGCTTTGCAAGCCAAGATCCTCGACCCCCGCCTCGGCACCGACTTCCCACTGCCGGCCTACGCCACACCGGGCTCCGCCGGCCTGGACCTGCGCGCCATGCTCAAGCAAGACACCGTCCTTGAGCCGGGCCAGACCCTGCTGATCCCCACCGGCCTGTCGATCTACGTCGGCGACCCCGGCCTGGCCGCCTTGATCCTGCCGCGCTCCGGCCTGGGTCACAAACACGGGATCGTGCTGGGCAACCTGGTGGGCTTGATCGACTCGGACTACCAGGGCGAATTGATGGTCTCGTGCTGGAACCGTGGCCAGACCGCCTTCAACATCGCCGTCGGCGAGCGCATTGCTCAACTGGTCCTGGTGCCGGTGGTGCAGGCACATTTCGAACTGGTCACCGAGTTCGACGAAACCCAGCGTGGCGCGGGCGGCTTCGGGCATTCCGGTAGCCACTGACTACGCTCAGGCATGCCGGACTCTGTGTCCGACATGCCCCAGTGGCATTTTCGCACCACGAACTCTAGGGCAAAAACGCCGTCTTACCCTTCAGTTTGAGCCTGCCGGTCGCCACACTCCGGCATGTCCGCCCCGTATCGATGGAGTTTCCCCAGTGATGAGCAACGCAGCCCCAGTCGCACCGACGTTTCCCGACAGCATTTTCCGCGCCTACGACATCCGTGGTGTCGTCCCGAAAACCCTGACCGCCGAAACCGCCTACTGGATCGGCCGCGCCATCGGCTCGCAAAGCCTGGCCCAGGGCGAGCCCAACGTCTCTGTGGGACGTGACGGTCGCCTGTCCGGCCCCGAGCTGGTGGAGCGCCTGATCCAGGGCCTGGCCGACAGCGGCTGCCATGTCAGCGACGTTGGCCTGGTGCCGACCCCGGCGCTGTACTACGCCGCCAACGTGCTGGCCGGCAAATCCGGCGTGATGCTCACTGGCAGCCACAACCCATCGGACTACAACGGCTTCAAGATCGTGATTGCCGGCGATACCCTGGCCAACGAACAGATCCAGGCCCTGCACACTCGCCTCAAGACCAATGACCTGACCAGCGGTAAGGGCAGCATCACCAAGGTCGATATCCTCCAGCGCTACTCGGACGAAATCACCCGTGACGTCAAGCTCGAGCGGCGCCTGAAAGTCGTGGTGGACTGCGGCAACGGCGCGGCCGGCGTGATCGCCCCGCAACTGCTCGAAGCCTTGAACTGCGAAGTGATCCCGCTGTTCTGCGAAGTCGACGGCAATTTCCCCAACCATCACCCGGACCCGGGCAAGCCTGAAAATCTGGTGGACCTGATCGCCAAGGTCGCAGAAGTGGGCGCCGATGTCGGCCTGGCCTTCGATGGCGACGGAGACCGCGTAGGCGTGGTGACCAACACCGGCAGCATCGTGTTCCCCGACCGCCTGCTGATGCTGTTCGCCCGCGACGTAGTGGCGCGCAACCCCGGTGCCGAGATCATCTTCGACGTCAAATGCACCCGGCGCCTGACGCCGTTGATCAAGGAATACGGCGGCCGCCCACTGATGTGGAAGACCGGTCACTCGTTGATCAAAAAGAAAATGAAAGAAACCGGCGCCCTGCTGGCCGGCGAAATGAGCGGCCATGTGTTCTTCAAGGAGCGCTGGTTCGGTTTTGACGACGGCATCTATAGCGCCGCCCGCCTGCTGGAGATCCTCAGCAAGGAAAAATCCAGCGCTGAAGACCTGTTCGAGACCTTCCCGAACGATATTTCTACGCCGGAAATCAATATCCATGTGACCGAAGAGAGCAAATTCAGCATCATTGACGCATTGCACGATGCGCAATGGGGTGCAGGCGCCAACCTGACCACCATTGATGGTGTGCGAGTCGATTATGCCGAAGGCTGGGGCCTGGTTCGCGCGTCCAACACCACTCCGGTGCTGGTCCTGCGTTTCGAGGCGGATACCGAGGCCGAGTTGCAGCGCATCAAGGACGTGTTCCACGCCCAGTTGAAACGTGTTGCCCCTGATCTCCAACTACCGTTCTGATTATTTGCCCCGGAGCCCTGAATGACCCTCGAACGCGAAGCCGCCGCCAACACCGCCAAGGTCCTTTCCGAAGCGTTGCCTTACATTCGACGCTACGTCGGCAAGACGCTGGTGATCAAGTACGGCGGCAATGCCATGGAAAGCGACGAGCTGAAAACCGGCTTTGCCCGTGACATCGTGCTGATGAAAGCCGTCGGGATCAACCCGGTGGTGGTGCACGGCGGCGGCCCGCAAATCGGTGACCTGCTCAAGCGCCTGTCCATCGAGAGTCATTTCATCGACGGCATGCGTGTTACCGATGCGCAGACCATGGACGTGGTGGAGATGGTCCTGGGCGGCCAGGTGAACAAAGACATCGTCAACCTGATCAACCGTCACGGCGGCAGCGCCATCGGCCTGACCGGCAAGGACGCCGAGCTGATCCGTGCGAAGAAACTTACCGTGACCCGCAAGACTCCGGAGATGACCCAGCCGGAAATCATCGACATCGGCCAGGTGGGCGAAGTGATCGGCATCAACACCGATTTGCTCAACCTGCTGGTCAAGGGCGACTTCATCCCGGTGATCGCGCCGATTGGTGTGGGGGCCAATGGCGAGTCCTACAACATCAACGCCGATCTGGTGGCGGGCAAGGTGGCCGAGGCACTCAAGGCCGAGAAGCTGATGCTGCTGACCAATATCGCCGGCCTGATGGACAAGGAAGGCAAGGTTCTGACCGGTCTGACTACCCAGCAAGTCGACGATCTGATCGCCGACGGCACCATCTACGGCGGCATGCTGCCGAAGATCCGCTGCGCACTGGAAGCGGTGCAAGGTGGCGTAGGCAGCTCGCTGATCATCGACGGCCGGGTGCCCAATGCGGTGCTGCTGGAGATCTTCACTGATACGGGCATGGGTACGCTGATCAGCAATCGCAAGCGTCCGTAAGCGCTGAAACAAAAAGCCCCCGTTCAACTGGATTGAACGGGGGCTTTTTTGTGGCCAATCTGCAACAGGGTGGATATCCCCTGTGTCAGACGCCAAACTGCTCGCGGTACGCACGCACTGCCGGCAGGTGCTGCTTGAGCTGCGGGTCGTCTTCCAGGAACTGCAATACCTGGTTCAGCGACACGATGCTCACCACGGGAATCCCGAAGTCACGTTCCACTTCCTGGATCGCCGACAACTCACCGTTGCCGCGTTCCTCGCGGTTCAACGCGATCAGCACGCCCGCAGCCTTGGCGCCGTCCTGGGACGCAATGATCTGCATCACTTCACGAATCGCGGTACCGGCAGTGATCACGTCGTCGATGATCAGCACATCGCCGGTCAGCGGCGCGCCGACCAGGCTACCGCCCTCACCGTGGGCCTTGGCTTCCTTGCGGTTGAAACACCACGGCAGATCGCGGTCGTGATGTTCAGCCAGGGCCACTGCGGTCGCGGCGGCCAACGGAATGCCTTTGTAGGCCGGGCCAAACAGCACGTCGAAGGCAATACCGCTTTCAACGATGGCGGCGGCGTAGAAACGCCCCAGTTGCGCCAGGGCAGAACCCGAGTTGAACAGGCCGGCATTGAAGAAGTATGGGCTGGTGCGCCCGGACTTGAGGGTGAACTCACCGAAGCGCAAAACCCCGCGATCGATGGCAAAACGAATGAAATCGCGTTGATACGCCTGCATGAAAAAAGCCTCAGATACCACGGATTTAGCTAAATAGGTAGACGGCGTGTATCATACACGCACGCGATTTTTGGGGCCATTTATGCGGATCATCAGTGTGAACGTTAATGGTATTCAGGCTGCAGTCGAGCGTGGTTTGCTCAGTTGGCTGCAAGCCCAGAATGCCGACGTCATCTGCCTGCAGGACACCCGCGCCTCCGCCTTTGAACTGGACGACCCAGCCTTCCAACTGGATGGCTACTTCCTTTATGCCTGTGATGCCGAAGTCCCTGCCCAAGGTGGCGTGGCTCTGTACTCACGGTTGCAACCCAAGGCGGTCATCAGCGGCCTCGGCTTCGAGACAGCCGATCGCTACGGGCGCTACCTGCAAGCCGATTTCGACAAAGTCAGTATTGCTACCTTGCTGCTCCCTTCGGGGATGAACGGCGATGAAGACTTGAACCAGAAGTTCAAGCTAATGGACGATTTCGCCCGTTATCTGGATAAACAGCGACGCAAACGCCGCGAGTACATTTATTGTGGCTCGCTGTACGTGGCGCAACAGAAGCTGGATATCAAGAACTGGCGCGACAGCCAGCAATCCCCGGGCTTCCTGGCGCCGGAACGGGCCTGGATGGACGAGATTGTCGGCAACATGGGGTATGTAGATGCCCTGCGTGAAGTCAGCCGCGAAGGCGACCAGTACAGCTGGTGGCCGGACAACGAACAGGCCGAGATGCTTAATCTGGGCTGGCGTTTTGACTACCAGTTGCTGACCCCCGGCCTGCGCCGGTTTGTCCGCAGCGCACGTCTGCCGCGTCAACCGCGCTTCTCGCAACATGCGCCGTTGATCGTGGACTACGACTGGACCTTGACCATCTGAGGTCAATATCCAGGTACAAAAAAACCGACATCGCTGTCGGTTTTTTTGTGGGCGATCATTATTTGATCAATCGCCAGGTGAGCGGGTAACGGTAGGCAATGCCTTTGTTGGCCTTGACCCCGCCAATGATGGTCAAGATCAGTGCGGCAATTACCAGCACCACCATCAACAGGAAGCCGATCACCACGAACCCCAGGACAAAGCAGACCAGCCAGGCGATGGCCACGGTCAGCTGGAAGTTCAGCGCTTCCTTGCCCTGGTCGTCGATCAGCGGGTCCATGTCCTTCTTCACCTGCCACAGGATCAATGGCCCCAACACGCTACCAAAGGGGAACACCAGGCCCAGGAACGCCGCGAAGTGACAGAGCATCGCCCATTGGCGCACTTCCTTGTTCTGGGCTGACACGGGAAGCTGGTTGTCACTCATCGCGTTGCTCCTTGAGGCCGGTTTCAGTCAGCCAGTGCGGCGTTCTGCAGTTCGAAGATTTCGCTCATGCCTTTCTGGGCCAGGGCCAGCATGGCGTTCAGGTCTGCCGGCTGGAATGGCGCGCCTTCGGCGGTGCCCTGCACTTCGATGAACCCACCGGTGCTGGTCATGACCACGTTCAGGTCGGTCTCGGCAGCCGAGTCTTCCAGGTAGTCCAGGTCCAGCACTGGCTCGCCCTGGTACATGCCCACCGATACGGCGGCAATCATCTGCTTGAGCGGGTCGCCGCCTTTCAGGCCGCCGCGCTTCTTGATCACTTTCAGCGCATCGACCAGGGCCACCATGGCGCCAGTGATGGACGCGGTGCGGGTGCCGCCGTCGGCCTGGATCACGTCGCAGTCGACGTACAGGGTTACATCGCCCAGTTTAGACATGTCCAGCGCAGCGCGCAGGGAACGGCCGATCAGACGCTGGATTTCCAGGGTACGACCACCCTGCTTGCCACGGCTGGCTTCACGCTGGTTACGCTCGCCGGTGGCGCGCGGCAACATGCCGTACTCTGCAGTCAACCAACCCTGGCCCTGACCCTTGAGGAAACGCGGCACGCCATTCTCGACGCTGACGGTGCAGATGACCTTGGTATCGCCAAACTCGACCAGTACAGATCCCTCGGCGTGTTTGGTGTAGTTGCGGGTGATGCGGATCGAGCGGAGCTGATCGGCAGCGCGACCACTTGGACGTTTCATAGGGGATACCTGTACAGAGGACGAAAAACTGCCGAGCATTATAGAGCCGCAGGCCGCTTCTCGGCACTGCTAATAAATTCGGTAACGAATGGACAACCCCTGGCACCCTTTGTCACAGCCCGCATTTGGGGGCGCCCGCCCCGTTGCGCTACAATCCTGCGCCTTCGCAGCCAGTCGGCTTCAATCTACCCACCAGCCCGCCCGTTTGCGGGACTGCATCGCGAGGTACCTCCATGGTGCACAGCATGACTGCCTTTGCCCGCGTCGAAAAAGCCGGCGTCCAGGGCACCCTGAGCTGGGAATTGCGCTCGGTCAACAGCCGCTACCTGGAGCCGCACCTGCGCCTGCCCGAGTCCTTCCGCGACCTTGAAGGCGCAGTGCGCGAAGCCCTGCGTGCCGGCATCTCCCGCGGCAAACTGGAATGCACCCTGCGCTTTACCGAGGAAACCACCGGCAAGCCGCTGCAGGTTGACCGCGAGCGCGCCGCGCAACTGGTCGCCGCCGCCGAGACCATCGCCAGCCTGATCAAACAGCCAGCGGCCCTGAACCCCCTGGAAGTGTTGGCCTGGCCTGGGGTGCTGGTGGCCGACGCCACTGACCCGCAAGCGCTGAACGCCGAAGCCCTGGCCCTGTTCAACCAGGGCCTCAAGGAGCTTAAAGCCGGCCGCGAGCGTGAAGGCGCCGAGCTGGCCCGCCTGATCAACGAACGCCTGACGGCCATCGAGGCCGACGTCGTGACCCTGCGCGAACTGGTGCCGCAGATGCTGGCCACCCAGCGTCAGAAAGTCCTCGACCGCTTCACCGACATGAAGGCCGACCTCGACCCGGTGCGCCTGGAACAGGAAATGGTCCTGCTCGCACAAAAAAGCGACGTCGCCGAAGAACTCGATCGACTGAGCACCCATATCCTGGAAGTGCGCCGCGTGCTCAAGTCGGCCGGTGCCGCCGGTCGGCGCCTGGACTTCCTGATGCAGGAACTCAACCGCGAAGCCAATACACTGGGCTCCAAAGCCTTCGATCCGCGCAGCACCACGGCTGCGGTCAACCTCAAAGTGTTGATCGAGCAAATGCGCGAACAAGTACAGAATATTGAGTAAGGCAACTCCCATGACCCACAGCACCGGCACCCTGTACATCATTTCCGCCCCCTCGGGCGCGGGCAAAAGCAGCCTGGTCAAGGCCCTGACCGACACCAACCCGGAGATCCGCGTATCGGTCTCCCACACCACTCGCGCCATGCGCCCGGGTGAGGTGAACGGCGTGAACTATCACTTCGTCGAACGCAGCGAATTCGTGAAGATGATCGAACACGGGGACTTCCTGGAGCGCGCCGAGGTGTTCGGCAACCTCTATGGCACGTCCCAGAGCCACTTGCAGCAGACCCTGGACGAAGGCCACGACCTGATCCTGGAAATCGACTGGCAGGGCGCCGAACAGGTGCGCCAATTAATGCCCAAGGCGCGCTCGATCTTTATCCTGCCGCCGTCCCTGGAGGCCTTGCACCAGCGCCTGACCAATCGCGGCCAGGACAGCGACCAGGTCATCGACGGCCGCATGCGCGAAGCCGTCAGTGAAATGAGCCACTATGTGGACTACGACTACCTGATCATCAACGACGATTTTTCCCACGCCCTGGACGACTTGAAGGCGATTTTCCGCGCCAATCAGCTCCAGCAAAAACGCCAACAGCAGCGTTTTGGCAAATTGTTGGCCGAACTGCTCGGTTGAATGGCTCTTCCCAAAACCGCTGCAAGGGCCTTACATTGGCACTTGTAGCGTGTTTGCCGGGGCCTGCAGAAAATCAGCGCTTCCCTAAACGCTGGTGATTTTTTAAACTGTTGAGTCCGCTCGCCCAACCGGGCAGCGCGCATCTTGCATTCGCTCCGAGGAATACCATGGCCCGCGTAACCGTTGAAGACTGCCTAGAACACGTGGATAACCGCTTTGAGCTGGTCATGCTCTCTACCAAGCGTGCCCGTCAATTGGCCACTGGCGGCAAAGAGCCACTGCTCAATTGGGAAAATGACAAGCCTACCGTGATGGCCCTGCGCGAAATCGCTGCCGGCGTGATGAGCTATGAATACATTGCCAGCGCTGAAATCGTTGAAGACGAACCGCTGTTTGCAGCGTTCGAGGACGAGTCCAACGAGGCCGTCTAAGCCTATGCCTGGTCGACGTAGCACGGCGCAGGGTCACAGCCTTCGGCAGGAGTTAACACTTTGCCGAGCATAGACGCCCTCGCCGATCGCTTATCGACCTACCTCGGCACCGACCAGGTCAACCTGGTCCGCCGAGCGTATTTCTACGCCGAACAAGCCCACGACGGCCAACGCCGCCGCAGCGGCGAGGCGTATGTCACCCATCCTCTTGCGGTGGCCAATATTCTTGCCGACATGCACATGGACCATCAGAGCCTGATGGCCGCGATGCTGCATGACGTGATCGAAGACACCGGCATTGCCAAGGAAGCGCTCAGTGCGCAATTTGGCGAAACCGTGGCCGACCTGGTCGACGGGGTCAGCAAGCTGACCCAGATGAACTTCGAGACCAAGGCCGAGGCCCAGGCGGAAAACTTCCAGAAGATGGCCATGGCCATGGCCCGGGACATCCGGGTGATCCTGGTCAAGCTGGCCGACCGGCTGCACAACATGCGCACGCTGGAAGTGCTGTCCGGTGAGAAACGCCGGCGCATTGCCAAGGAAACCCTGGAAATCTACGCGCCCATCGCCAACCGGCTGGGCATGCATGCCATTCGTATCGAATTCGAAGACCTGGGTTTCAAGGCGATGCACCCGATGCGCTCGGCGCGCATCTACCAGGCGGTCAAGCGCGCCCGGGGCAATCGCAAGGAAATCGTCAACAAGATCGAAGAGTCCCTGAGCCACTGCCTGGCAATCGACGAGATTGAAGGCGAAGTCAGCGGGCGGCAGAAGCATATCTACGGCATCTACAAGAAGATGCGCGGCAAGCGCCGGGCCTTCAACGAGATCATGGACGTGTATGCGTTCCGGATCATCGTCGACAAGGTCGATACCTGCTACCGCGTGCTGGGCGCTGTACATAATTTGTACAAACCCCTGCCAGGCCGCTTCAAGGACTACATCGCCATCCCCAAAGCCAACGGCTATCAGTCGCTGCATACCACGCTGTTCGGTATGCATGGGGTGCCGATCGAGATCCAGATCCGCACCCGGGAAATGGAAGAGATGGCCAACAACGGCATCGCCGCCCATTGGCTGTACAAATCCAGCGGCGACGAGCAGCCCAAAGGCACCCATGCCCGCGCCCGCCAGTGGGTCAAGGGCGTGCTGGAAATGCAGCAACGTGCCGGCAACTCCCTGGAATTCATCGAAAGCGTGAAAATCGACCTGTTCCCGGACGAGGTCTACGTGTTCACGCCAAAAGGCCGGATCATGGAGCTGCCCAAGGGCTCCACGGCGGTCGACTTTGCCTACGCAGTGCACACCGACGTCGGCAACAGTTGCATCGCCTGCCGGATCAACCGCCGCCTGGCCCCGCTGTCGGAACCGCTGCAAAGCGGCTCCACCGTGGAGATCGTCAGCGCGCCGGGGGCCCGGCCGAACCCGGCCTGGCTCAACTTCGTAGTCACCGGCAAGGCCCGCACCCATATCCGCCACGCCCTGAAGCTGCAACGTCGCTCCGAGTCCATCAGCCTGGGCGAACGCCTGCTGAACAAGGTGCTCAACGGTTTCGACAGTTCCTTGGAGAAGATCCCCGCCGAGCGCGTGCAGGCGATCCTCCACGAGTACCGTCAGGAAGCCATCGAGGACTTGCTCGAAGACATCGGCCTGGGCAATCGCATGGCCTACGTGGTCGCCCGCCGCCTGCTCGGCGAGGGCGAGCAACTGCCGAGCCCCGAAGGCCCGCTGGCCATTCGCGGCACCGAAGGCCTGGTGCTGAGCTACGCCAAATGCTGCACACCGATCCCGGGCGACCCGATTGTGGGCCACCTGTCCGCCGGCAAAGGCATGGTCGTGCACCTGGACAACTGCCGCAATATCAGCGAAATACGCCACAACCCGGAAAAATGCATCCAGCTGTCCTGGGCCAAGGATGTGACCGGCGAATTCAACGTCGAGTTGCGGGTCGAGCTGGAGCATCAGCGCGGCCTGATCGCCTTGCTGGCCAGCAGCGTCAACGCCGCCGACGGCAATATCGAAAAAATCAGCATGGACGAACGTGATGGTCGCATCAGCGTGGTCCAACTGGTGGTCAGCGTGCACGACCGTGTACACCTGGCCCGCGTGATCAAGAAACTGCGTGCCCTGACTGGGGTTATCCGCATCACTCGCATGCGCGCATAACGCCTCCCCCCTATAGCCCGGACATTACAAGGAGTCATTTATGACCAAGACTGTTATCACCAGCGACAAGGCACCTGCTGCCATCGGTACTTATTCCCAGGCGATCAAGGCGGGCAACACCGTCTACATGTCCGGCCAGATCCCTCTGGACCCAAAGACCATGGAGCTGGTTGAAGGCTTCGAAGCCCAGACCGTACAAGTCTTCGAAAACCTCAAGTCGGTAGCCGAAGCCGCAGGCGGTTCGTTCAAGGACATCGTCAAGCTGAACATCTTCCTCACCGACCTGAGCCACTTCGCCAAGGTCAACGAGATCATGGGCAAGTACTTCGAACAACCCTACCCAGCCCGCGCCGCCATTGGCGTTGCCGCCCTTCCTAAGGGCTCCCAGGTTGAGATGGACGCGATTCTGGTCATCGAGTAATACATTCGGCGCAACCCACAGGGTTGCGCCGACTTCGTTTTAAAAGGATTTCATAATGCGCAAAGCGCTCGTTGCCTCCACGCTGCTCGCCCTGTTCCTTGGCGGCTGTGCCAGCAATCCTGCCACCCGGGATGTGAGCGGCACCTGGATCAACCAGGTCGCCATTGATGCGGCGTCCAAGGGCGGCCCTTTGCGCGAAGCCCTGCAAGCCTACGGTCCGAACCTCGAATGGGAGGTCAACACCAAGGCCAACCAGGCACGCTACTTCAATGGCTTTGAACGCCCCGAAGGCACCCTGGCCGGGGAAAAGTCCGGCACCTGGAACGTTGATTTCTACGGTAGCTCGACCACCGAACTCAAGCGCAAGGGCAAACAGCTGCTGCAAGTGGCCAACGACAACGAGCCCGAACAGCTGTTTGACCGCCCCAAGGACCCTGCCCCCGAAGGCGCACCCCTGGGTGCCAACTTCGAACGGGCGCTGTACTCGGCCTATATGGGCGGCAGCTGGAAAATCACCAGCGGCAGCGGCCTGGGCGCTACCGTGCAGTTCCAGGCCAACGGCCAAGTAAGCGGGCTGCCGGGCGCCGAGCAGTACTCACTGTGCCTGGCGGGCGATTGCGCCTCCATGAGCGGGGGCTACGACAGCATCTGGCTGCAACAAGGCGGCCAGGGCAACCCGTGGATCTTCAGTCGCAATGACAAGCAGTTGGAGATTTTCCAGGCGATCAATACCTCCCAGGCCGACGAAGTCCCTTCGTTTACCCCCGGGCCACGCCAGTGGTTGCTGGAAAAACAGTAATTTCAATGTGGGAGCGGGCTTGCGTGGGAGCCGGGCTTGCCCGCGATGCAGGCACCTCGGTGCGTCAGTGACACCGAGGTGATGCTGTCGCAGCGATCCGACAAGCTAGCTCCCACACAAGCCGGTGCCTAGCAGGAAAGGTCAGCCTTTGAGGATAGCGGCGTAGCCTTCGCGATAACTCGGATAGGTTGGCGTCCAACCCAGCGCCTTGGCCCGCGCATTGCTGCACTGCTTGCTGCCCGCGCGCCGCACACTGGCGTCTTCGGCCCACTCGGTCACCCCAAGGTACTCACGCAGCCAGCCCACAACCTCAGCCAGCGGCGCCGGCGCGTCGTCGACGCCGATATAGACCTTGTCCAACGAACCGCCCTGCTCTACATGTTGCAGCAGAAACGCCAACAACCCTGCCGCATCATCAACATGTATCCGGTTGCCGTACAAAGGCGGCTCCACCGCCACGCGATAGCCCTGGCGCACCTGGCTCAACAACCATTCACGCCCCGGCCCGTAGATACCGGTCAAGCGCACAGTCGTGGCCGGGATGCCGCTGTCGAATGCCACTTGCTCGGCTTCCAGCATCACTTGCCCGGAATAGCCAAGGGCCTGGGTAGGCGACGTCTCATCGACCCATTCGCCATTTTGCTGCCCATAGACACTGCTGCTGGACACGAACACAAGCTGCTTGGGCTGCTGGCCATAGTCGTCGAGCCATTCCAGCACATGCTGCAAGCCTTCGACATAGGCCTTGCGATAGCCCGCTTCGTCATGGTCGGTGGCGGCTGCGCAGTACACCAGGTAGTCCACACCGCCGATCGGCCAGGTGTCGGGACAATCCTTTTTGAACAGGTCGCCGGCAATCCCGATCACCCCTTCGGGCAGGCGCGAGACATTACGCCGCAGGCCATGCACCTCCCATCCGGCAGCCAGCAATTGACTAGCCAGCCGACTACCTACATCACCACAACCGGCAATCACCACAGAAGGCGCAGACATCACAAAACTCCGTTCTCAAAGGTCTAGATTAGCCCTCGCAGGTGACCAGCGGCCAGAAAAAGCACAAATAAAGATACTGTATTACTTCTGTTAACAAGAATTACTTGCAATAATAACCGCCCATTTGTCCTCGACCCTTTATGCGGTCTGGCAGGGCAAGCCCTTATTTTTTCTATCAGGTCCGGCCAGCATGACACGCAATAACCTCCCCGCTTCGCCAACCAAGCCTCACAGCCCGTCCCGCGTCTGGCGCGCGATAACTGCGTTGCTGTTCAGCGTCCTGCTGGCACCGACCGCCGCGCTCGCCGATGCCACGGCACCGGCCACTCCGCCTGCCGCTACTGCGCCAGCCCCGGCCGCGGCCCCCGCACCAGAGCAAAATGCCGCAGCACCCGGTGCTCCAACTGTCGCTCCTGCGGCCACCGACCCGGCTGCCGCCGAAGGCGTAGCCCCGCAAGATGAAACCGGCGTGGTTCTGGAAGAAGACAACACCCTGGGCATGGCTCACGACCTGTCGCCTTGGGGCATGTATCAGAACGCTGACATCATCGTGAAGATCGTGATGATCGGCCTGGCCATCGCCTCGATCATCACCTGGACCATCTGGATTGCCAAAGGCTTCGAGCTGCTGGGCGCCAAACGCCGCCTGCGCACGGAAATCGCCAACCTGAAAAAAGCCACCACCCTTAAAGAAGCCAGCGAAAGCGCGGCCATCAAGGGCACCCTGGCGCACCTGCTGGTACATGACGCACTGGAAGAAATGCGTCTGTCGGCCAACACCCGCGAAAAGGAAGGCATCAAGGAACGCGTGAGCTTCCGCCTGGAGCGCCTGGTGGCAGCCTGCGGTCGCAACATGAGCAACGGCACCGGCGTGCTGGCGACCATCGGTTCCACCGCGCCGTTCGTCGGTCTGTTCGGTACCGTGTGGGGCATCATGAACAGCTTCATCGGCATCGCCAAGACCCAGACCACCAACCTCGCCGTCGTTGCCCCCGGCATCGCCGAAGCCCTGCTGGCAACTGCCCTGGGCCTGGTCGCCGCAATTCCGGCGGTGGTGATCTACAACGTGTTCGCCCGTTCGATCGCCGGCTACAAGGCCCAGGTGTCGGACGCTTCGGCAGAAGTCCTGTTGCTGGTCAGCCGCGACCTCGATCACCTGCCTACCGAGCGCAGCTCGCAACCGCACATGGTGAAAGTGGGGTAATCGGCCATGGGCCTGCATTTGAATCAAGGCGACGACGAGCTCGTCGAGAACCACGAAATCAACGTCACGCCGTTTATCGACGTGATGCTGGTGCTGCTGATCATATTCATGGTGGCAGCCCCTTTGGCCACGGTGGATATCAAGGTCGACCTCCCCGCCTCCAGCGCGAAACCCGCGCCCCGGCCGGAGAAACCGGTGTTCCTCAGCGTCAAGGCTGACCAGCGTCTGTTCCTGGGCGAAGACGAAGTCAAACCCGAAACCCTTGGTGCGGTGCTCGACGCCCGGACCCAGGGCAAGAAAGACACGACGATCTTCTTCCAGGCCGACAAGGGCGTGGACTATGGCGACCTGATGAGCGTGATGGATGCCCTGCGGGCAGCCGGCTACCTCAAGGTCGGTCTGGTCGGACTTGAGACGGCAGCCAAGAAATGATCACGACGCGCCACAAACTGACGCGTTATGGCACCAGCCTCGCCGTCGTGCTGGGCGTCCACGCCGTCGCGATCATCCTCGCGCTCCAGTGGTCGGCGCCACAGATGGTGCAGTTGCCACCGGCTGCCATGGTCATCGACCTGGCGCCGATGCCAGCCCCACCCCCTCCGGCCCCGCCGAAGGTGGTGACGCCACCGCAACCGCCGGCACCGGTGGAAGAGTTGCCCTTGCCGAAACTGGCCGAGGCACCCAAGCCCACGATTTCCGTGCCCAAGCCGGTCAAGCCAAAGCCTAAGCCGCAGCCGCCCAAGCCTGAGAAAAAGGTCGAGCAGCCCAAGGAGAAACCCTCCGAGGATCCGCCGAGCGAAACCCCTCAGAACAACGCGCCTTCGGAGAAATCCGCGCAGCCGCAACCCGGCCCTTCGCCGGCACAGATCGCGGCCAAGGCCACCTGGCAAAGCACGCTGCTCGGTCACCTGGCGAAGTACAAGAAGTACCCGCCAGGCGCCCAGGCCCGTGGCAAGGAAGGCTTGAACCGCTTGCGGTTCGTGGTGGATGCCGAAGGCAAGGTGCTGTCCTATGAGCTGGTGGGCCGCTCCGGCAACGCCGACCTGGACCGCGCTACCCTGGAGATGATCCGTCGCGCCCAACCGCTGCCCAAGCCTCCGGCCGAGATGTTGACCAACGGCAGCATCGAAATCGTTGCGCCGTTTGTCTACAACATCGAGAAGCGCCGCCGCTAACCCCTGGGGGAGCGGGCTTGTGTGGGAGCGGGCTTGCCCGCGATGACGGTGTAACAGTCAACATCCACAGTGACTGACACACCGCCATCGCGAACAAGCCCGCCCCCACACAAAACGGCCAACGCCATTAAGCAAAATCCCCCGCACAAACCGCTCAATCCCCAATCAAGCTCTGATAACGTGCGTCTATCGTTTGCAGCCGGTATGCTTGGCCCGCAACCTCATGGACGCCCGCTATGACTCTTACAGAATTACGCTACATCGTGACCCTCGCCCAAGAGCAACACTTCGGCCATGCAGCCGAACGTTGCCATGTCAGCCAGCCGACGCTGTCGGTGGGCGTGAAAAAGCTTGAAGACGAACTCGGTGTGCTGATTTTCGAGCGCAGCAAAAGCGCCGTGCGCCTCACCCCGGTAGGCGAAGGCATTGTTGCCCAGGCGCAGAAGGTGCTGGAGCAGGCCCAGAGCATTCGTGAGCTGGCCCAGGCCGGCAAGAACCAGCTGACCGCCCCGCTGAAAGTCGGCGCGATCTATACCGTCGGCCCGTACCTGTTCCCGCACCTGATCCCGCAACTGCACCGCGTCGCGCCGCAGATGCCGCTGTATATCGAAGAAAACTTCACCCACGTACTGCGCGACAAACTGCGCAACGGTGAGTTGGACGCGATCATCATCGCCCTGCCTTTCAACGAAGCCGACGTGCTGACATTGCCGCTCTACGACGAGCCGTTCTATGTATTGATGCCGGCCTCGCACCCATGGACGCAAAAAGACACGATTGACGCCAGCCTGCTCAACGACAAGAGCCTGCTGCTGCTCGGTGAAGGCCATTGCTTCCGCGACCAGGTGCTGGAAGCCTGCCCGACCCTGACCAAGGGCAACGACGGCGCCAAGCACACCACCGTGGAGTCCAGCTCCCTGGAGACCATTCGCCATATGGTGGCATCCGGCCTGGGCATCTCGATCCTGCCGCTGTCGGCCGTCGACAGCCACCACTACGCGGCCGGCGTGATTGAAGTGCGTCCGCTCACCCCGCCCGTGCCGTTCCGTACCGTGGCGATTGCCTGGCGCGCCAGTTTCCCGCGCCCGAAAGCGATTGATATCCTCGCCGACTCGATCCGCCTGTGCTCGGTGGCCAAGCCGCCTGCCGCGAGCTAAGTACGTGTATGACTGAGCTGTCGCAGGTGTCGGTGACGGCACTCAAGGGTGTCGGTGAAGCCATGGCCGAGAAACTGGCCAAGGTCGGCCTGGAGAACCTCCAGGACGTGTTGTTTCACCTGCCCCTGCGTTACCAGGACCGCACCCGCGTAGTGCCCATCGGCCATCTGCGCCCTGGGCAGGATGCCGTGGTCGAAGGCACCGTCAGCGGTGCCGATGTGGTGATGGGCAAGCGCCGCAGCCTGGTGGTGCGCCTGCAGGACGGTACCGGCGGCCTGAGCCTGCGCTTCTACCATTTCAGCAACGCGCAAAAGGAAGGCCTCAAGCGCGGCACCCGTGTGCGCTGCTACGGTGAAGCGCGGCCGGGCGCGTCGGGCCTGGAAATCTACCACCCGGAATACCGTGCCATTACCGGCGACGAACCCCCGCCGGTAGACACCACCCTCACCCCCATCTACCCGCTCACCGAAGGCCTGACGCAACAGCGCCTGCGCCAGCTGTGCATGCAGACCCTGACCCTGCTCGGCCCCCAAAGCCTGCCCGACTGGCTGCCGCAAGAGCTGGCCCGCGACTACCAGTTGGCGCCCCTGGCCGACGCGATCCGCTACCTGCATCACCCGCCGGCCGATGCCGATGTCGATGAGTTGGCCCTGGGTCATCACTGGGCCCAGCATCGCCTGGCCTTTGAAGAGTTGCTGACCCACCAACTGTCCCAGCAGCGCCTGCGCGAAAGCATGCGCTCCCTGCGGGCGCCGGCGATGCCCAAGGCCACGCGCCTGCCCGCGCAGTACCTGGCCAACCTGGGCTTTGCACCGACTGGCGCGCAGCAACGCGTAGGCAATGAAATCGCCTACGACCTGAGCCAGAAAGAACCAATGCTGCGCCTGATCCAGGGCGATGTTGGCGCCGGCAAGACCGTGGTCGCCGCCCTGGCCGCGCTGCAGGCCCTGGAGGCCGGTTATCAGGTGGCCCTGATGGCACCGACCGAGATCCTCGCCGAGCAGCACTTCATCACCTTCAAGCGCTGGCTCGAACCCCTGGGCCTGGAAGTGGCGTGGCTGGCGGGCAAGCTCAAGGGCAAGAACCGCACGGCCGCCCTGGAACAGATCGCCGCCGGCGCACCGATGGTGGTGGGTACCCACGCGCTGTTCCAGGACGAAGTTAAATTCAAGAACCTGGCCCTGGTGATCATCGACGAACAGCACCGTTTCGGCGTGCAACAACGCCTGGCCCTGCGCGAAAAGGGCGTGGGCGGGCGGATGAACCCGCACCAGTTGATCATGACCGCCACGCCGATCCCGCGCACGCTGGCCATGAGTGCCTACGCCGATCTCGACACCTCGATCCTCGACGAGCTGCCGCCGGGCCGAACGCCGGTCAACACGGTCCTGGTCACCGACACCCGACGGGTCGAAGTGATCGAACGAGTGCGCGGCGCCTGTGCCGAAGGGCGCCAGGCGTATTGGGTATGCACGCTGATCGAAGAGTCCGAAGAGCTGACCTGCCAGGCCGCTGAAACCACCTATGAAGACCTCACCAGCGCCTTGGGCGAGCTCAAGGTCGGGCTGATTCACGGGCGCATGAAGCCTGCGGAAAAAGCCGCGGTGATGGCCGAGTTCAAGGCCGGCAACCTGCAATTGCTGGTGGCCACCACGGTGATCGAAGTCGGCGTGGACGTGCCCAACGCCAGCCTGATGATCATCGAAAACCCCGAACGTCTGGGCCTGGCACAGTTACACCAGCTGCGCGGCCGAGTCGGCCGGGGCAGTGCCGCCAGCCACTGCGTGCTGCTCTACCATCCGCCGCTGTCGCAGATTGGTCGCCAGCGCCTGGGGATCATGCGCGAGACCAACGATGGCTTCGTGATCGCCGAAAAAGACCTGGAACTGCGCGGCCCCGGCGAAATGCTCGGCACCCGCCAGACCGGCCTGCTGCAATTCAAGGTGGCCGACCTGATGCGCGATGCCGACCTGCTACCCGCCGTGCGCGATGCAGCCCAGGCCCTGCTGGAGCGCTGGCCGCACCACGTCAGCCCGCTGCTGGATCGCTGGCTGCGCCACGGCCAGCAATACGGCCAGGTCTGACAGACCGCCAATAGCCGACACCATCACAAACCGCAGTTAGACACCCCCGGCCGGACCAAGCTGGTTATACTCCAAGCAAATGTAGAAAATTGGATCCGGCCATGTCAGAAGTTGCCCACGCCACAGCCCCGCCGACCGCACCCCCGGTCATTCGGGACTTGCTCGCAAAACTCGCCGTCAACTACACGGAAGTCACCGACCACCCCGGCCTGAACCCGGCCCGAAAGGTTCAAGCGGTGCTGCTCGATGACGCGGTGGGCGCCCTGATGGTGCTGTTTCCCCAGAGCCAGTTGCTGGATCTCAATCGCCTCACCGAACTGACCGGCCGCAACCTGACCGCTGTCGCGCCGGAGCGCCTGGATCGCATGCTCGGCAAACACAGCCTGAGCCTGCTGCCCGGCCTGCCGCCGCTGACCAGCTCGCCTTGCCTGTACGAAGAAAGCCTGCTGCGCGAGCCGACCCTGCTGGTGCACTCGGGCGAAGCCACCGTGCTGCTGGAAATCGCCAGCGACGACTTCAAGCGCCTGCTGAACAAAGCCAGTGCCGCCAACTTCGGCGAACCCCTGAGCCGCATCCTGCCCAACTTCGACCGTCCCAACGACGACCGCGACGAAATTACCCAGGCGATGCAGGCGTTTACCGCGCGCCGCATCCAGCAACGCCTGGAAGCCACCATTGAAATTCCACCGCTGGCCGATACCGCGCAGAAGATCATCAAGCTGCGGGTCGATCCCAACGCAACCATCGACGACATCACCGGCGTGGTCGAGACCGACCCGGCCCTGGCCGCGCAAGTAGTGAGCTGGGCGGCCTCGCCGTACTACGCCTCACCGGGCAAGATCCGTTCGGTAGAAGACGCAATTGTGCGTGTGCTGGGCTTCGACCTGGTGATCAACCTGGCCCTGGGCCTGGCGCTGGGCAAGACCTTGAGCCTGCCCAAGGACCATCCGCAACAGGCCACGCCCTACTGGCACCAGTCGATCTACACCGCCGCGGTGATCGAGGGCCTGACCCGCGCCATGCCCCGCGCCCAGCGCCCGGAAGCCGGCCTGACCTACCTGGCGGGCCTGCTGCACAACTTTGGCTACCTGTTGCTGGCCCACGTCTTCCCGCCGCACTTCTCGCTGATCTGCCGGCACCTGGAGGTCAACCCGCACCTGTGCCACAGCTATGTCGAGCAGCACTTGCTGGGCATCAGCCGCGAGCAGATCGGCGCCTGGCTGATGCGTTACTGGGATATGCCGCAAGAGCTGTCCACGGCCCTGCGCTTCCAGCATGACCCGAGCTACGACGGCCAATACGCCGAGTACCCGAACCTGGTATGCCTGGCCGTGCGCTTGCTGCGCGGGCGTGGGATTGGCTCCGGGCCTGAGGCCGAGATTCCGGACGAACTGCTGGAGCGCCTGGGCCTGAGCCGCGACAAGGCCGAGGAGGTGGTGAGCAAGGTGCTGGATGCCGAGGTGTTATTGCGCGAACTGGCGTCGCAGTTCAGCCAGGGCTGAAGCCGGCGCCTGCTGTACCGCTATCGCAGGCAAGCCAGCTCCCACAGTTGACCGGGTTCCAACGTTGGAATGCACTCAATATGTGGGGAGCTGGCTTGCCTGCGATGAATCCAACCCGGTCTCTCAGGCCTTCTTTTTCTTCGGCTTCAGATACTTGGTCAAGCCCTGGAACCACATCACCAGGGCCGGGTTGCCCTTGATCTGGATCGACTTGTCCTGAATCCCCGTCATGAACGCCAGTTGCTTGTTCTTCGCCTGCATCGTGGCGAAGCCGTAGGCGGCGTCTTTAAAAGCGATGGCAAATGCCGGCTCTGGGTGGACACCCGAGCGGCTGGTGATGCGCTGGTCTTTGACGATGAAGTGACGGGCAACCTTGCCGTCAAGGGTCTGCAGCTGGAATGCCAGATCCTTGTCACCCAACTGCTGCTGGAACGCAGGGTTGTTGCGGCTGGCTTTGGCCATCATCAGGCCCAGCACCCACAGAAGAAAACGAAATTTCATGCACACGGCCTCAGTGTAATTATTGGGTGGCCGCAGCAGTTTAACGATTTGTGCGCGGAACGCTACCGATCTCCCGCGTTAGCAGGAGATCGGCTGGCGTTTACCGCTTATAGCAACAACTTGGCTTAAACGTTAGGGCAAGGTACCGGTGCCCAGTCGGCCAGGTTCGGGTCGCGGCAGGTGCCTTCGATCTGTGCTTTACCGGCGCTGGCCACTTGCTTGCTTTCAGTCTGCTTGACCTTGGCGGTCTGGATGCTTCGCTCGGTGCTCACCGCTTCGGTCGGCACCTTGGGCAGTGGCGGACGTTTGGTCACGACCTTGCCGGTCGACTTGCCTTTTTTCGCCGGCACCGCCGCCGGGGCGGTATCTGCCGTGGCCACGGTCACCACGTCATTGCGCTGCACACCCACCTGTTGCAGGTCTTTCTCGTAGGCCTGGGTGTAGTTGTTCAGGTCTTCGCTGGCCTTGCCGTTGACCGCGACGATCAGGTCGTTGGATTCCTTCAGGCCGGCGACGATTTCTGCCAGGCGCTTGCGGCCTTCGGTGTCATTGACGGTCTTGGCCTTGCGGTCAGCCACCAGCTTGGTGAACGCGCTCTGGTAGCACTGCTGGGACGCCTTGGCGTACGCGGTGCTACGGTCGATATCGGAAGCGCTTTTGTTGAAGTCCGTGGCGTAGGACGCGATGCGCTGGTTGTCATCGCTGATCTGCTTCTGGCGCTCGGTGTAGTAACCCGCCGCGCCGCCCGCCAGGGCTCCGCCCGCCGCGCCAATGGCGGCATTGCGGCCACGCTTGTCCGAATCGCCGGTCAGGGCACCCAACAGCGCACCACCGGCCGCGCCGAGGGCGGCGCCGGTGACGACCGACTTGGTCATGTCCGAATCAGTAGCGCGCAGGTGCTGCACCGGCTCGTAGCAGCTGGGGTAGTACTCGACCTTGGTGCTCGACGCGACCTTGGAAGCCGGCGACGTGGCGCAACCGGTCAGCACGGTGCTGAAGCCAGCCGCGATCAGCAGCAAGTAACGCTTGGAAACCGCCTTACGGGAAAAAAGCATAGGTGTGTTCTCTTTTAAGTTTGTCTTGCCCAGCACGGCCCATGCCGCCTGAGTCCCTTCCAAGCTCGCTATACAACCAACGGTCAAGACCGCTGACCGCTCGCTGCGAGCAATTCCTTCAAAATCGTTGCCGGGTCGGCTCGCTGTTGTTTGCGATAGTTGCCGACATGGCGAACGAATAACGTCGCGCGTGTCACCAGGCTCTTGCCCAGTACCGGCTTGCGCTCCAACTCTTGCTGGATCCGTTGAAACTGCGCCTGGATCACCGCATCGGTGTAGCGCGTGCCGGTGGCCAGGTTGTCGATATAGATCGCCACTGCGCCGTCGAGCGCGCTGCGGCCATTGGCGATGGCCGTGGCGAACAACTGCGCGCTGGCCTCGTCCTTGGCGTCCAGGGACTGCTGGCGACTCTTCTGCAGATTGATCAGGCGGATGTTGTAGTTATTGATGGTCTCGGCCACCAGGGCGGCAGACTGGATCAGGTTGCCAGCCGCCTCCTCACGCTGCTGGGCGATCAGCGACACGTTGCGCTTGAGCTCTTCGTTGACCAGCCCCAACTCGGCCTGCAGCCGTGGGTCGACGCTGGCGGCGATGATGCTGTCCAGGCGCTTGGTCGGGTCCTGGGCGTCGTCGATGGCGTCGGTCAGCGCGGCCAGGCGCCCCTCTTTCTGCCACTGCGCGAACAGTTCGTTGTAGCGTGAGCGCGGTGCCGACAGCGCGCCAATCGCCACCCTGAAGCCCGTGGTCTCGTTGCTTTGCTCCGTGCCATCGGCGCCGAACAGCGGGTATTCGCGGCGCATGCCGCTGAACAGCGTGCCCTCGCCTTCAAGGTAGTTGCCGCCCTTGACGATAAAGCCGCCGTAGGTGCCCTGGCGGCGCCCGGCGTGAACCAGCTGGAACGACTCCTGGACCATCTCCGCGGCGTTGCCGATCACATCGAACATGCCGATGGGGTTCGGTAACTTGGTACCGATAGGCATCAGCCGCGCCGCCTGGCCGGTGCCGCCGGCGACCTGGTTGAAAACCGCCCAATCGCCCAGCGGGCCGTCGCTGTCGCTGCCCTCGATACGCCGGGGGAACAAGCGGCCTTCCAGATCCTGGCGGCTCACTGCCTGGCCGCCGCGCGCGGCGAACTCCCATTCCACTTCGGTAGGCAGCCGCACAAACCCCAGGCCGCCATCTTGCGCCGAAGCACCGCGGCCACTGACCGGTAGCAAGTCGCGGTGATATTTCATCAACCAGGCGCTGTAGACCGCCGAGAAACGCTCGGCTTCAAAGCGCGACAGCTTGACCTTGGGCAAGCGCCCGGCCATGCCCTCAGGCACCTCGCACGCTGGCGCCGGCTCACCACTGGCCAGGGACTGGGCCTGGGACATGACCTGGGCGTACTGGCGCGCGGTGACTTCGTACTTGCCGATAAAGTAGAGCATCGGCTTGAGCGGGGTCTTGGCGTCGGTCTTGGGCATCAGCGGCGCAATGACCTTGTTCCAGCCCTTGGGCAAATCCTTGAGGGTGAATTGGCCATTGATAAAGTCGCGGCGGTAACCCGAGATAAACGACTGCTTGTAGCCCGCCTCGCCTTCGCTGAACGGGTAGCCGAGGCTGACCTCTCGGTCGTCCAGGGTGCCCTGGGCCAGGACATAGGCGTAGCGGAACACCATGTTGCCCTCACACGGCAGCGGCAGGCTGACGTCATCGGCCAACGGTTTGGGGTTGTCGAGCTTATCGCTTGCCTCGTCGGCCCAGGCCACAGTGGCCAGGCTCAGCGCCACGGCGGCGCCCAATAACTTATACATCTCTGATGCCCTCAGAAGCCTGGATACGCGCCACCCGCCACCCCCCACATACGGCCGCCACGGCGCTGACGCCGAGCACCGCGACCAGGGCCAGGGCGTAATGCCGCGCCAACAGGTGGCTGGCGTATTCGCCCGGCACCTGCACGAATAATTGATTCAAACCCGCCTCGGCCAGGCCATACAGCCCGGCGCTGAGTACAGCGGCCAACCCCGCGCTGTAGAGCGCCTGCAGCGTCACGAACAACAACAGCGCGCCAGTGGAAACCCCCAACAGGCGCAACACCGATAACTCCCGGCGCTTGCGCGCGACAGCGGCCAACGCCCCGGCGAAAATCGCCGCAAATGCCCCCGCCAAGGCCAGGCCGGCGATGATCCAGAACACAATCGCCAAGTTGCGACTCAGCGACTGCACCTGGGCGATGCTCAGCGCCTGGGTCGAGACCAACAGGTTCTGCGCGGCGAAATACAGCCGTAGCGGCTCAACATCGGTAAGGCTGCGTGCATATAAACGAAACGCCGGATACACCCGCTGCTCGCTCACGCCCACCGCGGCACCCTCCCAGCCCAGCGCCGACACCGCACGGCCATCGCGGTAGTCTTCCGCCGCTTCCAGCAGGCTCAAGTCGGCAAACAAACCGTCCCGCGCAAACGCCTCCAGGGGCAGCACTGCCACCACCTGCAACCGTGCATCCCGGGCCTCGACGCGACCGGCCACTTGCCGCGCAAAGCGGGTTTGCAGCCAATCTCCCGGCCGCGCCGCCAGCTTCTCGGCGGCGGTGTGGCTCAGCACGATCTGCTCCAGGCCCGCCGGGATAGGCAAACCGCCCAGCAACGGATCACCCGGCGCGGTGGGCAGCATCTCCAGGGTCAACGTGCCCACCTGGGCCGTGGCCGCAATCTGCCGCGTGCGCGGGATGGCAAACGCCACATCGCTGCGCTGACCAAGTTGCTCGACAAAGGCGCGACTGAACCGCCCCCCGCCCAACGGGATGATTTCGCGGGTCGCCGGGTCATTCTCCAAGCGCTCGGTCAAGCTGCTGACCAGTCCGAATTTCAGGCCGAACAACACCAGCAACGGCGCGATCACCGCCACCAGCGCCAACACCGAACAGGCCGACAGCCAGCCATCGTTGCGGTAATCCTGCCAAGCGAGGGAAGCCAACAGAGGGATACGCATCAACATGCCTCCCCGAGAGTCGCCGTGACGCCACCGTCGCTGTCACGCTGGCAACTGATGCGCCGCACCTGCAAGCCACTGGCGCGGGCTAGGGGCTCGTCATGGGTGGCGATCACGCACGCGGCGCGGTGCTCACGGGCCTGGGCCAGCAGCGCCTGCATCACGCGCTCGGCATTGAGCGGATCCAGGGACGCGGTCGGCTCATCGGCCAGCACCAATTGCGGGGCATGGGCCAGGGCGCGGGCGCAACTGACACGCTGGCGCTGACCCACCGACAACGCGCCAGGCTTCTTGGCCAACTGGTCACTGATTTGCAACTGCGCAGCCAGCCGCGCCACGCTGCCATCGTCCTTCAGGCCCAACAGCTGCCGGGACAGGGCGATATTGCTGCGCACATCGAGAAAGCCCAGCAGGCCACCGGTCTGCAGCACGTAACCAAGATGCCGGCTGCGCAACCCGGCCAACGTGGATTGCTGATTGGCCCGCCACAGCCCGCCGATATCCAACTGGTTGAATTCAAAACGGCCCACCTGATCAGGTGCCAGGACCAACGCCAGCAGATCGAGCAAGGTGCTTTTGCCGCAACCGCTCGGCCCGACAATCGCCAGCTGTTCACCTGCACCCAGGTGCAGTGCCGGAATCACCAGGCTATAGCGCTGGCTACCGAGGCCCCGGTTCTTGTGCACCGCGCTCAGGTTCAGCATCAAGGCAGCGTCGACAGTGGCACGCGGTACAACGCATCGCCCGGTTCGGCATCACCGAAACGGACCCAATTGGCCACGTCGTTATGGAAGGTTTCATAGAGGCGGATCTTCGAATCCAGCTCGTCGATAAAGTCTTCCTGTTCGGCCACGCTCAATGACAGCCACAGGTCCTGGGTCATGTTCAGGGACTTGCTGCGGTACGGCAGACCTTCCAGGTATTCACCCAGAATGCCGCCGTCGGCGAGGTTGCCACCCTTGCGCAGGGCCTGCGGGTCGCGGCTCATGTAGGCCGAGGCACTGGCGATTTCCTGGAAGAAATCCCTGGGCGAGGTCTGGGTCTTGCGTGCCGCATCGACGATCAATTTCAGCGATTGCTGCAAATCGTTGAGCTGCAGTTTGGTCAGCATCACGCAGACCTGGAACGCCGGCAGGGCCGGGTTGGTCAGGTCGCGGTCGGCGGTCCAGGCGCTGACCAGTTGCGGCGCCTGGCTCGCGCCTTTGTGGCCGAGGAAGTCCATGTGCATGGCATAGCCGACGGCGGCGGATTTATCCGCCAGGCTCGGCGCGCTGCTGAGCAACGGCACCGGCTGCGGGGTATTGCTGCGTACCTGATGCACCAGGTTGGCGAACACCGTGCCGATCTCATCGACCCGCTCGCCCAGCTTGCGCACATCACCGCCCGGCACTGCCGTGTACAGATCGCCGATCCGTGGGTTGGCGTCGGCGGTCAGGGTGCGGTACTGGGATTCGGCGCCGCCATGGGTTTTCTTGCCGGCGTCGGTGCGCAGGTGCAGGGCATAGATCTTGATCTGCTTGCCCAGCGCCGCCTGGCGCACTTCGGCTTCGTTCATCTGGGTCGCGGCAAACGGGTCGTTCTTGCGCAGGGCCCCGGCATCGGTCACCAGCAGGATCAGGCGCCCGCCATAGCCGGACCAATCCATGCCTTCCACCGCCTGCATCACCCCGGCAAACGCATCTTCATTGAACGAGTGGCTGGAGACGGTGGAGGCTTTGACCTGCCGCGCCATATCCAGAAACCGCTGGGGGTCGCGGCCCTGGTCGAGGGTGATCAGGGTCTTGGCCACGTACTCCAGGCCAGGGGTTTTCTTCACGCTGCTGCGAAAGCCGACCATGCCAAAGCTGACGCTGTCCAACTCGCCGCGCTCGGCAATGCGGGTTTGCAGTTCATGGACCACGTCGCGCACCTGGTCGATATACGGCTGCATCGACACCGTGGTATCCACCACCAGTACCACGGCGGTGCGGAATGCATCGGCATTCGCATTGATCAGCGGGGTGGCCGGCTTGGCGGCGGCAGTGCCGGGGTCGATGGACGCCACATTGAGCAACTGCACCGGCTGGCCATTCTCATCGAAGCTCTCTTTGGCGTCGAAGATCGGCAACAGGTAGAACTGGTTCTGCGGCACGGCACTGGCTGTGGGCTCCAGGGCCAGGACCTGTTGATTGTCCTCAGGGTTTTTCTGCGCCTTGAGCAGCAGGTTTTTCGCGGCGGCCGGGTCAGCCAGGAGTTTTTCCACCTCGCCAGGCTGGCGCAGGAACATCACCGGTGCCCGTCCCGAACGCTCAGTGAACTTGAGCACCAGGCTCTGCTTCCAGTCGCTGACTTGCGCGGCCGGCAACCAACCGTCACTGCGCCCATCGGTGGCGGCGCCAATGCGCAGCCATGGGCTGCCGTCGACATCTTTGCGCTGGTACACATAAAGCACCGAGAACGCGGGCAAGGCCTTACCCGGTGCGCCGCCCGCCTCGCTGGAGAGCTTGGCGCCGGGCTTGCTCAGGACGCGCTGGAACAGGGTTTTCTTGCCGGCCATCAGCAAGGGGCGCTGGCCGCCGTCGCTATCAGCGGCCAACGGTTTAACCGCAGCCGGCGTAGCGGGCACGACCGCAGCAGGCGGCGGCGCAGGGGCGTCGTCACTCAGCCACCAGTAACTGGCGCCACCGATGGCCAGCGCGACCGCCACGGCCACGGCGGCCAATGCCAGGACCGGGCCACGCCGCTGCTCGGACTCCGCGCGATGCTGCGTGGGGCTCACCACCGGCTGGCGCACTGCTTGCGACTGCGGTTGCGGTTGCGGTTGCGGTTGCGGTTGCGGCGCGGCATTGGGAATTTCGATGGACACCGGGGTCAACCCGGCCAGATCCTGACCGGCCGACATCACGGCGGGGCGAATCAAGGTCGCCTCCAAGGCCTCTTTCGGCGCCTCCAGGGGCAACCGATCCAGGGCCAGCAGCAGCGCGGCGGCATCCGGGAAACGCTGCGCCGGATCCTTGGCCAGGAGTTTTTTCAGCACCTCTTGATAACGGCCATGGTGCAGCGGCAGTTCCGGCAAGGGCTCGGTCAGGTGCGCCAGGGCGGTGGAGAGTGCATCGGTGCCGTTGTAAGGCAGCTTGCCGACGAGGATTTCGTAGAGCACCACCCCGAGGGCGTACAGGTCGGCGCGGCCGTCGATTTCCTGGCCCCGCGCCTGCTCCGGGCTCATGTAGCTGGGGGTGCCCACGGCAAACCCGGCCTGGGTGAACTGGGTGCGGTCATCCAGGGACTTGGCGATCCCGAAGTCCGACAGCACCGCCGTGCCATCGGCGCGAAACAGGATGTTCGCCGGCTTGACGTCGCGGTGCACCAAACCCTGGGCATGGGCGTAACCCAGGGCCGAGGCGATCTGGCGGATATACACCAGCCCCTGTTCCGGCGTCAGGCCGGCGGCGATGCGCTCCTTGAGCGTGCCATTGGGCAGGTATTCCATGGCCATGTAATACAGCTCGCCGACATTGCCGATGTCGTGGATGGTCACGGTGTGCGGGTGCGACAGCCGCGCCAGGGTCTTGCCCTCGCGCAGGAAACGCTCGCAGAAACTCGGGTCGGCAGCCAGCGCGGCGGCCATGACTTTCAACGCCACCTTGCGCTCCAGCGACCGCTGGGTCGCCAGGTACACGCTGGCCATGGCGCCTTCGCCGATTTCGCCGTCGATGTCGTAGCCGGGGATGATCAGGGTCATGGCGACACCTTCACGACGAGGGTGGTGATGTTGTCGGGCGCACCGCGATTGAGCCCCAGGTGCACCAGGCTGCGGGCGATTTCGTCAGGCTCGGCATGGCTCAGCACGTCACGGATTTCGTGGTCTTCGACGGTCTTGTTCAGGCCATCGCTGCACAGCAGGTAGCTGTCACCGGGGGCGATCAACAGGTCGACCACCGACAGCTCCAATTGCGCCTCCACACCAATGGCGCGGGTGACGATATTGGCCCGCGGATGCACCCGCGCATCGGCTTCGCTGAGCAGGCCGCTGTCCTGCAGGTCCTGCACGTAGCTGTGGTCGCGGGAGATGCGTTCCAACTCGCCATCGCGCAGGCGATACAAGCGGCTGTCGCCGGCCCACAGGCACACACCGCGCAGGCCGCGTGCGGCCAACACCACCACGGTGCTGCCCATCATGGTCACGCCACGGTTGGAGGTTTCTTCACGTACGGCCGCGTTGACCCGGGTCAGCTCGGTGCGCAGCGCCGCCGTATATTCGTCCAGGGACCGACCCACGGGCAGGCCGCGCAGGCTGTCGACGATCAGGCTGCTGACATAGTCGCCGGCCGCGTGCCCGCCCATGCCGTCGGCCACCACCCACAGGCGGTTTTCCGGGAGGTCCAGGCACGCGTCTTCATTGACCTGGCGCACCATGCCCACATGGCTTTTGCTCGCGGATTTGTACGTCGACCCCATCTACACCACACCTTCTTGTCCGAGCAGAAATTGCGCAAAATCGCCGGCAGCAGGCAAACCCTGGCACCGTAATAAACCGGGGGAAATACGTTGCGAACCACGTCCCCACCACAGGCTGGCGCCTTCGCAGGCCTGTTCGGCAAGGGCAGTCATGCGCCCATGGGGCACGGTGGCGGCGACCCGTTGCAGGCTGGCGAAGCGACTGTCCAGGGCACGCGGTTCACTGGCCGGCAAGCCCAGGCGGTCAACGCCGTGGTTAAACCCCTCGAACGTGGCGCCGGGCTGCAGGGTGCTGAGCAGCAGCTCCTCGATCTGTTCGAACCAGGCATCCGGGCCACCCACCAGGGACGCCGGATTGGTGTCGTGATCCAACAAGGCGACCACCGCCAGCGGGAAATACCGCCCGACCCGATCAATGCTCGGCATCACGACACCCGCCGCCGCATCCGGCCCGCACACCCCCGGCGCCAGCACGAAACGCCACAGCGGGCTGACCAGGTACGCGTTGAGCCAGTTGTCGCCCAGGCTGTGCTGGCTGGCGAGCAAACCGGCAGCCAGCCAACTGTCCCAGGGGCCGATAAAGCTCTGGGGCAAGGCACGGCTGACAAAGTCCCCGCGACTGGCCAACTTGCCGTAGAACCCTAGGGTGGTCATAGCCGCTCCGGCAGGCTGAAGCCACTGAGCACGCGGCTCTTGAACGGGTTGAAAGCGCTGTTGGCACGCAACTCATAGGCGATGCTCGCGCCGTCGACCCGCAGACGCAGGTTGAAGCGGTCCGGCGAATTGCCAGCAGAAAGCTCCGACTGCTCCAACAGGCGGAACCACGCCCATGGGCCATCCAGGGTGACGCCGGAGCGACCGCTGACCGATGGCGGCATGATCGAGATGCGCACCCCGCCACTGCTGCCGGGATTCGGCCATTGCATCGCCACCGGCCGGCTCGGGCCGTGGTCGTAGCTCAGTTGCTGGCCGTCCAGGTCAAGCAGGAACTGGGTGATGGTCGCGTCCATCGCCACCGGCTTGAGCTCGAAACGCACGATGGGCTGCGTGCCCCCCGCGCGAAAGAACGCATCCCGAATAGTCGCCGCGCGCTGGAAGGTTTGCAGCACGCCCGGCGCGATGCCGAGCTTCTGCGCCGCCCCCGGCTGCCAGCGCCAGGTCTGCGCGGAGGTATCGACGTAGGGTTGCAGGTATTTGCGGAAGTAGTTGTCCATCACCCCGCCCACCCCGAAGAACTGGCCGAAGTCGTCCAGGGTGGCGTCCCGAGCACTGCCGGGGGACATCGGGTAGCGCCCGGCCAGGGACTGGCGATACACATTCACCACTTCACTGACCCAGGCAGCGTTCAGTTGATTGCGCACCCCGCCCATCATGCTGTTGGTGGTGGAGTTGACCACCGACTTGACCATGCCCTGTACCAGCGGCGGCTGGCGTTCGGCATTCAGGCTGACCCGGGTGGCGGCCGCTGCGGCCTGGTTCTTGGCTTCGCCGAGCAAGGCATCGCCACTGGCGCCGACCATGGCGCTGACCTGCACATACAGCGCATTCATATCCGCCAGCAGGCCGTCGATGGCCGCCGGCTCGCCTTCGTTCTTGGCGACGATGCTGTTGAGTTCGGCAAAGTGCGCGGTCACCGGGTCTTCCGTGAGGGCCGGTGCACTGGCCGTCGGCTGGGCCTCGCCGAGCAGGCTGCCGAGGCGCTCCTTGAGCTTGTCGACGCCACCTTCCACCGGCACGCCCTTGGCCGCCAATTGGCGTTCTTCAGCTTGCAGGTCGGTTTCCTTGGCCACCGCCACCAGCAGCTTTTTCAGCGGCGAGGTCGGGCCGGAGATCACCCGCAACACGTCCGCCGCCTGGGCCACGCTGGTGATGGGCACAAAGTCGATATCCGCCAGCAAGGCGTCCCATTGGCGCTGATAATCCTGGAAGTACAGGCGTCGCACGTCGGCGGCAAGGCTCGCCACATTCTGTTGATCTGCCGGCGCCTGGCCCAACACCCATTGCTCTTCGGCCAGGGTCCCGGCCTGATTCAGGCTGGTCAGCAAAAAGCCCTGGCGATAGCCCTTGGCGGTAAACAAGCCACTCAACGGCTCGCCCAGCGGCTTGCCACTTTTGCGGCTGAACACCAGCGCAGCATCCCGCCCAGCGGCTTCGTTGATGCGGAAGTCAGTCACGCCGTCGGGCAGTTTCTGGCGCTTGACCCGGTCGTACACACGCTGGGCCACCGGCAGTTGTTGCAGTTGCCGGCGCAAGTCGTCGATCAGCCGTGGGTCGAGGCGCGCATTCGGCGGATGGCGGTCGAACAGCGCCTGCAGGTGAGCGCTGAGGGCCTGGCGCTGGTCGGCGGGCAGGTCGCGCGGCAGGTTGCGGTCCCAGTCCAGGGCGATCCAGGCCTTGATAAAGTCCGGGTCGTAATGCTCGCTGTCCGCCAGCATCAGGTAGGCCTTCAAGCCTTCGTAGAGGAAATCGGAACTGCCACCACCGTGCAGTTGCTCTTCGATGCGCGTCACCAGGCGCGGGGCGAACACCGCGATCAGCAGCTTGCGGTAGACACTGGCAGATTCGGCTTCGAGCATGTCGCCCTGATACAGGCCCAGGCCCTCGGACCAGCTTGGCGAATCGCCCGCCAGGTTCTTAACCGCGTTGAGCAGCGGCAACACCGCCAGCACATCACGCTGTGCCGGGCTCAGGCTCTGCACGGCCTGGCCCAGTGGCGCGACCTTGTGGTCGACCTGGGCGATATACGCCTGGTTGGCGCGATAACTCAGCCACCACAGGCTGCTGACCACCAGCACCAGCGCAACCGTCGCGGCGAGCACGCCACGGGCGACCCATTTGCGGCGGCGCTCGACCTTCGGGTTGACCCCCACCAGGCCACGCTCGGCAAAGGCCACGGCGCTGAACAGTTTCTCGATGAAGTAGCTGCGCCCAGTACCACTCTGGCGCGCCAGGTGCTGACGGTCGAGGTTCATGCTCTGGGCCATGGCGCCGATCAGTCGGTCAATCGGGCTGCCTTCCTGGGTACCGCTGGTGAAATAGACGCCGCGCAGCAGCACGCGCTCTTCAAAGGCATTGGGCTTGAACACGCCCTCGAGGAAGCTTTGCAGGCAATCCTTCAGCGCACCGAATTGCTGCGGGAAGCCATAGATCAGGTCGCGTCGCGCCGGGTCGCGCTCCTGTTGCAGGCGCTCCACCAGGCGCTCGTTGAGGCGCTGCTCCAGGCCGGCGAATTCGCTTTGCAGATGGGCCAGGGGGCTGTCGCTGTGCTTGCCGTCGTCCAGGGCAAAGGTCATGCCCCACACCTGGGCGCGATCTTCCTTGCTCAGGTTGTCGAAAAACTCCATGAACCCCGGCACCAGATCGAGCTTGGTGAGCATCAGGTAGATCGGGAAACGCACGCCCAACTGGGTGTACAACTCCTGGATGCGCAGGCGGATTGCAGCAGCGTGAGCGGCGCGCTCGGCGTCAGTGCCCAGCAGCAGGTCCGACAGGCTGATGGCGATAAAAGCGCCATCAATCGGGCGGCGGGCGCGCTGCTTTTTCAGCAGGTCGAGGAAGCCCAGCCAGGCGGCTTTATCCACCGTGGAGTTGCTGTCCTGGGTGGTGTAGCGCCCGGCGGTGTCCAGCAGCACCGCTTGATCGGTAAACCACCAATCGCAGTTACGTGTACCGCCCACGCCGCGCACCGCACCGGCACCCAACTGGGCAGCCAGGGGGAAGTGCAACCCGGAGTTGACCAGCGCGGTGGTCTTGCCCGAGCCCGGCGGGCCGATGATCACGTACCACGGCAACTCATAGAGGTTGCGCCGTTCGTCACCGCCCAACTTGGCCTTTTTCAACAGCGCGAGGGCTTCGTCCATGCGTTGGCGCAGGGTGGCCAACTCTTCGGCAGTGGCGACACTGTTGGGGTCGGCCGGGGTTTCGGCGGCCAGGCTGCGCATCACTTCGGCGGCCTGACGGCGCGCCTGGATGATGCGAAACACGCGGTAGGCAATCCACACCGCGAAGACCAGGATGATCAAGGCCCAGCGCCGGCCTTCCGGCACCAGCACGTCGAGCAACGGCCCGACAAACCAGATGATCAGGCCCAGGGCAATCAGGCCCAGCACGGGGATCACCCAGCGAATCATAAAACTGAAAAACGCCTTCACTCGACGCCCTCCGCCAATACGGTGATTTCAACCCGACGATTGCGGGCACGGCCTTCGGCTGTGGCGTTGGTCGCCACCGGCTCGGTGTCGCTGCGACCCTCGGCGCTGAAGCGCTCGCCCTGGCCGGTCTTGGCCGCGAGGATTTCCAGCACCGACTTGGCCCGCGCCTCGGACAAGGCCCAGTTGGACGGGAAGCGCAGGGTGGCAATCGGCCGATTGTCGCTGTGCCCGGTCACCCGCACCTGGCCCTTGACCTTGCGGATGGCGTCGGCGATGCGCAGCATCAGGGGTTGGTAGTCATCGACAATGCTGGAGCTGGCCGAGGCGAACAGTTCATCGCCACGGATCGTCACCACGGAGCGGTCGACGGCATCTTCCACCGCGACCCGGCCCGCCTTGATGTCCTCCACCAGAAAGCCCGCCAGGCGTGGGCGCTCGATGATTTTCGGCTGCGCCACCGGGCGGTCGATGGCCTGCACCGGGATTTCCCCCAATGCATGGATGTTCTTGAACACCGGCTCTGCATCCGACGCCAGTTTCAGGCGCAAGCCAAACAGTAGGGCCAGCAGCAAAGCCAGGCCGATGGCCACGGCGATCCACGGCGGCATGAATTGCGCCAGGCGATCGCGGGCCACGGTCACGCCCCGCCAATGGGGCGACAGCTCGCGCTCATGCTCGCCACGGGCACTGCGAATCGCCGCCGCCGTGCGTTCGCGCAGGGCTTCGAGCTGGCTGCGGCCGTCGTTCATTACCCGGTAGCGGCCTTCGAAACCCAGGCACATGCACAGATACAACAGCTCCAGCAGATACAGGCGTTCGCGCGGGCTTTGCAGGCAGTGGTCCAGCAGTTGGAAGACCTTTTCGCCGCCCCAGGCTTCGTTGTGCACGGTGATCAGCAGGCTCTGTTTGCCCCAGTCACTGGCGCTGCCCCAGGGCGTGCTCAGCACCGCTTCATCGAGGGCGGTGCACAGCGCGTAGCGGGCCAACAGCACTTCGTTGCGGGCCACACCGGCCGCCTCGGCGCGTTCTTCGAACTGGCGCAGGTAGGCCAGCAACTGCGCGCGCAGGCTTGAGGGTGCGGGATGGGCGATGGTATTGCGCAGGCGCGTCAGCAGTGCCAGCAAGGGGCCGGCGGCGCTTTCCAGCGGGTTGAGGCCCTGGCTTTTGCCGGTGAGGATCGGCGCCGCCGGCATCGACAAAGGCGCTGGTTCTGCGCGGGCAGGCTCCGGCGCTCGGCCACCCGGACGCGGCATGAACTGGGTGCGGTCGTCATCATTGGGATGCATCGCGGATTATCCTCGGATCGCCCAGAAGGCCAGGTTCAAGCCCGGGAACTGCCCGGCGATATGGAAGGCGAAGCCGCCGGAGTGAATCAGTTGCTGCCAATGCTCACTGCCGCGATCCAGCTCGTAGTAGGTGGAGCCCGCGTGGTAAGGGATTTGCCGTGGCGCCACCGGCAACGGCAACAGGCCGATGCCCGGCAGTTGCAGGTTGACCAGGTCGCGGATGTGCTCCACCGAGCCGACCTTGCTCTGCTGGCCGAAGCGCGCACGCAGGGTTTCGCCCGGGACATCGGCACGCACCACAAGGATGAAGCTGGCGCTGTCGATCAGGGTTTTGTCCGCCAGCATCGCCACATGCACGCCATAGGCTTTTTCGACAATCGGGATAGGCGTGGCCTTGCTGTCGATCAGCATCGACAGCGCCTCGCGCAGGGCCTGCATCACCGGGGCGAAGCTGAGGGCCAGGTCGTCATGCTGGTAGCGCGGGTATTCCTCGGGGCGCCGCCCCGAGGTGGAGAAGGTCGAGAACTCGCCGGCCAGGCTTACCAGTTCACTGAACAAACGCTCCGGGTGCAGCGGGCTCAACTGGCTCAGGTGCTGGATCAGCGGCTGGGCGCGGTTGACCAGTTGCAGCAGCATGAAGTCGGCAATCTCCGAGGCGCCACCGGCACCCGAGGCCACCACCCGCCCGGCCAGGGCTTCGCCGCGCTGGTGCAGCAGGCCCAGCAGTTCGCTGCGAAACGCCGTCAGCGGCTTGCTCGCGGCCACATCGAGCACCGGCGGGATGTAGCTGTCATCTAGCACCAGGGCGCGGTCCGCGCGTTTTTCCTTGATGCGCACCAGGCCGATGGCGGCGTAGTCGCTGATGCCATCGGCAGCGGTCAGCAAGCGCAAGGCACGGGAGCCGACGGCCACCGGCGCGCGGTTCTCGAAGGGTGCGTTGTCATCCCGCACCTCGCGCACCTGGCTCAGGTAACGTGCAGCGCCCAGGGGCTCGCCTTCGTCGACCGTATCGCGGGCACCGGCACGCTTGAGGGGCAAGGCCAGGTAAACCAGGCCGTCACGCAGGTTGTCGTCGATGTTCAGCGGGCTCGGCGCCAGGTCATCCTGGGGGATATTGAACGGTGTGCCATCGGGCAACAGGCCACGGGCCGAGACAATGGCCAGCTTGCCCTGGGCCAGCAGGCCCTGGTCGATCAGCAGTTCGGAAAACCCCCAGGCGCCGGCCGACAGCGGGCGGCTGCGGGCATCAATCAGGTTTTCCAGGTAACGGTCATGCTGCTGGAAGTGCTGCGTTCCGATGAACATGCCTTCCGACCAGACCACGCGATTGTTCCAGGACATGGGGGCTCCGATTGCTTCTTATTGGGCAGGGCTGGATGGGGAAACGCTGAGGTGCGCACGTACGGCGCGCACATCAAGGCTGATCTGGTATTCGCTGGCCTGGCGGGGCGGCACGCTGAACACCGTGCGCCATTGCGCGCGGTCCAGTTCGCGATAGCCCACCAGCAGGCCGATCTGCCGGGTGGCCGGATCGAGGTCGCGCTGGATGCTCAATTGCTGGCCGGGTTGGATCACCACTTCATCCTGGTCCAGCAGGTCCAGGCCAAGGGTCGGCTGGGCGCGATCTGCCAGGGCGAAATAGTCGGCACGGCTGAAGGCAGCGGCGTTTTTCAGCTCGAAAATCCGCACCCGCACCGGGGCTGGCTGGCCCGTGGTGCCGGGGTTGAGCCCAGCGATGGCATGGAAGTGCAACTCGACACGGGTGGTGTCGATTTGTGCCTCTGGCGCCTGGGGCGGCGCGGCATCCTTGGCACAGGCCGTCAGCAGCAACACGCTGGCGGCTGCGAGTAAAAACCTGAAAATCATCCTGCGTCCTCAATGACGTATGTGGCTGTCCGTTGTTCCGGTTTCAGCGCCGCTGTCGTGCGCTGTGTGCTTCATAGGCCCGGCTGAATTCACGGCCGAACAGGTCCTGGAAATCCTCCTGGGCCTCACGGGAAATACTGTTGTAGAGCTCAGTGAACTGTTGCCAGTACTGGGCCTGGCGCGAGCCGTTGAACAGGCTCGACAGCCCGCCGGGCTTGCCCATGCGCTCTTCCAATTGGGCCGGCTCGAAGCGCGTCAACAGATGCTTGATGGCCGCTTCGACACCGGCCATCACCGCCAGTTGGTGCGCGCGCAGGTCGTCGAAACTGTCGCGCACGGCCAGGTCCGGCGCCATAAACGCTTGGTTGCCGTGGCGTAGCAGCAGCAGTAACGCTTCGTCGGCATTCGGGGCGAATTTCAACGGATTGTTTTCCACCGGCTGGATCGTCGTCTGCTGCATGCGGAACTCGCCCTTGAGGCTGCTGCGTGCGCGCAGTACGTCGATCAAGCCTTCGACCATCAGCCGGTAGCTGCGGCCGATGCTTTCCATCTGCGCCTCGGCCTGGGCCTTGTCCAGGCGCAGTTGATCGAGACCGGCACCACGCAGGAAGGCTTGCAGCAAATCGGGTTGGTTGCCGTCTGCCACAGGGCCCGCGGGCTCGAGCACAGGGGGCGCGAGGGGCGGCTCAGGCGGCGCGATGACAGGTGGTGGCGGGCTGATCGACGGCGTAGGTGTTTCGCCAAACAGATCCCAGTCTTCTGGAATCACCGAGCCCGAGTTCAGCGGCTGCTCGGGGGCGGGCACGGTAACCGCCACGGGCGGGCGGAAATCATGCTGCTCAGCCGGCACATGGTCAGGCTGGGTGGGCGGCGGCACGGCCGTCGGCGTGAGGAAATCAAACAGGTCCGGTAGCGTGTCCATTGACGACGCCCCCTGGAACTGTGGGGCGATCACCGGGGTCGGCAGCGGCGTGGCCACACCGGCACCCTGGCGCCCCATGAGGGCTTCGAAACTATTGGAGCCGTCAGTGCCGAAAGGCTGGCTGTCGGTCACCTTCACCCCGGAATCAATCCGTGCCTGGATCTCGTAATCGCCGATGCGGATCAATTCACCATCTTGTAATGGCTCACTGTTTCCCCGGCGCAAACGAATGCCGGCGTTAACCAATTCCACACCATTAGTACTGTTATCGGTTAGATAGTAACGACCATCTTTGTATTGAATAACGCAATGTTGCGCGGAGACCAAACGTTCTGGATCAGGCAATATCCAGTCGTTTTCACTGGAGCGGCCAATTGCCATCACTCCATTATCCATGGACTTTTCCGGACATTGACCTGGGGTGATCTTGTGATAACTAGTAATAGTCAAACACAGTGACATCTTGCCTCCTTGCTGTACCTCACGCGCGAGCGGTCCAAGGGAAATACCTTCCCAAGCGCGCCCTGGCAAATCCTTTAAACCACGCCAAAAAGGCTGGCTTATCAGCATGATCGCCGATTTTAACCAGTCAATGTGACAAAAAGCGTCAGGGAATTCCTATTTTGACTCACAGGTCGTACAGGTTGTTAAACACCGCACATCTGTCACACAGGACGAATAGCTTACCTTGACAACGCATAACTACTACACCAAAAATGCACAACTTCTTGAAGATGAGTAGTGGCACATTGAAATCAATGCGCTGACCTGACCAGGAAAACATGCCGATAAATTGCGCAACTAGCCGCGCAACTAACGCATGAATTGCCCAAGACTAAAGGGCCGATATGGAGATCGAATTTGGTGGATGTGCCGTTGCTGCTCACCGCTGTTTCTGCGACTTCGCCGTGTGGCGAAGACTTGGAATATGACGCGGATTTCCTGCACTTGGAACGTGCTGCCCAGGGTCAACCCGAGCGCAGCATGGGCGACGCCATTTTGCCCGCCGAGCCGCCAGACTGGCGCAGCATCCAGCAACAGTGCCTGGACTTGCTGCAGCGCAGCAAAGACCTGCGCATCACTCATTTTTTGCTGCAAAGCTCCCTCGCCCTGCAAGGTGTTGGCGGGCTGGCCAGCGTCCTGACCCTGATCAGTGAACTGCTCCAGCAGTACTGGGCCGATCTGCATCCACGCCTGGATGCCGATGACCACAACGACCCCACCGTACGCATCAACGCCCTGGCGGGAATGACCTGCGACACGAACATCCGCCTGCTGCGCGAAAGTGTCCTCACGCGCTCGCGGGCGTTTGGCCCCGTGAGCCTGCGTGGCGCCCTGAACGCCAGCGGCCTGCAAAGTTTCCCCGGCGAAACCCTTGGTACCGAGCAACTGGCCGGGGCCTTCCTCGACAGTGATCCAGAGCAGCTGCAAGCCACCCACGCAGCCCTCGTCGAGGCCCGTGCGGCCTGTGAAAGCATTGAAAAACACGTCAGCGAGCAAGTCGGTTCCGCCCAGGGCGTAGACCTCGGCGCGCTGAAACACCTGCTCAAGCAGGCCCTGCAGATTTTCAGCCAGTTCGCTGCGCAGAGCGGCGACAGCCGTGAACCCGAGGTTGTCAGTGACGACAGCCACGCCTCGGTCGAACACGCCACCGCCCCTGCCGCTCCCCGCAATACTGGCGAGATCGCCAGCCGCGATGAGGTGCTGCGCGACCTGGACCGAATCCTTGCGTACTACACCCGGCACGAGCCTTCCAGCCCGTTGCCGGTGCTGTTGAACCGGGCGAAAAATCTGGTGCACGCCGATTTCGCGACCATCGTGCGCAATCTGATTCCCGACGGCATGTCCCAATTTGAAAACCTGCGCGGCCCGGACGGCGAGTAAGCCGCCCGACTGAGCAGTAACAACACCGTCGCTCAAGCGACCAGGAGCAGCAACGTGGCGAAGCAAAGTTCTCAGAAATTCATCGCGCGCAACCGCGCGCCTCGAGTGCAGATCGAGTACGACGTCGAGCTTTACGGCGCCGAGAAAAAGGTCCAACTGCCCTTCGTGATGGGTGTGATGGCCGACCTCGCCGGCAAGCCCGCCGAGCCTCTGGCGCCGGTCGCTGATCGCAAGTTCCTTGAAGTGGACGTCGACAACTTCGACTCACGCCTCAAGGCCATGCAGCCGCGCGTAGCCTTCCACGTACCCAACGAGCTGACCGGCGAAGGCAACCTGAGCCTGGACATCACCTTTGAAAGCATGGACGACTTCAGCCCGGCTGCCGTGGCGCGCAAGGTCGACTCGCTGAACAAGCTGCTCGAAGCGCGTACCCAGCTGGCCAACCTGCTGACCTACATGGACGGCAAGACTGGCGCTGAAGAAATCATCATGAAGGCGATCAAGGACCCGGCACTGCTGCAGGCCCTTGCGAGCGCGCCAAAACCTGCTGGGGACCAGTAATCATGAGCGAGAATACCGCCCGCGAAGGCGCACAGAACCTGGGCGCCACCGAAGAAACCAGTGAGTTCGCCTCGCTGTTGCTGCAAGAATTCAAGCCCAAGACCGAGCGTGCCCGCGAAGCCGTCGAGACGGCCGTGCGCACCCTGGCCGAGCAGGCCCTGGCGCAAACCGACCTGGTCTCCAACGACGCGATCAAGTCGATCGAGTCGATCATCGCCGCCATCGACGCCAAGCTCACCGCCCAGGTCAACCAGGTGATTCACCACCCGGATTTCCAGCAACTGGAAAGCGCCTGGCGTGGCCTGCACTACCTGGTCAACAACACCGAGAGCGACGAGCAGCTGAAGATTCGCGTGCTCAATATCTCCAAGACTGACCTGCACAAGACCCTGAAGAAATTCAAGGGCACCGCGTGGGACCAGAGCCCGATCTTCAAGAAGATGTACGAAGAAGAATACGGCCAGTTCGGCGGCGAACCTTACGGTTGCCTGGTGGGCGATTACTACTTCGACCAGTCGCCACCTGACGTGGAACTGCTGGGCGAGCTGTCGAAAGTCTGCGCCGCGATGCACTCACCGTTCATCGCAGCTGCATCGCCGACTGTGATGGGCATGGGCTCGTGGCAGGAACTGTCGAACCCGCGTGACCTGACCAAGATCTTCACCACCCCGGAATACGCCGGCTGGCGCTCGCTGCGCGAATCGGAAGACTCGCGCTACATCGGCCTGACCATGCCGCGTTTCCTGGCACGCCTGCCATATGGCGCCAAGACTGACCCGGTGGAAGCCTTCGCCTTCGAAGAAAACACCGACGGCGCCGACAGCTCGAAGTACACCTGGGCCAACGCCGCGTACGCGATGGCGGTGAACATCAACCGTTCGTTCAAGCACTACGGCTGGTGCTCGCGCATCCGTGGCGTGGAATCTGGCGGTGAAGTGGAAAACCTGCCGGCCCACACCTTCCCCACCGATGACGGTGGTGTGGACATGAAGTGCCCGACCGAAATCGCCATCAGCGACCGCCGTGAAGCGGAGCTGGCGAAGAACGGTTTCATGCCACTGCTGCACAAGAAAAACACCGACTTCGCCGCGTTCATCGGCGCCCAGTCGTTGCAGAAACCGGCCGAATACGACGACCCGGACGCCACCGCCAACGCCAACCTGGCCGCGCGCCTGCCGTACCTGTTCGCCACCTGCCGTTTCGCCCACTACCTGAAGTGCATCGTGCGCGACAAGATCGGTTCCTTCAAAGAGAAGGACGAGATGCAGCGCTGGTTGCAGGACTGGATCCTCAACTACGTCGACGGCGACCCGGCGCACTCCACCGAAACCACCAAGGCCCAGCACCCATTGGCTGCGGCGGAAGTGATCGTGGAAGACGTCGAAGGCAACCCGGGGTACTACAACTCCAAGTTCTACCTGCGTCCGCACTACCAGCTCGAAGGGCTGACCGTGTCGCTGCGCCTGGTATCGAAACTGCCTTCGGCAAAAAGCGCGTAAGTCATTCGCTTGTTCCCACGCTCCGCGTGGGAACGATCACCAAATCAAGTGGCCCGTGCCACACAGGGAGAAAACATGGCTGTTGATATTTTCATCAAGATCGGCGACATCAAGGGCGAGTCCATGGACAAGGCCCACAAGGACGAAATCGACGTGCTGAACTGGAGCTGGGGCATGGCCCAGTCCGGCAACATGCACGTTGGCAGTGGCGGCGGTGCGGGCAAGGTGAATATCCAGGACCTGTCGCTGACCAAGTACGTGGACAAGGCTTCGCCTAACCTGATGATGCATTGCGCCAGCGGCAAGCACATCGACAAGGTCAAGCTGACCGTGCGCAAGGCCGGCGGCGAAAGCCAGGTCGAGTACATGATCATCAACCTCGAAGAAGTACTGATCACCTCCCTGAGCACCGGCGGTTCGGGCAGCGATGATCGCCTGACCGAAAACGTCACCCTGAACTTTGCCCAGGTGATGGTCGACTACCAGCCGCAGAAAGCCGACGGCACCAAGGACGGCGGCCCGATCAAGTTCGGCTGGAATATCCGTTCCAACACCAAGCGTTGATACGAAGCCCCCCGGCGCCACACGCCGGGGGATTTTGGTGCTTGCTCGAATTTCGACCTTCCTCTTTTCGGTATCTGAGTCATGGCCAAACCTTCGTTTATTAATTTGTGGAACAGCTATCCGCGCTACACCTATGCCGACCCCGCGTGCAACGATGGCTGGGCAAACCAGTGCGCCATTCGCGTGAGCATCGCGCTGTGCGGCGAACGCACGCTACCGGTCAACTCGTCGACCTATAACCTCGGCCCGCTCTGTGTGCACGGACACGCCCGAGGCGCAGAATCGCTGGCGCACTGGCTGTCGAAAAAACGCCAGCTCAGCCCACCAAAGACCTATACCACCAGCGTGGCCGACCGCGCCATATTGCGGGGCAAGACCGGCATCATTTTCTTCAAGGACTGCTACCAGACCAATACAGATCGGGCTGGCCGGCCCACTGGCGACCATATCGACCTGTGGAACCGTGGCCTGACCAAGAGTGGTGATCTGTCCTCAAGCGCCAAGGAAATCTGGTTCTGGGAGCTTTTGTAATGCGCAGGCCTTTTATTGTTGCAGTCCTGGCCGCGAACCTTGTGAGCCTGAGCGCATGCGCGGCAGAAGACGCACCTACGCCAACCGCTTCCACACAAGCGATGTTTGTCGGCCAGCCCCTGAGCCTGATGGACGACCAAGGTCGCTGCACACTGGTCAAGCCCGACCAGACTCGCATGCAGTTAGACATGGAATGGCCTTGCAGCTTCAGCCTGGATGCACAGCAGAAGCTGCGGGTAGAGACGTTCAACAACACTCCGATTTTTGCGGTCTGGCGTAGCGAGAAAATGCCTGCGCCCAGCCATGACTGCCTGAGCAAGATGCAAGCTGTTCGCCAGTTTCAGGGGACTTTTGAGGCAGGGGCAGTTAGCACCTTTGCGGCCTGCGGCTCGGGTGGTGACCAAAAAATGTATGTAGCGCCCTTTACGTGGTAACCGAAATCGCCACCCGCGACCGCCTGCAACCGTCCCTGTTGGACCGGTTGACCGACGACGAGCCGAGCAATCCCAAGGAAAGCGCGGACAAGCGCGTGCTGTCCCTGACCCAGCTCAAAGCCTCGGTGCTGCGGGACCTGGCGTGGCTGCTCAATACCACGTCGCTGCTCAGCGCCGATGCCACGTTGCACACCCCGGCGGGGACGTCGGTGATTAATTACGGCCTGCCGGCGCTGGCGGGCAACAGTGCATCGAGTGTCGATATCAATGCTCTGGAAGCCCTGATCTACCAGGCGATTGCCACCTTCGAGCCGCGCATCCTGCGCCACACCCTGCGGGTCAAGGCGCGCGTGGCCCATGGCGAGATGAATCACAACGCCCTGAGTTTCGAGATCGAAGGCGACCTGTGGGCGCAGCCGGTGCCCTTGCGCCTGCTGCTGCAGACCGACCTGGACCTGGAGTCCGGCCATGTACGTGTGGTCAATGCCGACCAGCGGAGACGCCCATGAACCCGCGCCTGCTGGAGCTGTACAACCAGGAACTGCACCATGTGCGCGAGAGCGCTGCGGAGTTCGCCAAGGAATACCCGAAGATCGCCAGCCGGCTGACCCTGTCCGGCATGGACTGCGCCGACCCGTACGTCGAGCGTTTGCTCGAAGGCTTCGCTTATCTCACCGCCCGGGTGCAGCTCAAGCTCGATGCCGAGTACCCGACCTTCACCCACAATCTGCTGGAAATCGCCTACCCGCACTACCTGGCGCCGACCCCGTCGATGACCGTGGTGCAGCTGCAGGCCGATCCCGATGAGGGCTCCCTGGCCAGCGGCTTTCCACTGCCTCGCGACACCGTATTGCGTGCCGCCCTGGGCCGCGAAACCCAGACCTGCTGCGAGTACCGCACCGCGCATCCGGTGATGCTGTGGCCGTTGCAGGTCAGCCAGGCCGATTACTTCGGCAACCCGTCCGCCGTGCTCGGGCGCCTGGCCGCCAGCGAACCCAAGGCCAAGGCCGGTTTGCGCCTGACCTTGCGTACCGGCGCCGAGCTGCCCTTCAACAGCCTGGCCCTGGACAGCCTGCCGCTGTACCTGAGCGGCGCCGATGAGCAACCGTTCCGCCTCTACGAGCAGTTGCTCGGCAATGTTTGCGCGGTGTTTGCGCGCCAGCCCGGCGGTGACTGGGTGGAGCGTCTGCCACAGGACGCACTGCGTCCGCGCGGGTTCGACGACGCCGAGGCGGCGATGCCAGTGGTATCGCGGGCGTTCCAGGGTTATCGCCTGTTGCAGGAATACTTCGCCCTGCCCCATCGCTTCCTGTTCGTCGAGTTCGCTGAACTGAGCCGCGCGGTACGACGCTGCGATGGCCAGGAGTTGGAGTTGATCGTGCTGTTCGACCGCCACGACCCGAGCCTGGAAGGCAGTGTGGGCGCCGCGCAATTCGTGCCGTTCTGCACCCCGGCGATCAACCTGTTCCCCAAGCGCGTGGACCGGATTCACCTGTCCGAACGGGTCAACGAGCACCATGTGATTGCCGACCGCACTCGGCCCATGGACTTCGAGATTCACTCCCTGAGCGGCATCACCGGCCATGGCACCGGGCCGGAACAAGCCTTTTTACCGTTCTACGCCGTGCGCGATCCGTCGCGCTACGGCCGCGACCAGAGTTATTACAGCGTGCGCCGCGAGCCACGCGTGCTATCCAGCGACCAGCGGCGCAATGGCCCGCGCTCCACGTATGTGGGCAGCGAGACCTTTGTCAGCCTGGTCGACAGTCAGCAGGCGCCCTACCGCCACGACCTGCGCCAACTGGGCGTGACCGCGCTGTGCACCAACCGCGACCTGCCGCTGTTCATGAGCGTGGGCAACGGCAAGACTGACTTCACCCTGTCCGACAGCGCCCCGGTGCTGGCCGTGCGCTGCGTCGCCGGGCCCAGCCGTCCGCGCGCCAGCCACGCCCATGATGCCAAGGCCTGGCGGCTGATCAGCCAGTTGTCGCTCAACTACCTGTCCCTCAGCGAGGGCCAGGGCGCCGCCGCGTTGCGTGAACTGCTGCGCCTGTATGGCGACAGCAACGACGCCGCCCTGCAACTGCAGATCGAAGGCCTGCGCGAGGTCAGCAGCAAAGCGGTGACCCGCCGCCTACCGATGCCCGGCCCGATCGTGTTTGGTCGTGGCCTGGAGATCACCCTGGAATTTGATGAAAACGCGTTTCGCGGTACCGGCGTGTTCCTGCTCGGTGCGGTGCTGGAACGGTTCCTGGCGCGTTATGTGTCGATCAACAGTTTTACCGAGACGGTGATCCGTACCACCGAACGCGGCGAGATCATGCGATGGAAAGCCAAGCCCGGACGTCGTCCGACCCTGTGAGTACCCTGGAGGCGATGCACCAGGAGCCCTGGGAATATGACTTCTTCCAGGCGCTGCGCCGTATCGAGTGCGAATCGCCGGACTTGCCGCGCCTGGGCCATTCCCTGCGCCTGGCCGATGACCCGTTGCGCCTCGGACAACAGGCCGATTGCACCTTCGCCCCGGCCACCCTGGCGTCGGTAGCGCCCGGCGCCGACGGCACGCCTGCGCGCCTGGAGCAGTTCTTTTTTGGCCTCGGCGGCCCCAATGGCCCGCTGCCGCTGCACATCACCGAATACGTGCGCGAACGCCAGCGCAACAACGCCGACAGCACCAGCAAGCGCTTCCTGGATGTGTTCCACCACCGCCTGCTGACCCTGTTCTACCGCGCCTGGGCCGAAGCACGGCCGACCGTCAGCCATGATCGGCCCGACGATGATTACTGGTCCGCACGCCTCGCCGCCTTGAGTGGCCGGGGCATGCCCAGCCTGCTCGACCAGGGCCTGATCCCCGACACCGCAAAGCTGCATTACAGCGGCCACCTCTCGGCACAAACCCGCTACCCGGACGGCCTGAAGGCGATTCTCGGCGAGTATTTCGGCCTGCCGGTGGAGATTGAAGAGTACGTCGGCCAATGGCTGGAGCTGCCAGAGCGCAGCCGGGTCAGCGTCAGCGCCAATCAGTTGGGCGTGGACTTCTGCCTGGGCAGCCATGTGTGGGACCGCCAGCATAAATTTCGCATCCGCCTGGGCCCGCTCATGCTGGACGACTACATGGGCATGTTGCCCGGCAGCCAGCCGTTCAACGAACTTGTGGCCTGGGTTGCCGAGTACCTGGGCCATGAACTGGACTGGGACTTGAACCTGGTTCTGCAACAACCCGAAGTCCCGGCGCTGCAACTCAACGGCCAGTTCCGCCTGGGCTTCAACACGTGGCTCGGCCAACCCGGGCACGACGCCAACGACCTAATCCTGGCCCGGCATTACGCCGATCAGGCCACCACCTCAAGGAATTCAGAGCATGGGTGAAATCAGTCGCGCCGCACTGTTCGGCAAACTCAACAGCGTGGCCTACAAAGCCATCGAAGCCGCCACGGTGTTCTGCAAATTGCGCGGTAACCCCTACGTGGAGCTGGCCCACTGGTTTCATCAGTTGCTGCAACTGCAGGACTCGGACCTGCATCGCATCATCCGCCAGTTCAACGTCGAGCCGGCGCGCCTGGCCCGCGACCTCACCGAAGCCCTGGACCGCCTGCCCCGTGGCTCGACCTCGATCACCGACCTGTCGTCCCACGTGGAAGAAGCAGTAGAGCGCGGCTGGGTGTACGGCAGCCTGATGTTTGGCGAAAGCCAGGTGCGTACCGGCTACCTGGTGCTGGGCATTCTGAAGACGCCGAGCCTGCGGCATGCGCTGCTGGGTTTGTCGGGGGAGTTCGACAAGATCAAGGCCGAGGCCCTGAGCGAGCGCTTTGATGAATATGTCGGTGATTCGCCGGAAAACGCCCTGAGCGCCAGTGACGGTTTCAACGCCGGTGCAGTGCCGGGCGAAGCCAGCGGCGCCATGGCGCCGAGTGCCATGGGCAAGCAGGAAGCTCTCAAGCGTTTCACCGTGGACCTCACCGAGCAGGCGCGCAGCGGCAAGCTCGACCCGATCGTGGGGCGTGACGAAGAAATTCGCCAACTGGTGGATATCCTGATGCGTCGACGCCAGAACAACCCGATCCTCACCGGTGAGGCCGGGGTGGGCAAGACGGCGGTGGTCGAAGGTTTTGCCCTGCGCATCGTCGCCGGCGACGTGCCGCCGGCGTTGAAGGACGTAGAACTGCGCAGCCTGGATGTGGGCCTGCTGCAAGCCGGCGCCAGCATGAAAGGCGAATTCGAACAGCGCCTGCGCCAGGTCATCGAAGACGTCCAGGCCTCGCCAAAACCGATCATCCTGTTTATCGACGAAGCCCACACCCTGGTCGGTGCCGGTGGCGCCGCCGGCACCGGTGATGCAGCCAACCTGCTCAAGCCGGCCCTGGCCCGTGGCACCTTGCGCACGGTGGCGGCCACCACCTGGGCCGAGTACAAGAAGCACATCGAGAAAGACCCGGCCCTGACCCGCCGCTTCCAGGTAGTGCAAGTGGCCGAGCCGTCGGAAGACAAGGCGCTGCTGATGATGCGCGGCGTGGCCTCGACCATGGAAAAACACCACCAGGTGCAGATCCTCGATGAAGCCCTGGAAGCCTCGGTGAAGCTGTCCCACCGCTATATCCCGGCACGCCAGTTGCCGGATAAATCGGTGAGCCTGCTGGACACCGCCTGCGCCCGCGTCGCCATCAGCCTGCACGCAGTGCCGGCCGAGGTGGACGACAGTCGCCGCCGTATCGAAGCCCTGGAAACCGAGCTGCAAATCATCGCCCGTGAGCATGCTATCGGCATCGCCATTGGTGCACGCCAGAGCAATAGCGAAGCCTTGCTGAGCGCCGAGCGCGAGCGCCTGGCAACGCTGGAAAGCCGCTGGGCCGACGAGAAAACCCTGGTGGACGAGCTGCTCGCCACCCGGGCGACCCTGCGCGAGAAGGCTGGCGCTGTCGACAGCGGCAACGACGAGTTGCGCGCACAACTGGTGGACCTGCAACAGCGCCTCAGCGCCCTGCAAGGCGAAACCCCGCTGATCCTGCCGACCGTGGATTACCAGGCCGTGGCCTCGGTGGTTGCCGACTGGACCGGCATCCCGGTGGGCCGTATGGCGCGCAATGAACTGGAGACGGTGCTCAACCTCGACCAGCACCTGAAGAAACGCATCATCGGCCAGGACCACGCGTTGCAGATGATCGCCAAGCGCATCCAGACCTCCCGCGCCGGCCTCGACAACCCGAGCAAGCCGATTGGCGTATTCATGCTGGCCGGCACCTCCGGCGTGGGCAAGACCGAAACCGCCCTGGCCCTGGCCGAAGCCATGTACGGCGGCGAGCAGAACGTGATCACCATCAACATGAGCGAGTTCCAGGAAGCCCATACCGTATCGACCCTCAAAGGTGCGCCACCGGGCTATATCGGCTATGGCGAAGGCGGCGTGCTGACCGAAGCCGTGCGGCGCAAACCCTACAGCGTGGTGCTGCTGGACGAAGTGGAAAAAGCTCACCCGGACGTGCATGAGATTTTCTTCCAGGTCTTCGACAAGGGCGTGATGGAGGACGGCGAAGGCCGGGTGATCGACTTCAAGAACACCTTGATCCTGCTGACCACCAACGCTGGCACCGAGCTGATTTCCCACGTCTGCAAAGACCCGGCAAACGTGCCCGACCCGGAGGACATCGCCAAGGCCCTGCGCCAGCCACTGCTGGAAATCTTCCCGCCGGCCCTGCTCGGGCGCCTGGTGACGATTCCGTATTACCCGCTCAGCGACGTGATGCTCAAGGCGATCACCCGCCTGCAACTGGACCGCATCAAGAAGCGTGTAGAGAACACCCACAAAGTCGCGTTCGACTACGACGACGCGGTGATCGACCTGATCGTCTCGCGCTGCACCGAAACCGAAAGCGGCGGGCGGATGATCGACACTATCCTCACCAACAGCCTGCTGCCGGACATGAGCCGTGAGTTCCTCACGCGCATGCTCGAAGGCAAGGCACTGGCCGGGGTACGAATCGGCACGCGGGATAACGAATTGCACTACACCTTCAGCGACACCGAATAACCTGACGAAGTGCAATCCAAATGTGGGAGCGGGCTTGCTCGCGAATACGGTGAGTCAGTCGCCGGATGTATCAACTGATGCACCGCATTCGCGAGCAAGCCCGCTCCCACATCGGATTCGGTTTCTTCAGTTATTAAGACACTTACGGGACAACCGATGCTTTTCAACCAAGCCTCACGCCTGGCCAAGATCACCAGCCCCCTGGGGCCGGATGTGCTGCTGCTCAATGAAATGGGCGGTGACGAAGAGTTGGGGCGGCTGTTCAGCTACGAGCTGCAACTGAACTCGCTGGACGCCAATATCGATCTCAACCAGTTGCTGGGCAAGCCGATGAGCGTCAGCCTGCAACTGGCGGATGGCGGCGAGCGGTATTTCCATGGGCTCGTCGCACGCTGCAGCCAGAACATCGACCAGGGCCAGTTCGCCAGTTACCAGGTGACCCTGCGCCCGTGGTTATGGCTGCTGAGCCGCACCTCCGACTGCCGGATTTTCCAGAACCTGAGCATCCCGCAGATCATCAAGCAGGTGTTCCGCGACCTGGGCTTTTCCGACTTCGAAGATGCCCTGAGCCGGCCGTATCGCGAGTGGGAATACTGCGTGCAGTACCGCGAGACCAGCTTCGATTTCGTCAGCCGCCTGATGGAACAGGAAGGCATCTACTACTTCTTCCGTCACGAGCAGGACCGCCATGTGCTGGTGCTGGCCGACGCCTATGGCGCCCACGCCACGGTGCCTGGCTACACCTCGGTGCCCTACTACCCCAAGGACGAGCAGCAGCGCGAACGCGACCATATGCACAACTGGCACCTGGTGCAGCAAGTCCAGCCCGGTTCCCTTGAGCTCAACGACTACGACTTTCAGCGCCCCAGCGCCAGCATCGACGTGCGCTCGGCCATGCCGCGCCCGCACACCGCCGGCGACTATCCGCTGTACGACTACCCCGGCACTTACGTCAAAAGCGAAGACGGCGAACACTACGCACGCACCCGTATCGAAGCCCTGCAAACCCTGCACGAACAAGTGGAGTTCAGCGGCAACGCCCGGGGCCTGGGCTCCGGCCATTTGTTCAGCCTCACCGGCTTCAGCCGCCGCGACCAGAACCGCGAGTACCTGATCCTCGGCGCACGCTACTACATCACCCAGGAGCGCCTGGAATCCGGAGGCGGCGCGGCGTCGGCGCAGTTCGACAGCAGCCTGACCTGCATCGACGCTCAACAGAGCTTCCGCCCGCTGGCCAACACCCACCGGCCCATCGTCAAAGGCCCGCAGACCGCACTGGTGGTCGGGCCCAAGGGCGAGGAAATCTGGACCGACCAGTATGGCCGGGTAAAGGTGCATTTCTATTGGGACCGCCACGATCAGTCCAACGAAAACAGCTCCTGCTGGATTCGCGTGTCGCAATCCTGGGCCGGCAAGAACTGGGGTTCGATGCAGATCCCGCGCATCGGCCAGGAAGTGATTGTGAGCTTCCTTGAGGGCGACCCGGACCGGCCGATCATTACCGGGCGGGTGTACAACGCCGAACAGACGGTGCCCTACGACCTGCCGGAAAACGCCACCCAGAGCGGGATGAAAAGCCGCTCCAGCAAGGGCGGCAGCCCGGCGAACTTCAATGAAATCCGCATGGAGGACAAGAAGGGCCTGGAGCAGCTGTACATCCATGCCGAGCGCAATCAGGACATCGTGGTGGAGGTGGATGAAAGCCACTCGGTGGGGCATGACCGCAACAAGAGCATTGGGCATAACGAGACGGTGACCATTGGCAATAACCGCCTGCGCATCGTCAAGCAGGAAGACGTGCTCTCCGTTGGCCAGAAGAAGACCGACAGCATCAGCCAGAGCTATGTCATCGAGGTCGGCGAAAACCTGCGCCTGGTGTGCGGGGAAAGCATCCTCGAGTTGAACGCCAGCGGGCAGATCAACCTCACTGGCGTGCAAATCAGCTTCTACGCCAGCGGCGACGCCGAATTCAACACCGGCGGCGTGCTGCACCTCAACAACGGCGGCGGGCCTGGCGCCACACCGGATGGCCAAGGTATAAAAACCAGCATCGACGCCAATATCAAAGCCGCGTTCCCCGCGCCTAAAAGCTCCTGACGAGACCTGTTTGCCATGACGTACCGCATCAACGAATTCCAGTTTCAACTGCCCGCCGGCGAGCTGCAGGACGCGACGATCAATATCCTCAAGTTCCCGGGACTGGGGACTTCGCTGATCGTCAGCCGCAGCTTGCTGGCGGAAGGCGAAACCTTGCACAGCAACTTCGACGACCAGCTCAAGCGCCTGGAAAAACAGGTGCAGGACCTGCGCTGCCTGCCCAGCGTGCCGGTACGCCTGGGCGCCGCCCAGGAGGTCGAAGGGATCGAGCTGCGCAGCCAGTTCAACAAGGGCAACGACAAGGTGTTCCAGTACCAGTTGGCCCTGGTGTTGCCGGGGACGCGCAAGATGCTTGCCTTGAGTTATGTAAAGGCCGACAAGCTTGGTGATGCTGAGGCGGCGCATTGGGCGATCATCAAAAACTCGTTGTCGTTCGACGTGCCTGCGTGATGGGCATCCTGCATGTCTGACGCGTTATGGGCCGCCCGAATGGGCGATGCCATGGACCACACGTCGATGATGGCCGACATTCTCGGCGGCGTGCTGGAGGTGGCGGCGAACATCGCGATTACGGCGCTGGCCACCGCTGCAGTAGTCGCCGCCACCGGGATCACGGTTGTCACGGGCGGGCTGGGGTGCTTCCTCCTCGGCGCGGTCGTGGGCGTGGTCGTGGGGCTTGCGATGAGCAAGAGCGGGGCCGACAAGGGCCTGAGCAATTTATGCGAGGGCATCGGCAACGCGCTGTTCCCACCGACGGTGCAGGCCAATATCCTCACCGGTTCCTTCGACACGTTTACCAATAACATCCCCTCGGCCCGTGCCGCCGGGGCGGTTGTGTCCCATGTGGCACCGGCCGGTACCGAGCTGGAAATGCAGGCGCCGGAAGAAGAAGCCAGTTACCTGGACATGGCAGGCGAGTTCTTCTCACAGATGTGGCGCCCCACCGTGGCTTCGCCTGCGCCAGGCACAGAGACCAAGCTCGAAGACCTGGTGCTTTGCATGAAGCACCCACCGATGCCGCCACAGTTCATGGCCGAAGGCTCGGCCAAGGTGACCATCAACGGCCAGCCCGCGGTACGCAGCGGTGACCGCAGCACCTGCGATGCGAAAGTGGTGTCCTCCGGGCTGATCTCCTCCGACGTCACCATCGGCGGCGGTTCGGTGGTGGTACGCGAAATTCGCAGCGGCAAGACCCCGGGGGTCGGGCTGGCCGTGACAGTGCTGCTGATGCTCAAGGGGGGCAAGGGCAAGTTCTTCAGCAAATTGCCGTGCATGCTGGTTGGCGGGGCGGTGTCGATGGCCGTCAGCAGTGCCATGGGTGCTGCGGCCAACGCGGCCATGGGCTCGTCGAACCCGGTACATGCGGCCACCGGGGCCAAGGTGCTCGGCGGCGATGATGATCTGGATTTCGTCCTGCCCGGCCTGTTGCCGATTGACTGGCAACGCGTCTACAACAGCCGCGACGAACGCCAAGGCAGCTTGTTTGGCGCCGGTTGGAGCGTGCCCTACGAAGTGTGCGTCGACGTGCTGCCCCACCCCGAAGGCGGCGATACGCTTGTCTACACCGACGAACAGGGCCGGCCCATCGACATGGGCACCATCCCCTTGGGCGGCGCGGTGTTCAGTGCCGGTGAAGGGCTTGCTGTACGGCGCCACCGCGATGGGCCGTTACTGATTGAAAGCGACGATGGTGTGTATCGCCTGTTCGAAGCCACCCCGGCAAACCCGTCGCGGCTGCGCCTGAGCCAACTGGGTGACCGCAACGACAACCGCATCTACCTTGATTATGACGAGGCCGGAAGCCTGGTGCGGCTGCGCGACACCTTCGACCTGGTGCAGGTCGAACTGATCCGCGACCCGCTCCACGTAACCCGCATCGAGCGCGTGTACCCCGATCAACGCCGAGAAGTGCTCGTCAGCTATGGTTACGACGCCATCGGCAACCTGGCCGAGGTACGCGATGCCAGCGGCCAGGTGCAACGGCGCTTCGCCTACGACACCAGGCAGCGCATGGTGGAACACCAGTTGCCCACCGGCTTGCACTGCTTTTACGAGTGGGCCCTGATGGATGGCCAGGAATGGCGGGTGGTCAAGCACTGGACCAATGAAGGCGATGCTTACCGGTTCGACTATGACCTGCTGGCCGGCACCACACGCATTACCGACAGCTTGCAGCGTGTCAGCACCCGGCACTGGAACAGCCAGCACCAGATCACCCGCTACAGTGACAACCTCGGCCAGACCTGGCTGTTCGAATGGAACGACGAGCGTCAATTGCTCAACGCCACCGACCCTCACGGCGGCCGCTATGAATACAGCTACGACGAGGCCGGCAACCTCATCGGCGAAACCGACCCACTGGGGCGCAGCGACTCGACGTTATGGCTCGAGCACTGGGCCCTGCCGTTGGTGCAAACCGACGCCGCCGGCAACAGCTGGCGCTACCGCTATGATCAGCGCGGCAACTGCACCGTCGCCATTGACCCGCTGGGCCATGTCACCCGTTATCGCTATGACGCCCATGGCCAAGTCGTCGAGATCATCGACGCCACGGGCAAAAGCAAAAAACTGCGCTGGAACCCGCTCGGGCAACTGCTCGAGCACGTCGACTGCTCGGGTTACCCGACACGGTTCAGCTACAACGAACAGGGCTTTTTGCAAGTCATCACCGACGCCCTCGGCGAACGTACCCAATTCCACTATGACGCCCAGGGCCGCCTGCTCAGCAGCCAATTACCCGACGGTCGTCGCGAGCAGTACCAGCGAGATATCAGCGGCCAACTGACCGCTTACACCGACCCGGCCGGCCACACCACACGCTATCAACACAACCGGCGCGGCCAGGTGCGCCAACGCACCGATGCCCATGGCCGGCAGGTGCAGTTCGGGTATGACAGCTTTGGTCGGCTGCAGGCGCTGATCAACGAGAACGGCGAACGTTATCGGTTTGTCTGGGATGATGGGGATCGGTTGACGGAGCAGCAAGATCTCGACGGCAGCGCCAAGCGCTACAGCTACGACCGCCTGGACAACGTCACCACCATGACCGCCCTGGCGGCACCTTACGACACAGGCATGGCCGTGGTCCCCGAGACGCCGCCCGCCCCCATCGTGCATCGACTGGAACGCGATGCGGTTGGCCGATTGATTGCCAAAACCACCGAAGATGGCCGTACCGACTACACCTACGATCCATTGGACCAGCTTACGGACGTGTCCTTCACCGACCTGCAGGGCAATGCCCAAGCCTTGAGCTTTGCCTATGACGCGGTTGGCCAATTGCTCACCGAACGCAGCTCGGCCGGCGAACTGCAGCACCACTACGATGAACTCGGCAACCTGATCCAGAGCCAACTGCCGGACGGCCGCTGGCTCAACCGCCTGTACTACGGCAGCGGCCATCTGCACCAGATCAACCTCGACGGCCAACTCATCAGTGACTTTGAGCGCGACCGCCTGCACCGCGAAGTCCTGCGCACCCAAGGCCAGATCAGCACCCGCAGCGAGTACGACCGCAGCGGCCGCCTGCGCGCGCGCCAACGCCGCCACACCAGCCAGCCGGCGTTGTTGCCGGCGGCGGTACAGAAGCACTTCGAATACGACCCCGCCGACAACCTGATCGGCAAGCTCGACCAGCAACCCTCTACGCAGCATCGCCAACTGCTGCACTACGACGCCACCGGCCGCGTCATCGCCAGCCAGGACAGCCTGCACGGCCAGCGCGAAACCTTCGCCTACGACGCGGCCGCCAACCTGTTGGACGGCCCACAGTCCGGGGCCGGGCTGGTGGTGCATAACAAGCTGCTGACCTATCAGGACAAACGCTACCGCTACGATGCCTTTGGCCGGATGATCGAAAAACGCAGCGGCGCCCGTGGCGTACAATACTTTGCCTACGACGCCGAAAGCCGGCTGATTGAAGTGCGCAATGAAGGCGGCAGCGTGGTGCGCATGGCCTACGACCCGCTGGGCCGACGCATCGGAAAAACCGAACATGACAGCAATGGCTATCCACTGGGCGAAACCCAGTTCATGTGGGACGGTTTACGCCTGTTACAGGAGCAAAAGCACAGCCAGACCAGCCTTTACCTCTATGAAGACGAAGGCTACCAACCCCTGGCCCGCGTCGATGGCATCGGGGCGCTGCAAAAAATTCGCTATTACCACAACGACCTCAATGGCTTGCCGGAGCAACTGACCGAGGCTGATGGGCACACCCTGTGGCAGGCGACTTATCGGGTGTGGGGCAATACCGTGGAGGAGGTGCGGGAGCCTTACTTTATTGAAGAGCAGAACCTGAGGTTCCAGGGGCAGTACCTGGATCGGGAGACGGGGCTGCATTTCAATACGTTCAGGTTTTATGATCCGGATGTGGGGCGGTTTACTACGCCGGATCCGATTGGGTTGGCGGGAGGTCTAAACACCTATGCCTACTCACCCAACCCATTCATGTGGTCAGACCCCTTGGGCCTGGCAGCCTGCGCCAAGAAAGTGGACGCCCTGCGTAACGGCCCTCAAAAAACCGTCGTAAAAGTGAAAACTAAAAAAGAAGCGAACGAGTTATTGAAAGAAGCATTTCCAAACAGCCAAAAAGTCAGAGGCATAGGATCGCAAGACGCCCAAGGTATAAGAAAGAAAAACAAGATGGACCAATTCAAAAAGAGAGATGGAAAAGTACGATACAGAAAAGATTACCCCATTAATAAAGAAACAGGTCGTGTTTATGGCCACGACGATCCGAAAGGTACAGGCCACGGTGAACTACCGCACGTCAACATTAAGCGCGCCGATGGCACAATGGTCCGCATTGATATTACAGGTTAGAGTATGAACAATCTCATAGAGGCACTCAACGCTGGGAAACGCCGAGGCTACGAGGAAAGACGTGAAATAGATGGGGCCTCATTTCTATTTCAATACGCCATAAAAAAACAGAACAATCTGTATTACACCTATTTTTTCTCAATAGACGAGTCCCAAATGGAAGTCATTGAAGATGATGAAAACGAAGAAATACTGACATTTCCGAGTCTCGATGAAGCATTGAGTCACTTAATCAGCAGAGGTGCCATAGTGGAGAAACTTTCAGCCATCAAAAACACCTTGCCTTTTTAAGAGCAAAGTGGCCAGCTGATAGTAAGCGAGCAAACTTACCAAAGGGGAAAACGGGACTATTTTATTTAAAGTCCATTACACTCCAATCCCCATGATTTCCTTCATAGAAATCAACCTTGGCAGGTGAGATTTGTGAATATAAAAGAGATTATTGAACTGGACTTTTCTAAAATAGAAGGCTTGGATCAACTGTACGTAGCTCTTGCTGAAAAAATCGGGTTCCCTGAGGACTATGGCAAAAATGTCGATACAGTAATTGACTGCTTATTTGGTTTACGCTATCCCGAGGATAGGTATGACCATAATAAATTTAGACCTAACAGAAAAATAACAACTCATACAAAAAACATCACGAACGCTCAAAAACAAACGACAGAATCACTTATTCTTATCATTTAATTCGTAAATTACAAATGCCAATTCAAAGAAACTCCCGCATTAACCTTTTTACTCCTTGAGCGCTGCCCCTTAAAATTCTCAATTATTCCGCCGGGCACAGGGAAAAGCTTAAATATTTATTTAAGATATTTAGAGATAACCTGACAGATCACGATCCTCATTTGATAAAGTGCTGTGATATTCGTCCCGTCCAACATGGAAATTTTTATGCCTCTTGACTTTATGGCAGCAGAAAATCAGAAAGACATTAATGAGAACACTCCAGTTTTTTGCTTGAGTGAATCTACCCATGGCGCTCTTATGGGCGCATCAGCACCAAGAAAAGATTTCCCAAAGACGCACAAATTTTCTGATTATTACGCCGACACAAGTATTCTATTCGGCGAAATTCTACCTTTAGTGACTGAAATCGAAAAAGCGACAAAGTTAAAAAACTTAAACTCCAGCGAATTGAAAGATCTAGTCAAGTTCCTTCAAAGTGCTTATAGCAAAAAACTGAATGTTTTTATTTATTGCGACTAACCCAATTCATGACGGATCTGACAGCACCTAAGCCCGGCGATTTATTTTACTTTCCGGCCCTCAATGCAAACGATGAACCGGGCTTCGTGATCGCACGCTACATTGAGCTCATACCACCAGCGCTCGGCCATTTGATCGAGGTGTTCGCCCATTTTTGTACAAAGATCCCTGCCTCTATCGAGGATAGTAGACACGTCGCGCCGATTATTCAGGCCGATATTCTGCAGCCTGCGCTCGTCGGGCATTCCAAGCTGGAAGATACTTTTCAGTGATCCGGGGTATAAAAACCCAACTCCCATTACGACAAAATCCAATTTGCCTTTATAAAGGCGAATCTGGATGGGTGGTACCAGCCATCCAGCGACCGCAGAACAACTTTCGGGGATAGTGCATTCCCTCTGTTGGCGAAGGGACCATGTTGTTTTTCGCGTAATTACTCATCTACGAGAAGCCATCGGGGAAAACGAATGCATGGGGCACTTTGATTTACCGGAAGACTTGCGAGCTGATAGAAACATTGGACTTGAACGTGTAAACAAGGCAGCGTACAGCATGCAGTTGCTGTTCAAGAGCAAATAAAAATGGGCACCCAACCCAGTCAGCGTGCCCATTTTTCATACCTCCCCGCCTCCCTTCGAGACGGTGCCGTGCTTACGGGTTGACGCTGTCTTTAAGCGACTTGCCCGGTTTGAACGCTACGGTGTTGCTCGCCTTGATTTTCACCGGCTCGCCGGTTTGCGGGTTTTTGCCGGTGCGGGCGCCGCGGTGGCGCTGCAGGAAGGTGCCGAAACCAACCAGGGTGACGCTGTCCTTGCGGTGCAAGGCGCCAGTGATTTCTTCAAGAACGGCGTTGAGGACGCGGTTGGCCTGTTCTTTGGTCAGGTCTGCTTTTTCTGCAATGGCGGCTGCGAGTTCTGGTTTACGCATAGGTGAAGCCTCTTTGACGGTTTTTTGTTGTTATGTCCGTGCTGCTCTCTGCTGGAGCAGCGCCAAGGCGCCGCAGGCTCTACTCTGCGGCAGACGGGAGTGAGAATGGCATGCCATTGGTGCCTGCGCCAGTCTCGCGGCGACCTTTCTAGGGGGAAAAAGGTGCTTATTCCGACAGAACGACCAGCATTTACGCCAGCAGAGGCGGAAGTTCCTTATTTAGGGCCAGTTTTTCCATGACCGCAGTGCCCGTCAGCGCGTAACCCAGCAGGCGCCCGCTGGCATCGCGGCACAAGGCCTTGATGTCACCGCCCTGCCCCTCGACGCTCCACACGCCCTCAAGGCCCCGTGGCGGCGGCGAGACTACCAGTGGGCACGCCAGGGTTTTCACCGTGACGGGCATCGGCCCGTAGTTGACCGCCGTGGCGTTGCCCGCCAGGGTCTGGGCCAGGGCGCGGGCGCAGCTCATCAGGGGCATGACGTACAGCAGGTTCAGGCCATCGACCTCGGCGCAGTCGCCCAGGGCGTAGATATTGGCGTGGGAGGTCTTGAGGTGGCGGTCAACCATGATTCCACGGTTGATTTGCAGGCCGGCCGCAGCCGCCAGGTCCACCCGTGGGCGCAAGCCAATGGCGGAGACCACCAGGTCGCACTCGATCACCGTGCCATCGGACAGATGGGCTTCCAGGCCGTCCACCGTGCGTTGCAGGCGGTTGAGCACCGGCCCCAGGTGGAAGCGTGCCCCAAGGCCTTCCAGCCCGGCTTGCACTGCTGCGGCCGCGGCCGGGTGCAGCAGGGTCGGCATGACTTGCTCGCACGGTGCCACCAGATCGATGGTGTAGCCGCCCAGGATCAAGTCGTTGGCAAACTCACAGCCGATCAGGCCCGCGCCCAACAGCAGCACACGGCGCTTGCCGGCAGCGGCGTGGCGAAAGCGCGCGTAGTCTTCCAGGTCGTTGATCGGGAAAATCAGATCAGCGGCATCGCCCTCGACCGGTACCTTTACCGTCTGGGCGCCCCAGGCCAGGATCAGGTCGCGGTAGACCACCGCCTCCTCGCCGATCCACAGGCGCTTGTGGCCAGGGTCGATGCCGCTGATGCGGGTATGGGTGCGCACTTCGGCCTTGAGTTGCTCGGCCATCGCGCCAGGGGTCGCCATGCTCAGGCCATCGGCGTCCTTGTTTTTGCCAAAGCCGGTGGAGAGCATGGGTTTGGAGTAGGAACGCCCGTCATCCGCGGTGATCAGCAACAACGGAGTTTCGCTGTCGAGTTTACGAAACTCCCGAGCCAGGTTGTAACCGGCCAAGCCCGTACCGATGATCACGACAGGTGCGCTCATTCCATTCTCCTTGTAGTACGTTTCTTAAATTCAGCGAATCAACCGATTTCGATCATTTCGAAATCCATTTTGCCGACGCCGCAGTCCGGGCACAGCCAGTCTTCCGGGACGTCCTGCCACAGGGTGCCGGGGGCGATCCCGTCATCCGGCCATCCGTCCGCTTCGTTGTAGATCAGGCCACAGACTACACATTGCCACTTCTTCATTACTTACTTCCTCAGGGTCCAGGCGTACTGGCCGACAGTCGATAGATCCAGCATTGCTGTGCGGCTCAAGGCGTTTTGTACTGATCGGGGCGCCCAGATGCAAGCACGTTCGACCCAATGTCCTGGCGCAACCCGGCAAAAATCCGGGTGAGCATGGTAAGCTCGGCGCCTCATTAACTGCCAATAATGACTCCCCGTGCCGCATTCGATTGCCGTTCCCGATGCTTGCCAATGGCTGAACCAGAGCCTTCTGCACCCCCTGCCCACGCCTCCTGCCCTCGACTGGCTGTTCGATGAGGGCTCTCTGACCCGCCGCCTGACGCACCTGTCCAACGACGGCTTCAGTGTCACGCCATTGTACGAAGGCTGGCAGCCCCTGCGAGACGACGAATGCGCCGCCCTCGACCTACCCGTCGCCAGTATTGGCTGGGTGCGCGAGGTGTATTTGCGCGGTCACGGCCAGGCCTGGGTCTTCGCCCGCAGCGTTGCAGCGCGCAGTGCCTTGCAGGGCGATGGCTTGCATATGGATGAGTTGGGCAGCCGCTCCCTGGGTGAGCTGCTGTTCTGTGACCGGGCCTTCAGCCGCCAGGCCATCGAAGTCTGCCATTACCCACGGGCCTGGCTGCCGAAGGCAGATCAGGCCAGTGGCTTATGGGCGCGGCGCTCGCGTTTTGATCGCGGGGCGTTGAGCGTGTTGGTGGCGGAAGTGTTCCTGCCGAGCCTGTGGCAAGCGGTGCAGCAATCTGCGGAGAATGGCTGATGTACCAGCGCCTGCTCCAATCCCTGAACCGCCTGAACCCACGGGCCTGGGACTTCGTGCAACTGACGCGGATGGACAAGCCCATCGGCATCTATCTGCTGCTGTGGCCCACCCTCTGGGCGCTGTGGATTGCCGGCGAGGGCTCGCCTTCGTTGAGCAATATCGTGATCTTCGTGCTCGGCGTCGCGCTGACCCGAGCCGGGGGTTGCGTCATCAATGACTGGGCTGACCGCAAGGTCGACGGCCACGTGAAGCGCACCGCGCAACGCCCGTTGGCGAGCGGCAAGATCAGCTCGAAAGAAGCCTTGGTGTTTTTTGCCGTATTGATGAGCATCAGCTTTGTGCTGGTGCTGCTGACCAACGCCGCGACCATCTGGCTGTCCCTGGGCGGCCTGGCGCTGGCGGTCAGCTACCCGTTCATGAAGCGCTACACCTATTACCCGCAAGTGGTGCTGGGCGCGGCGTTTTCCTGGGGCATGCCCATGGCGTTTACCGCCGAGACCGGCAGCCTGCCGGCCATTGCGTGGTTGCTGTATATCGCCAACCTGCTGTGGACGGTGGCCTACGACACCTATTACGCGATGACTGACCGCGATGATGATTTGAAAATCGGCGTCAAATCCACCGCGATCCTGTTTGGCGATGCCGACCGGATGATCATCCTTACCCTGCAGGGGTTGGCGCTGCTCTGCCTGCTGCTGGCGGGCTCACGCTTCGAGCTGGGCGGTTGGTTCCACCTGGGGTTGCTGGCGGCAGCAGGGTGTTTTGCCTGGGAGTTCTGGTACACCCGGGATCGGGACCGGATGAAGTGCTTCAAGGCGTTTTTGCACAACCATTGGGCAGGGCTGGCGATCTTCCTCGGGATTGTCGCTGACTACGCCCTGCGATAAACGTGGCGAGCGGGCCGCACCCTCATCACGAGGAGCCCGCATGCCACAGTAATGGCTTAGGGTTTGGCGATCTTCCAGGCGCCGTCCATTTTGCCGTCGCCGGTCGCGTCGCCAGCTTTTTTGTCCATGATGAAGGTGTACAGCGGCTTGCCGCCATAGGCCCACTGGCTGGTGTTGTCGTCACGGGTGATCACGGTCCACTTGCCCATCGGTTTATCGGTGGACTCGGCCTTCAACGGCGGCCAGTTGGTCGCGCACTTGTCATTGCACATGGACTTGCCGTCAGCATCCTTGGCGAAGGTGTAGAGGGTCATCTCCTTGTGATCCACCAACATCCCGTCTTTAGTCATGGCGGGCTCTGCCGCGAAAGCCAGTGTTGGCAGGGTCAACGCCGCTGTGACCAGCAGGGCTTTCCAGGAAAAAGTACGTTGATTCATCGGAACCTTCCTTTTGCGGTTGTCAGGATTCGGACTCAAAGCGTAGTTCAGGACCACGCCTATTGCGCAGGCCAGTAAAATACTGTCACACGACTGCAATAATTCCGTTATCTAATGCGGCGCAAGACAGTTAAATGACAAGAGGACTTAGCATGGTTGGCAGGAGCATTCTGATCGTTGACGACGAAGCGCCCATTCGCGAAATGATCGCCGTTGCGTTGGAAATGGCCGGCTATGACTGCCTGGAGGCAGAGAACTCCCAGCAGGCCCACGCCATTATCGTCGACCGCAAGCCGGACCTGATCCTGCTGGACTGGATGCTGCCCGGCACCTCCGGCATCGAATTGGCTCGGCGCCTCAAGCGCGATGAGCTGACCGGGGATATCCCGATCATCATGCTCACCGCCAAGGGCGAAGAGGACAACAAGATCCAGGGCCTGGAAGTCGGCGCCGACGACTACATCACCAAGCCATTTTCCCCACGGGAACTGGTTGCCCGCCTGAAGGCCGTGCTGCGCCGCGCCGGCCCGACCGATGGCGAGGCACCGATTGAAGTCGGTGGCCTGCTGCTGGACCCGATCAGCCACCGCGTGACCATCGACGGCAAACCTGCCGAGATGGGCCCCACCGAATACCGCCTGTTGCAGTTCTTCATGACCCACCAGGAGCGTGCCTACACCCGCGGGCAATTGCTCGATCAGGTGTGGGGCGGCAATGTGTATGTCGAGGAACGCACCGTGGACGTGCATATCCGCCGCCTGCGCAAAGCCTTGGGCGATGCCTACGAGAATCTGGTACAAACCGTGCGCGGTACCGGTTATCGGTTTTCCACCAAGGGCTGAGCCAACCCCACCCAGACTTAACAGCCGACAAGGACGCATGTTCAAGTGAATCAAAACTGGCATGGCACCCTGATCCGCCACATGCTCTTGCTGGTCACCGGCTGCCTGTTGGTGGGCCTGATCAGCGGCTACTACGGCTGGAGCCTGGCCATTGGCCTGGGTCTTTACCTGGGCTGGACCCTCAAGCAATTGCTGCGCCTGCACGAATGGCTGCGCCAGCACAAACCCGACGAGGCACCACCCGACGGCTACGGCCTGTGGGGCGAGGTGTTTGACAGCATCTACCACCTGCAACGCCGCGATCAGCGGGTACGTGGCCGCCTGCAGGCGGTGATCGACCGTGTCCAGGAGTCGACTGCCGCGCTCAAAGACGCGGTGATCATGCTCGACAGCGACGGCAACCTGGAATGGTGGAACCGCGCCGCCGAGACCCTGCTGGGCCTGAAGACGCCCCAGGACAGCGGCCAGCCGGTGACCAACCTGGTACGCCATCCGCGCTTCAAGGAATACTTCGAGCAGGAAAACTATGAGGAAGCCCTGGAAATCCCCTCGCCCACCAACGACCGGGTGCGCATCCAGCTGTACCTCACGCGCTACGGCAACAACGAGCATTTGATGCTGGTGCGCGACGTCACCCGCATCCATCAGTTGGAACAGATGCGCAAGGATTTCGTCGCCAACGTCTCCCACGAATTGCGTACGCCCCTGACCGTGATCTGTGGCTACCTGGAGACGCTGCTGGACAACGTCGAAGAGGTCAACCCGCGCTGGAGCCGTGCCTTGCAGCAAATGCAGCAACAAGGCTCACGCATGCAGACCCTGCTCAACGACCTGCTGCTGCTGGCCAAGCTGGAAGCCACCGACTACCCCTCGGACAACCACCCCGTGGCCGTACAGGGCCTGCTGCAGACCATCAAGAACGATGCCCAGGCCCTGTCCGGCGAGCGCGGCCAGATCATTACCCTGGAAGCCGACCCGTCGGTGCTGCTCAAGGGCAGCGAGGGCGAGTTGCGCAGCGCCTTTTCCAACCTGGTGTTCAACGCCGTGAAGTACACCCAGGACAAAGGCACGATCCGCATCCGCTGGTGGGCCGATCACCAAGGGGCGCACCTAAGCGTGCAGGATTCGGGGATTGGTATCGACAGCAAGCACTTGCCACGCCTGACCGAGCGTTTCTACCGCGTCGACTCCAGCCGTAACTCCAACACCGGCGGCACCGGGCTGGGCCTGGCGATCGTCAAGCATGTGTTGCTGCGTCATCGGGCCCGCCTGGAAATCAGCAGTGTGCTGGGCCACGGTAGCACCTTTACCTGCCACTTCGCGCCGACCCAGGTCACCCATGCGCAAACAATCGCGGTGAAGGATTAATCTGAAAATACCCCCCACCGCCTGTGGGACCGGGCTTGCCTGCGATAGCATCACCTCAGTGCTTCTGTAAGCGCCAGGCGCCTGCATCGCAGGCAAGCCAGCTCCCGCATAAGCCCGCTGCAGCAGGCATTCACGGTTCCACCCGGCAGCCGCCACTAGGCAAGCGCCCCTTCAGCCGCTACATTGCCTGACTTGTGCCCGCCCTTGAGGCACAGCCATCACCCCTTTTTGAATACACGGAACCCGCAAAACCCCATCATGGACCCTTCCCCTGGTATCACCCTCGCGACACTCTTCGCCGATTTCGGCATGATTCTTTTTGCACTGATCCTGGTACTGCTCAACGGTTTCTTCGTTGCGGCGGAATTTGCCATGGTCAAACTGCGCGCCACCCGTGTCGAGGCGATCGCCCACACCAATGGCTGGCGCGGGCAGATCCTGCGCACCGTACACAGCCAGCTCGACGCCTACCTGTCGGCCTGCCAGCTGGGTATCACCCTTGCCTCCCTGGGCCTGGGCTGGGTCGGTGAGCCGGCCTTCGCGCACATTCTGGAGCCGATGCTGGGCGCCATGGGCGTCGAATCGGCCGAAGTGATCAAGGGTGTGTCGTTCTTCGCTGCCTTCTTCGTGATTTCCTACTTGCACATCGTGGTCGGTGAGCTGGCGCCCAAGTCCTGGGCCATTCGCAAACCCGAGTTGCTGTCGTTGTGGACGGCGGTGCCGCTGTACCTGTTCTACTGGGCCATGTACCCGGCGATCTACCTGCTCAACGCCAGCGCCAACGCGATCCTGCGCATCGCCGGCCAGGGCGAGCCCGGCCCGCACCACGAGCACCACTACAGCCGTGAAGAGCTCAAGCTGATCCTGCACTCCAGCCGTGGCCAGGACCCGAGCGACCAAGGCATGCGCGTGCTGGCCTCGGCCGTGGAAATGGGCGAGCTGGAAGTGGTGGACTGGGCCAACTCGCGGGAAGACCTGGTGACCCTGGACTTCAACGCGCCGCTCAAGGAAATCCTTGCACTGTTCCGCCGCCACAAATTCAGCCGCTACCCGGTGTACGACCCGGTGCGGGGTGAGTTTGTCGGCCTGCTGCACATCAAGGACCTGCTGCTGGAACTGGCGGCCCTGGACCATATTCCCGAGTCGTTCAACCTGGCCGAACTGACCCGCCCACTGGAGCGCGTATCCCGGCACATGCCGCTGTCGCAACTGCTCGAGCAGTTCCGCAAGGGCGGCGCGCACTTTGCCCTGGTAGAGGAAGCCGACGGCAACATCATCGGCTACCTGACCATGGAAGACGTGTTGGAAGTGCTGGTGGGCGATATCCAGGACGAACACCGCAAGGCCGAGCGCGGCATTCTTGCCTACCAGCCGGGCAAGCTGCTGGTGCGTGGTGATACGCCGCTGTTCAAGATCGAGCGCCTGCTGGGCATCGACCTGGACCACATCGAAGCCGAAACCCTCGCCGGCCTGATCTACGACACCCTCAACCGGGTGCCGGAAGAGGAAGAAGTGCTGGAAGTGGAAGGCCTGCGGATCATCATCAAGAAGATGAAAGGCCCGAAAATCGTGCTGGCCAAGGTCCTGATGCTCGACTGAGCCCCTGTAGGAGCCGGCTTGCCGGCTCCTACAACCCCGACGCAAAGTTGGGCAAGGCCTGTACCGGCTGCGTGAACTCATACGGAATCGACACCCACCCCGCCCCCGTATCGCGCTGCACCACAAAATGCAGGTGTGGCCCGCTGCTGTTGCCGGTATTGCCCGACAGCCCCAGCAGGCTGCCCACCCCCACGCGCTGCCCGTCCCTGACGCTGACCGACCCTTGCTTGAGGTGCAGATACACGCCCTGGGTGCCGTCATCGTGCAACACCCGCACGAAGTTGCCCGAAGGGTCACTGCCGCGCCCGGCTTGGTTGTTCTCGGTCTTCACCACCAAGCCGCCCCGCGCAGCGATGATCGGCGTGCCCTCAGGCATGGCGATATCCATGGCGTAGCGACTCTTGACGTCAGAGTGACTGAACGTGCCCCCAGGGCCCTGGGTCAGGCGGAACGGACCGCCACGCCAGGGCAAGGAGTAACGTTGGAACTGGGCGGGCCGCAGGTGACGTGGCGGCTGAGGATCAAGCGCCTGGCGCTTTACCGGCGCCACCCGGCGCTCCTGGAAGACAAACGCCTGGGCGCCAGGAGTCTTCTGGTCGCTGAAAAACACCACGCCACGGGCATCGGTGGAACGATAGAGGGTCATGGCCAGGGTCGATGAGGCGACCGCGCACAGGCCACAAAACAACATAAAACGCACAAGCATCGGATAAACCTGCCGGGTATGACTGAACGGCAGGCTAGCAAGGGTTCATGACAATGTTGTGTGGACTAACGACCCCTGTAGGCGTCGGCTTGCCTGTCACTGATGCAGCGACAGACAGACCGAGATCGCTGGCAAGCCAGCGCCTACAGGTGATCGAGGTTTTGCTTCAGGCACCCGGCACAAAATGCTTCTGCGCGGTGCCTCGGGCAATCAGCCGGGAGATGTAGTCGAGCTTCTGCGCGTCCTGGTCGATAAAGCGGAAGGTCAGTTGCAGCCAGTCGCTGTCAGGGCGCGGCTCGTAGGCGACGATGGCGTGCAGGTAGCCGTTGAGGCGTGCGGTTTCGGCGTTCTCGCCTTGTTCAAGGTCGAGCACCGCGCTTTCCAGCACTTGTGGCAGGACGTCGCCCCGGCGTACCACCAGCAGCGCCTCCTTGATGCTCAGGCCCTTGATCACACATTGCTGGGTGCCACTGGACAGGCGCAGTTGGCCCTGGCCGCGACCGCTGGCGGCCGAGGGGGCGGCGGTGGGCTGCACTGCCGGGCTGTTGAGCAAACCTTTGCTCGGCGCGGCCACCGGGGCCGGCTTGACCGCTTCGGGCTTGCCGCCGGTCAGGGCGCTGAGGGAGTCGTTGCCAAAGGCCGAGTTCATCTTGGTCGGCGCGCTGGCCAGCAAGGCGTCGAGGCGGCCGATCTTGTTCAGGGCCTGCTTGACCTTGTTCAGCAATTGCTCGTTGGTGAACGGCTTGCTGACATAACCGGAGACGCCGGCCTGGATGGCCTGGACCACGTTTTCCTTGTCGCCGCGGCTGGTGACCATGACAAACGGCATGGACTTGAGCTGAGGCTGCTCACGGCACCAGGTCAACAGTTCCAGGCCAGACATTTCCGGCATTTCCCAGTCGCACAGCACCATGTCGAAGGTTTCGCGCATCAGGATGGCCTGGGCCTTTTTGCCGTTCACCGCATCTTCAATCTTGATACCGGGGAAGTAGTTACGCAGGCACTTCTTCACCAGGTCGCGAATAAACGAGGCGTCATCCACCACCAATACACTGACTTTACTCATCGACCCTTCATCCTCTCAAAACCCCGGCAAGCAAAACGCTTAACTGATGGCATTTTGCCAAAAACTCGTCAGTCACGCCGGGACTTTACAGCCGCCCGCAGCGCAAAACTCATACGCCACAAACGCAAACGCCCGACCAGAGGTCGGGCGTTTATTTCTCGGGCAATCTTACTTATCGTCAGATTCGGCCGGAACATTAGGGATTTGATCGGCTGTGCCTTCAACTTCGGCTTTCATGCGCTTGAGGCCCATGTGCCGTACGTCGGTGCCGCGCACCAGATAAATCACCAATTCCGAGATATTGCGCGCGTGGTCGCCGATCCGCTCCAGGGAACGCAGCACCCAGATGATGCTCAACACCCGCGAGATAGAGCGCGGGTCTTCCATCATGTAGGTCGCCAGCTCACGCAGGGCGGTCTTGTACTCGCGGTCGATGATCTTGTCGTACTGGGCCACGGACAATGCCAGGTCGGCGTCAAAGCGCGCAAAGGCATCCAGCGCGTCGCGCACCATGTTGCGCACCTGGTCGCCGATGTGGCGCACTTCGACGTAACCGCGTGGCGCTTCACCTTCTTCGCACAACTGGATAGCGCGACGGGCGATTTTGGTGGCTTCGTCGCCGATACGCTCGAGGTCGATCACCGACTTGGAAATGCTGATGATCAAACGCAGATCGGACGCCGCCGGCTGGCGACGGGCGAGGATGCGCAGGCATTCCTCGTCGATGTTGCGCTCCATCTGGTTGATCTGGTCGTCGATCTCGCGCACTTGCTGGGCCAGGCCCGAGTCGGCCTCGATCAGCGCGGTGACCGCGTCGTTGACTTGCTTCTCCACCAGCCCGCCCATGGCCAGGAGGTGGCTGCGCACTTCCTCAAGCTCGGCGTTGAACTGCGCGGAGATGTGGTGGGTAAGGCCTTCTTTACTAATCATGTTGGCGTCCTTGGAGCGTCCGGTAAGGTGCGGAGAACCGCAGCGTCAGTGCAATCAGAACCACAGCTTCCTAGCCGTAACGACCGGTGATGTAGTCTTCGGTCTGCTTCTTCGCCGGATTGGTGAACAGGGTATCGGTATCGCCGAATTCCACCAGTTTGCCCATGTACATGAACGCGGTGTAGTCGGAAACCCGTGCCGCCTGTTGCATGTTGTGGGTCACGATGACAATGGTGAACTTGGACTTGAGCTCGTAGATCAGCTCTTCGACTTTCAGCGTCGAGATCGGGTCGAGTGCCGAGCACGGTTCGTCGAGCAGCAGTACTTCCGGCTCCACGGCGATGGTCCGGGCAATCACCAGACGCTGCTGCTGGCCGCCGGACAGGCCGAGGGCCGATTCGTGCAGGCGGTCCTTGACCTCATCCCACAGCGCCGCGCCCTTGAGGGCCCACTCCACTGCTTCGTCGAGGATGCGCTTTTTGTTGATGCCCTGGATGCGCAGGCCATAGACCACGTTTTCGTAGATGGTCTTGGGGAACGGGTTGGGCTTCTGGAACACCATGCCCACCCGGCGACGCAGCTCGGCCACATCTTCGCCCTTGCGGTAGATGTTGCTGCCGTAGAGGTTGATCGCGCCTTCCACACGGCAACCGTCCACCAGGTCGTTCATGCGGTTGAAGGTGCGCAACAGCGTGGACTTGCCGCAGCCCGACGGGCCGATAAAGGCGGTCACGCGCTGCTTGGGGATGTTCATGCTGACGTCGAACAGCGCTTGCTTCTCACCGTAGTACAGGCTCAGGCCCGGAACTTCGATGGCCACGGTTTCTTCGGCCAGGCTCAGGCTCTGCTTGTCGCGACCCAGGGCTGACATGTTGATGCCGTGGGAATGGGTTTCATGTTGCATGGGATGCTCCCTGTGCTACCAATTCGTTTCGTTGAACCGCGGCTTCATAGTGGGCCTTGCGGTTTACCTCAAATCTGTTTCCAACTCGGTTCCCTGTGGGAGCGGGCTTGCTTGCGAAAGCGTCAGGTCAGTCAACCAATCTATTACTGAGACACCGCATTCGCGAGCAAGCCCGCTCCCACATTAGGTCCGCGTTCAATTCAATCAGCTGTCCAGCGCCTTGTATTTTTCGCGCAGGTGGTTACGAATCCATACCGCCGACAGGTTCAGCGTGGCGATCACCAGCACCAGCAGGAACGCGGTGGCGTACACCAGCGGGCGGGCCGCTTCGACGTTGGGGCTCTGGAAGCCGACGTCGTAGATATGGAAGCCCAGGTGCATGATCTTCTGGTCCAGGTGCAGGTACGGGTAGTTGCCGTCCAGCGGCAGCGACGGCGCCAGCTTGACCACACCCACCAGCATCAGCGGTGCGACTTCACCCGCGGCGCGGGCCACGGCGAGGATCATGCCGGTCATCATCGCCGGGCTGGCCATGGGCAGGACGATTTTCCACAGGGTCTCCGCCTTGGTTGCACCCAGTGCCAGGGAACCTTCACGCACGGTGCGTGGGATTCGCGCCAGGCCTTCCTCAGTGGCCACGATCACCACCGGCACCGCCAGCAGCGCCAGGGTCAACGAAGCCCACAACAGGCCCGGCGTACCGAAGGTTGGTGCCGGCAGGGCTTCGGGGAAGAACAAGCGATCCACCGAACCACCCAGCACGTAGACGAAGAAGCCCAGGCCGAACACGCCGTAGACAATCGCCGGGACGCCCGCCAGGTTGTTCACCGCGATACGGATGATGCGGGTCAAGGTGTTCTGCTTGGCGTATTCACGCAGGTAGACCGCCGCCAGTACGCCAAACGGGGTCACGATCATCGCCATGATCAAGGTCATCATCACGGTGCCGAAGATCGCCGGGAAAATCCCGCCTTCGGTGTTGGCTTCCCGTGGGTCATCGCTGAGGAATTCCCAGACCTTACTGACATAGAAACCCATCTTGGTCAGGGTGCCCATGGCGTTCGGCTGGTAGGCGTGCACCACGTGGCCAATATTGATTTCCAACTCTTTGCCGTTGGCATCGCGGGCCGTGAGGCTGTCGCGGTTGAACTGGGCGTGCAGGTCGGTCAGGCGCGCTTCGACGGCCTGGTAACGGGCATTCAGCTCGGCGCGATCGGCATCCATATCGGCCTGGGCGGCGGCGTCGAGCTTGCCGTCCAGCTCCAGCTTGCGACCGTGCAGGCGGATGCGCTCGAGACCGGCGTTGATCGCGCCGATGTCGACTTTCTCAAGGGTCTTGAGATCGGCAGCCAGCTTGTTCACCCGCTCAACCCGCGCCTGCAGCTCTGGCCACGCAGCCTCGCCTTCGGCGATGACTTTGCCATCCTGCTTGACGTTGACCAGGGTGCCGTAGAAGTTGCCCCACTCACGACGCTCGATGACCATCAACTCGGCAGGCGTGGTCTGGTTGGTCAGCCACTCGCCGACGATCCAGGTGAAGTCATTGCCGTTCAAGTCACGGTTGCCGACCTTGATCAGCTCGCGGGTCATGAACTCCGGACCTTCGTCCGGCACCGGCAGGCCAGCGCTTTTCAGGCGCTCGCGCGGCACTTGTTCTTTCTGTACCACTTCGCCGATGACGATGTGGTTGGCCTGGCCCGGCACGCCGTAGTTGGCCTGGATCAGGTCAGCCGGCCAGAAGTGACCCAAGCCGCGCACGGCAATCACAGCCAGCAAACCAATGGTCATGATGACCGCGATGGCCACCGCGCCACCGCTGATCCAGACGCCGGGGGCGCCGCTCTTGAACCATCCATTCAGGGAGTTCTGTTTCACAGACTTCTACCTTTCTTAAAGCGACGAGTATTTCTTGCGCAGACGCTGACGGATCAGCTCGGCGAGGGTGTTCATGACGAAGGTAAACAACAGCAGTACCAGCGCCGAGAGGAACAGCACCCGGTAGTGACTGCCGCCCACTTCCGACTCGGGCATTTCCACCGCGACGTTGGCTGCGAGCGTTCGCAGGCCTTCGAACAGGTTCATCTCCATGACCGGGGTGTTACCCGTGGCCATCAGCACGATCATGGTTTCACCCACCGCACGGCCCATGCCGATCATCAGCGCCGAGAAGATCCCTGGGCTGGCGGTCAGCAATACAACGCGGGTCATGGTCTGCCAAGGCGTGGCGCCCAGGGCCAGGGAACCCAGGGTCAGGCCGCGCGGTACGCTGAACACGGCGTCTTCGGCGATGGAGTAGATGTTCGGGATCACCGCAAAACCCATGGCCAGGCCGACAACCAGGGCGTTGCGCTGGTCGTAGGTGATGCCAAGGTCGTGGGAGATCCACATGCGCATGTCGCCACCGAAGAACCAGGTTTCCAGGTACGGGCTCATGTACAGCGAGAGCCAGCCCACAAACAGGATCACCGGGATCAACATCGCACTTTCCCAGCCATCGGGAACCCGCAGGCGGATCGACTCAGGCAGGCGGCTGAAAGCAAAACCAGCCACCAGGATGCCAATCGGCAACAACATCAGCAGGCTGAAAATCCCCGGCAGGTGCCCTTCGACATACGGCGCCAGGAACAGGCCGGCGAAGAAGCCGAGGATCACCGTCGGCATCGCTTCCATCAGTTCGATCACCGGCTTGACCTTGCGGCGCAGGCTCGGGGCCATGAAGTAGGCGGTGTAGATCGCCGCGGCAATGGCCAGTGGTGCAGCCAGCAACATGGCGTAGAACGCGGCCTTGAGCGTACCGAAGGTCAGTGGCGCGAGGCTCATCTTGGGTTCGAAGTCGCTGTTGGCGGCGGTCGATTGCCAGACGTATTTAGGCTCGTCGTAGTTTTCGTACCAGACCTTGCTCCACAACGCGCTCCAGGACACTTCCGGGTGTGGGTTGTCGAGGGCCAACGGCTGCAGCTTGCCGCCGGCTTCGACGATCACACGGTTGGCCCGTGGCGACATGCCGAAGATGCCTTGGCCTTCTACAACCGGGTCCACCAGCAGGGTGCGATGCGCGGTGCTGTGGAACACACCGAAGTTGCCGGAGGCATCCAGGGCGGTAAAGCCTTTACGACGCTCTTCAGCGGTGATTTCCACCACGGGTGTGCTGCCCATCTGGAACGTGCGGATCTGCTTGAGGTGTTGCTCGCCATCCGGGTCGCGGGCCATGAACCACTGTGCCAGGCCGCCCTTGGAGTCGCCGACGATCAGCGAGATACCGCCCACCAGCTGGGTGCTGGCGGTGATTTCGGCGCTGCCATCTTCCAACAACTTGTATCGACCGTTGAGGCTGTTGTCGCGCAGGCTGAACACATCGGCCAGGGCGCGACCGTTGATCACATACAGCCATTGCTGGCGCGGATCGACGAAGATCGCTTTCACAGGCTCAGTCATTTGCGGCAAGTCGATGCGCTTCTGCTCGCTGACCACTTCGCCGGTCATCATGTTTTCTTCGCGGCTCACCGACAGCACGTTCAGGTGCGAACCAGAGGAACCGGCAATGACCAGCGTGGTGTCGGTGGCGTTGAGGGCCACATGCTCCAGCGGACGACCGGCCTCATCGAGCACCATCGGCGCTTCGCCGTAGGGGTATTCGATTTCCGGCGAAATGGTCTTCTTACCGTCCGGGTAGGACACTTTATAAGTGTGGCGGAACACCAGGGACTGACCGTTGGACAGACCGAGGATCACCAGCGGGCTGCCCGGCTGGTCTTCACCGATGGACACCACACTGGCGCCGGCCGGCAGAGCCAGGTCGACCCGCTTGAGCTCAGCGCCGGTGTCGACAGTGAAGAACAATGCCTGGCCCTTGTCGGAAACCCGCATGGCGACCTGGTTCTGTTCTTCCAGCGAGATCAGCAACGGCTTGCCGGCATCCTGCATCCAGGCAGGCGTCAGGGCCTCGTCCTTGGTCAGGCTGGCACCCTGGAACAGTGGCCCGACCACGTAGGCCAGGAAGAAGAAAATCAGGGTGATAGCGCCGAGGACGGCGAGACCGCCGACCAGCACGTACCAACGGGTCAGGCGGTCCTTGAGCGCGCGGATGCGGCGCTTGCGTTGCAGCTCAGGCGTATTGAAGTCAATGCGCTTGGGAGGAGAAGTCGTCGTCATGGTGGAATTGGCCAGATCATTCATGCGCACACCCTAGCGATCCTGTATGACAGAAAGATGACAATGCAGTGACGCAAGAAATCCGCCGCGTAGCAGGGCTGGCAGCGGACCGAAAAATTAGGGGTGTAGGCACGCTTGTTGTGAGGGCGGGCAAGCCCGCTCTCACACAAGAGCATGCGTCTACACCAGGTAATGCAGGCTTATTTGCCTTCTTTCAGACCCAGCTCAGCCAGGGTCTTTTCGACCACTTTAGCTGGCAGTGGGATGTAGCCGTCTTTCACTACAACTTCCTGGCCCTGTTTGGACAGAACCAGTTTCACGAACTCGGCTTCCAGCGGGGCCAGAGGCTTGTTCGGGGCTTTGTTGATGTACACGTAGAGGAAGCGCGACAGCGGGTACTTGCCGTTCAGGGCGTTCTCTTCGGTGTCTTCGACGAACTCGCCGCCTTCTTTCTTGGCCAGGGCCACGGTTTTCACGCTGGCGGTCTTGTAGCCGATGCCCGAGTAACCGATGCCGTTCAGCGAGGAGCTGATGGACTGCACGACCGAAGCCGAACCTGGCTGTTCGTTGACGTTGGGCTTGTAGTCACCTTTGCACAGGGCTTCTTCCTTGAAGTAGCCGTAGGTGCCGGATACCGAGTTACGACCGAACAGTTGCACCGGCTTGTTGGCCAGGTCACCGGTCACACCCAGGTCGCCCCAGGTCTTGACGTCAGCCTTGGCACCGCACAGACGAGTCGACGAGAACACGGCGTCGACCTGAGCCATAGTCAGGTGCTTGATCGGGTTGTCCTTGTGTACGAACACAGCCAGGGCGTCCACGGCCACCGGGATAGCAGTCGGCTTGTAGCCGTACTTCTGCTCGAAAGCCTGCAGTTCGTTGTCCTTCATCTTGCGGCTCATCGGGCCCAGGTTAGCGGTGCCTTCGGTGAGTGCAGGCGGCGCGGTGGAAGAACCGGCGGCTTGAATCTGGATATTGACGTTCGGGTATTCTTTTTTGTAGTTCTCGGCCCACAGAGTCATCAGGTTGGCCAGAGTATCGGAGCCGACACTGGACAGGTTGCCCGATACACCAGAGGTCTTGGTGTAGGGCTTGATCGCAGGGTCAACAGCGGCGACCGCGTTGGCAGTGGCTACGCCAGCAGCGACAAAAGTCATTGCCGCCATCAAACGCTTCAGTTTCATGCCTTACTCCTAGCAGATAGGGATAGTTGGATCGGGGCCAAGTATCGGTAGGCCGTGTGAACACTCTATGTCTGGAATATGACAATTAGATGAAAGGCCAGTATTGGCAGGAAAAGCGGATGCGGGATAGAAGCTGAGTAAATGCGGGGGCGAAGCGAGGAGTTGCGGTTATTCAGAAATACTCTGTAAACGTTGTAAGAGCCGACTGCCGGCAATGGGGCCCTTGAATTGTGCGCTGTTCAAGGAGCGCCATGGCCGGCAAGCCGGTTCCTACAGGGGACTTGCCAGGATCAACGCCCGCGTTTCCACAGGTAGGCACCCACCAGCATCCCCATCGTGCAGATCACGGCGACGTAGTACGCCGGGCCCATCGGGCTTTCTTTCATCAGCAGCGACACCACCAACGGCGTCAGACCACCGAACACCGCGTAGGCAACGTTGTAGGAAAACGACAGGCCGCTGAAGCGCACCACCGGTGGGAAGGCCTTGACCATCACGTAGGGCACCACGCCGACCACGCCGACGAACAGGCCGGTAAGGGTGTACAGCGGGAACAGCCAGTTTGGGTGGTCCAGCAGGCTGTGATACAGCGTCCACGAGGTCGCGAGCAGCAACGCGCAGCCGGCGATCAGCACGCGCCCGGCGCCGAAGCGGTCAGCCAGTGCGCCGGAGAGGATGCAGCCCAGGCTCAGGGTGACGATCGCCAGGCTGTTGGCCTGCAACGAGACTGTCGGGCTGAAGTGGTAGATGGTCTGCAGCACGGTCGGGGTCATCAGGATCACAACGACAATGCCGGCCGACAGCAGCCAGGTCAGCAGCATCGACAGCAAGATGGCGCCACGGTGGTCACGCAGGACCGCACGCAATGGCAGCTCGGCAGCCAGGGTCTTGCGCTGCTGCATTTCGGCGAAGATCGGGGTTTCGTGCAGCCAGCGGCGCAGGTACACCGAGAACAGGCCGAACACACCGCCCAACAGGAACGGGATCCGCCAGGCGTAGTCCGACACTTGCTCCGGGGTGTAGATCGTGTTGATCGCGGTGGCCACCAGCGAACCCAGGAGGATCCCGGCGGTCAGACCGCTGGTCAGGGTGCCGCAGGCATAGCCGATATGGCGTGGCGGTACATGTTCAGAAACAAAAACCCACGCGCCCGGCACTTCTCCACCAATCGCCGCGCCCTGGATCACGCGCATCAGCAACAACAGGATCGGGGCCCACAGGCCGATCTGCGCGTAGGTCGGCAACAGGCCCATGATCAGGGTCGGCACCGCCATCATGAAGATGCTCAGGGTGAACATCTTCTTGCGCCCCAGCAGGTCGCCGAAGTGCGCCATGATGATCCCGCCCAGCGGCCGCGCCAGGTAGCCGGCGGCGAAGATGCCGAAGGTCTGCATCAGGCGCAGCCATTCGGGCATGTCGGCGGGGAAAAACAGTTTCCCGACCACAGTGGCGAAGAACACGAAGATGATGAAGTCGTAGAACTCCAGCGCGCCCCCCAGGGCGGACAGCGACAGGGTTTTGTAGTCGTTGCGGTTCAGCGGTCGTGCGGGCGGCGCAATGCTTGAAGGCACTGTGGTCATGGCAAGGCTTCTCTTATTAGGTCAGATCAGGAATCCGCAACAGTGCTGGTTTGGCCTGGCAGGTCCGGCAAGATAACAAATTGCCCGCAAAAGCACAGTCTAAACACCTGCACAGCGACTGGCGTCGACTCGCAAAGTCACCACCTTGCAAGGCCCGCCTATTCCCTCTTCGAATTATTATCGGGGACCGAAAACGCCAGCAAATACTGGAGCGCAGAGTTCAAAAGGCACAATGGTCAAACCCCTCAAGTTGCATGACTGTTTTGGCCATTTCCTTGACGCCTGTGAAGCCGTGCAGATAGATGTACAAAATCAGGGCCGGACGGTCGTCGCGCAGGCTATCGACCGATATACTGCCCACCTTGCACCGGCATATCCGTGGAAGTTGCGCGAAAACGTCGTTGGCACCGGCCAGCCGATTTCGCAGAGTTTCCCTTCAGGCGCCTTTCGAAAAACGTGACGAACGTAGTATGTTCGGGGCTGAATCGTTTTTCCAAGACGGCTATTCACCGATTACATAGTCCAAGAGTCACGGGTCAGAGGCACCCCCGGCATGATCGAACTCGAACAAGAAGATCCTATCCCGCAAGGCGATCTCGCCCTGCAAATCACCGCACTCCCCCGTGAAACCAACGGTTTCGGCGATATTTTCGGCGGCTGGCTGGTGGCGCAGATGGACCTGGCTGGCACGGCAATGGCCAGCAAGGTCGCCGGTGGTCGCGTGGCTACCGTCGCCATTGACCGCATGGCCTTCCTGGTTCCGGTGGCAGTGGGCGCGCAACTGTCCTTCTACACCCAGGCCCTGGAAATCGGCCGCAGCTCGATCCAGATGATGGTCGAAGTGTGGAGCGATGACCCGCTGTCCAGCGAATGGCGCAAAGTCACCGAGGCGGTGTTTGTGTTCGTCGCCATTGATGGCAGCGGTCGCACTCGCTCGGTTCCGTCGCGGGCGCGTTAAACCTCGCGGCGGTTTGGCGGTCCATTGCCCCATTGCCTGTCACTAAGAGAGCCTTGTATGCCTACGCCCCACCTTGAAACCGTGAAAATGGATGAGCTGGACTGCTGGCGCATCCGCCACAACGGCGCCGAAGTGCTGGTGGCCCAACAAGGCGCGCACATCTTCAGCTACCAGCCCGCGGGCGCCAAGCCGGTGATCTGGCCCAACGACCAGGCCGTATTCAAGGCTGGCAAAGGTATCCGTACGGGTGTGCCGGTGTGTTGGCCGTGGTTTGGTGTATTTGACCGCAACCCGCAAAGCGTCAAGGCGATGCGCCAGAGTGATCAGCCGGCCGGCGCCCATGGTTTCGCGCGCACGGCCATCTGGACCTTGGCCGGCGTCGAAGACAATCGGGTTGAGCTGGTACTGCCGGCACCTGCTGGCGGCTTCCCGGATTGGCCGCATCAGGTCGATCTGAAAATGAGCATCCTGCTCGACGAGCAACTGCATATCCGCCTGACCAGCCACAACCGTGGCACCGACACCGTGACCATCAGCCAGGCGCTGCACAGCTACTTCGCAGTCAGCGACGTGCGCAAGGTGCAGGTCGAAGGCCTGGACGGATTGGACTATATCGATACCGCCGACGGCTGGGTGACCAAGCAACAGGCCGGCGCGCTGCACTTCGCTGCAGAGACCGATCGTATCTACCTCGATACTCCAGCCCAATTGAACATCGTCGATCAAGGCTGGCAACGCCGGATCCAGCTCACCAGCGAAGGGTCCAAATCGACCGTGATCTGGAACCCATGGACCGAACGGGCCAAGGCTTTCGATGATATGGCCGACGATGGCTGGCAGGGCATGCTGTGCATCGAGACGGCGAACGTGCTGGACGATGTGGTGGCATTGGCACCGGGCGCTAGTCACACCATGGGTGTGAGCATCGCCAGCCTGCCCCTGTAAACCCAATCGAATGTGGGAGCAGGCTTGCTCCCACAAGGGGATTTTTGGCGCCGGTTACAGGTCCGACTCCTGCACCACCCGCACCACCCCCGCATCCAGCGCATACGCTGCATCCGCCAGGTCGTTGTTGACCGTCTCCACCTTCAACGTGCCAGTGACCCACAACGGCGTGTAGATATCGTCCAGCTTCAAGCCTTTGGGATAGCGCACCAGCACCAGTTGATTGGGTGGCGGCGGCGGTACGTGGATACAGGCGCCCGGGTAAGGCACCAGGAAAAACAGGGTGCTGCGGCCCTTGGCATCGGTTTCCAATGGCACCGGATAACCGCCAAGACGGATGTGCTTGCCGTTCATGGCGGCCACGGTCTTGGTCGAATACATCACCGCCGGCAAGCCCTTGCTCTGTTTCAGGCCACCCTTTTCGGTAAAGGTGCCCAGGGCTTCTGGGGAGTTGTGGTCGATATCCGGCATTTGTTCGAGAGCCTTCTGGTCCGACTCGGGCATCAGTTCCAGCCAGTCGGTTTCCGTAAGCTCAGCGGCGTGGGCCAGGCTTGAACCCAGCAAAAGGACAGTCAACAGAAGGCGGCGCATGAAGGGGCTCGGCAAATAAGAACAGTGCCGGCATTCTAGCCCTCTGCGCCTGCGCAGCGCAGAGGGCTTGTCGCTAAATTACTTCTTTTTCAGCAGACCGTAGATCACCAGCAACACAATGGCACCCACCAGCGCGCCAATGAAACCTGCACCCTGACCTGCCTGGTAGATACCCAGGGCCTGACCGCCATAGGTCGCCGCCAGGGAGCCGGCGATTCCCAGCAGGATGGTCATGATCCAGCCCATGCTGTCGTCGCCTGGTTTCAGGAAACGCGCCAGCAGGCCGACGATCAAACCGATAAAGATGGTCCCAATGATACCCATGGCATTTCCCTCTGAATGAAAGTTAGCTGAAGCCTAGTCAGACTTTGGCGTCCTGCAATCAGAGGATGGCGGTCACCAATGGTTCCCGCCAGCCCGTGGGTTATTGCGCGGCGATCAGCGCCTGGACCTTGGCGATCTGCGCGTCGAGTGTCGCGCGGTCCTTGCAACGCAGGTTGGCGTGGCCGACCTTGCGCCCGGCCTTGAACGCCTTGCCGTAGTGATGCAGGTGGCAGTCATCAATCGCAATGACCTGCTCTACCGGCGGCACCACGCCAATGAAGTTGAGCATCGCGCTCTCGCCCACCTTGGCCGTGGAACCCAGTGGCAAGCCCGCTACCGCCCGCAGGTGGTTTTCGAACTGGCTGCACTCGGCGCCTTCGGTGGTCCAGTGCCCGGAGTTATGCACGCGCGGGGCAATTTCGTTGGCCTTGAGGCCACCGTCGACTTCAAAGAACTCGAATGCCATCACGCCGACATAATCCAGTTGCTTGAGCACTCGGCTGGAATAGTCTTCGGCCAGGGCCTGCAACGGGTGGTCGGTGCTGGCCACGGACAGCTTGAGGATGCCGCTGTCGTGGGTGTTGTGCACCAACGGGTAGAAGCGCGTTTCGCCATCACGGGCGCGCACGGCCACCAGCGAGACTTCGCCGGTAAACGGCACGAAGCCTTCCAGCAGGCAGGCGACGCTGCCCAGTTCGGCGAACGTGCCGACCACATCGGCTTCGGTACGCAGGACTTTCTGGCCCTTGCCGTCATAACCCAGGGTGCGGGTTTTCAGCACCGCCGGCAGGCCGATGCTGGCGACCGCCGCATCCAGGTCCGCCTGGGACTGGATGTCGGCGAAGGCCGGAGTCGGAATGCCCAGGTCCTTGAACATGCTCTTTTCGAACCAGCGGTCACGGGCGATGCGCAGTGCTTCAGCGCTCGGGTACACCGGGACGAATTGCGACAGGAACGCCACGGTTTCGGCTGGCACGCTTTCGAATTCGAAGGTCACCAGATCGACTTCATCGGCCAATTGGCGCAAGTGGTCCGGGTCGCTGTAGTCCGCCCGCAGGTGTTCGCCCAGGGCCGCCGCACAGGCGTCCGGCGCCGGATCAAGAAACGCGAAGTTCATCCCCAGCGGCGTACCCGCCAAGGCCAGCATGCGACCCAGTTGGCCGCCACCGATTACACCGATTTTCATCAATCAACAACCTCAGGCGATGCGTGGGTCTGGATTGTCCAGGACGCTGTCAGTCTGTTCGGCGCGGAATTTCTTCAAGGCCGCGTGGAACTGTGGATGCTTGGCGCCCAGGATACTGGCCGACAGCAATGCCGCGTTGATCGCGCCGGCCTTGCCAATCGCCAGGGTGGCCACCGGAATCCCGGCGGGCATCTGCACGATGGACAGCAGCGAATCCACACCCGAGAGCATCGACGACTGCACCGGCACGCCGAGCACCGGCAAGTGGGTCTTGGCCGCACACATGCCCGGCAGGTGGGCTGCGCCACCGGCACCGGCGATAATCACCTCGATGCCACGGGATTCTGCTTCATCGGCATACTGGAACAGCAAGTCCGGCGTGCGGTGGGCGGAAACCACCTTCACTTCAAACGGAATGCCGAGTTTTTCCAGCATATCGGCGGTGTGGCTAAGGGTGGACCAATCGGACTTGGAGCCCATGATCACGCCAACCAATGCACTCATCGTCGTGCCTCTTCTCTCTGGGCGCCCGCAGGCGCGTCAAAAAACAACAAGCCACGCGGGAAATCCGGCGTGGCTTGTTGTACGAATTAAGGCCGGTTGGACCGGCCGAAGGCCGCGCAGTATACCGTAATAATGCAGATAAACAGCCCCTGTGCCGACCATCTGTCTTACGCTTCAAACCTGCGGTTTTATTGACTTTAGAGTCAGCGAAAACACCCCGAAATACTCTGGGAGCTGGCTTGCCTGCAATGTCGGCTGATACACCGCTATCGCAGCATAGGTATCTACACAACTCTCTATCTAGTGCTTATTGGGTTTGTGTGCATATCCGTTGCTGCGGTAATGGCCACTTAGGGTTCCGCCCTTACGGCGGGTCACTTTCGAAGAGCGCGAAGCTGCCTTCCCCTGTGGGAGCGGGCTTGCCCGCGATGACGGTGTATCAGTCGATAAATCTATTGGCTGACCTGCCGCCATCGCAGGCAAGCCAGCGCCCACATTTGTTCTGTGTTGGGCTCAGCTATTCTGCGCCGCCCCACCTTCCAGCTTGCGCCACAGCAATCGCACGTTCGCCTTGCGCACCAACGCACAGCGATACAGGCGAATCTCCAGCGGCACATGCCACTGCGGCCCACCACACACCACCAGCTCGCCCCGGGCCAGTTCGGCGCGCACGCTCAACTGTGGCACCCAGGCAATCCCCAACCCTTCCAGGGCCATGCTTTTCAGGCTGTCAGCCATGGCGGTTTCATACACCGTGGTAAAGCGCAGCGCGCGCTGGCGCAACAGCAGGTTCACCGAACGGCCGAGGAACGCCCCGGCGCTGTAGGCCAGCAGCGGCACACTGCCCTCGCCTTCCAGGTCGAACAACGGCTTGCCATCGGCATCGGCGGCGCACACCGGGAGCATTTCAGTGTTGCCCAAGTGCAGTGACGGGAAAATCTCCGGATCCATTTGCATGGCTGCGTCCGGGTCGTAGAACGCCAGCATCAGGTCGCAGCCGCCTTCGCGCAGGGCGTGCACCGCATCGCCGACGTTAGTCGCGACCAGGCGCGTGGCGATGTTCAGCCCTTCGTTGCGCAATTGCGCGATCCAGCGTGGGAAAAAACCCAGCGCCAGGGAGTGCGCCGCCGCCACTTGCATGACTTCGCCCTGGCCGCCTTCAAGGTGATGCAAATGCCGCAGCACCTCGCCCAGTTGCTCAACCACCGTACGCGCCGTGACCAAAAACAACTGCCCCGCTGCCGTCAGCTCGACGGGCGTGCGCGAGCGGTTGACCAGGGTCAGCCCCAGGGCCGCCTCAAGGCTGCGGATGCGTCGACTGAAGGCCGGCTGGGTGACAAAGCGCCGCTCCGCCGCCTGGGAGAAGCTGCGCGTGGCCGCCAGGGCGCTAAAGTCTTCCAGCCATTTGCTTTCAAGGTTCATCTGATTCTCCAGGGCATGCACCATTTTGGCACACACGCCCGCCATGATAACCGGGTCACATCAACATTATGCCGTTTGTGCATAGGCCAGCGCTTAATAGCATTGGCCCAAAAATTTCCACAAGCCTAGCATTCACAGCGTTCCGGCCTAGCCCGGGTCCATATCGAGATGATTTCCGTCATGTCCTCTGCTGCATCATTCCGTACAGAAAAAGACCTGCTTGGCGTACTCGAAGTACCTGCCCAAGCGTACTACGGCATCCAGACCCTGCGAGCGGTGAACAACTTCCGTCTCTCCGGCGTTCCGATTTCGCATTACCCGAAATTGGTGGTCGGTCTGGCAATGGTCAAGCAAGCCGCCGCTGATGCCAACCGCGAGTTGGGCCAGCTCAGCGAAGCCAAGCACGCTGCCATCAGCGAAGCCTGTGCCCGCCTGATCCGCGGCGACTTCCACGAAGAGTTCGTGGTGGACATGATTCAAGGCGGCGCTGGCACTTCAACCAACATGAATGCCAACGAAGTCATCGCCAACATCGCGTTGGAGGCCATGGGCCACAACAAGGGCGAATACCAATACCTGCACCCCAACAATGACGTGAACATGGCGCAGTCGACCAACGACGCCTATCCGACCGCGATCCGCCTGGGTCTGCTGTTGGGCCATGACGCGCTGCTGGCCAGCCTCGACAGCCTGATCCAGGCGTTCGCCGCCAAAGGTGTCGAGTTCGGCCACGTTCTGAAAATGGGCCGCACCCAACTGCAAGACGCCGTGCCGATGACCCTCGGCCAGGAGTTCCGCGCCTTCGCCACGACCCTGGGTGAAGACCTGGCACGCCTCAAGACCCTGGCTCCGGAGCTGCTGACCGAAGTCAACCTGGGCGGCACCGCCATCGGTACCGGCATCAACGCCGACCCGCGCTACCAGGCCCTGGCCGTGCAACGCCTGGCCACCATCAGCGGCCAGCCGCTGGTACCGGCGGCCGACCTGATCGAAGCCACCTCCGACATGGGCGCGTTCGTGCTGTTCTCCGGCATGCTCAAGCGTACCGCGGTGAAGCTGTCGAAGATCTGCAACGACCTGCGCCTGCTGTCCAGCGGCCCACGCACCGGGATCAACGAAATCAACCTGCCAGCGCGTCAGCCAGGCAGCTCGATCATGCCCGGCAAGGTCAACCCGGTCATCCCGGAAGCCGTGAACCAGGTGGCCTTCCAGGTCATCGGTAACGACCTGGCCCTGACCATGGCGGCCGAAGGCGGCCAACTGCAACTGAACGTGATGGAGCCGCTGATCGCTTTCAAGATCTTCGACTCGATCCGCCTGCTGCAACGCGCCATGGACATGCTGCGCGAACACTGCATCGTCGGCATCACCGCCAACGAAGCACGCTGCCGCGAACTGGTGGAGCACTCCATCGGCCTGGTCACCGCGCTGAACCCGTACATCGGCTATGAAAACGCCACCCGCATCGCCCGTATCGCCCTTGAAAGCGGCCGTGGCGTGCTGGAACTGGTGCGCGAAGAAGGCTTGCTCGACGACGCCATGCTCGACGACATCCTGCGCCCGGAAAACATGATTGCCCCGCGTCTGGTGCCTTTGAAGGCCTGAACGCATGTAGCACCGCTCACCAGGTTGAGGGACTAGACACCTCTCACCCTTTTGAGGGCTTGAAGATTTCGATCTTCAGGCCCTTTTTTTTGCTTTTTTAACGCCTGCCCCCTGAGCGAGTTGGCTCGCTCCCACTAGTACCTATATAGAAGCGCGCAACTGCGTTTTATATATAAAACAAATAAGCCGTTTATTAACTTCCCCGCGTTACCTGAAAAAGCACCGACCTCTCGCAACTTCCCATTACATGCCCGAACAGTGTGCAAATTCGTGCCATATAAGAACCAACGTTTCATATATGAAACGTCAAACTTTCAATTACTTAACCCCAAGTCATTCATATAAAAGGACATTTACTAAAAACCTGTAGGAAATAAACCCCTGGCATTGTTCATGCACTAAACGGCGTATCACCTATAAAACAGACCAGAGTACCTTCCTGATGGCTGTGAAAGAGATGTACGCCGTGACGCCCCAATGGAATAACCAAGCTCTCAGGGAAGAGCTGGAGCCGACTGAAATTGAATTTCGCAATGTCGGTAAATGTTTCCCGGCCAAGGGTAAAGCGGACGCGCCCTTCGCCATTCGCGAGGTGAACTTCAAGATTCGCCGGGGAGAAGTGGTGTCGATCATCGGCCCTTCCGGTTGCGGCAAGAGCACCATCCTGAACATGGGCTCGGGTCTGTACCGCCCCAGCGAAGGTGAAGTGTTCGTCGGTGGCGAGCCGGTCACCGGGCCGGTGCCGCAGGTTGCGTTCATGCTGCAGAAGGACCTGCTGATGCCCTGGCGCAGCATCCGCCGCAACGTCGAACTGGGCCTGGAAATCCAGGGCGTGCCTGCCGCCACCCGGCAGAAGGTGGCCCTGGACCTGCTCGACCGCTGCCACCTCAATGGCTACGCCGATCACTACCCGTTCCAGCTCTCCGGTGGCATGCGCCAGCGCGCCGCCCTGGCCCGCACCCTGGCCATCGACCCGCAGGTGCTGTTCCTCGACGAGCCGTTCTCGGCCCTCGATGCCCAGACCAAGATGATCCTGCAACAGGACATGGCACGGATGCTCTTCGACGAGAAGAAAACCGCGCTGTTCATCACCCACGACCTGATCGAAGGCATCGCCATGTCCGACCGCTTGCTGGTCATGAGCGCCCGCCCCGGCACGATCATCGAAGAAATCAGCATCGACCTGCCGTTTCGCGACAACCCCCTGGAGCGCCGCAAGCTGCCGGAAATCGGCCCGCTGGTAGGCCGCCTGATGGAGTTGCTCCAGGTCGGCGCCGACACCGAACTGCACTGATCACCGCCCTTGCGGCCCCCAACCGATTCCGGAGTCCCCATGCTCAAGTCTCTGTTTCAACGTCTTTGCGCCCTCAGCCTGGGCCTCGGTGTGGCCTGTGCCGCCCAGGCGCAGCCGACCAAGGTCACCTACCTGCTGCCGGCGCCGCCCAACTCGCCCGCGTTCGCACCGTGGATCATCGCCAAGGAAAAGGGCTACTACACGGCCCAGGACCTGGACTTGACGTTCATCGCCGCCAAAGGTGGCGTGGATGTGGCCAAGCAGATCGGCGCCGGTAACGCGTTGATCGGCGGGGCCATCGGTGACACGCCTATCGTGGTGCGGGCCAATGGCATCCCGGTACGCGCCGTGGCGGTGCTGGGCGACGGCGGCGTGACGATGATCGCCACCAACGCCAAGGACAACATCAACAGCATCAGCGACCTCAAGGGCAAGACCATGACGGTGATGTCGTACTCCGACACCACCTACTACGCCCTGCTCGCTTCGCTGCGCAAAGCCGGGCTGGGCAAGAACGACGTGAACATCCAGGCCGCCGGCCCCGCCGGCGTCTGGCAGTTGTTCTCCGCCAACAAGGCCCAGGCCATGGCCGGGGTGCCGGACTGGGTGATCAATGCCGAGGAAGCCGGGGTGCAGATCAAGTTGATCCCCCAGGACCAGATCTTCGAAAGCATGGCCCAGGCGATTCTCGCTTCCGACGACGCCATCAAGAACCAGCCCAAGCTCGTGCGCGGCGTGGTCCAGGGCACCCTGCAAGGCATGCGCGACATCATCCAGGACCCGCGCGCCGCTGCCGTGACCTTCGCCAAGGCGGTACCGGCGTATGCCGGCAAGGAGGACTCGCTGGAGAAGATCTTCAAGCTCTACGTCGAACACGTCTACGCCAAGCAGGCCGTGCTCGGGCACATCGATCCGCAGCACCTGGACAAGGTCCTGCAGTTCTATGTCAGCGAAGGCATCGTCACCCAGGCGACCCCGCTTGAGGACCTCTTCACCAACCAATTCGTCGACAGCCCGGTCGCCGCACAGTGAACCACCGGGACATTGAGGTACGTACACGATGAAAAACAATAACTCCGTGCTCGGTAGCGTCGCGCTGCTGATCCTGTTCCTGGTCCTCTGGCAATGGGGCCCCGGCCTGCTCGGCATGCCCGAGTTCGTCATGCCCAAACTCAGCCGCGTAGCCCAGGAAGGCCTGGTGATGTGGCAGACCGGCGGCCTGCTGCAACACACCCTGATCACCGCGCTGGAGATCGTTGTCGGCTTCGCCCTCGGCGCCCTGCTGGGGGTGGTGATCGGTGTCTCGCTGGGCCTGTCGCCGGCTGCCGAGGCCATGTTGTCGCCGTACATCCTGGCCTTGCAGATCGCGCCGAAAGTCGCCTTCGCGCCGCTGTTCGTGATGTGGCTGGGCTACACCATCTACCCGAAGATTCTGATCGCGATCCTGATCGTGTTTTTCCCGGTGATGATCAACGTGCTCTCGGCGATCCGCACCGTCGACCCGGACATGATCAACCTGGTGCGCACCATGAACGCCAACCGCTGGCAGATCTTCCGCCTGGTGGAGTTCCCCTCGGCCATGGCCGCACTGTTTTCCGGCCTGCGCATTGCCTCGACCCTGGCCGTGATCGGCGTCACCGTCGGTGAACTGGTCGGCGGCAACCAGGGCCTGGGCTTTTTGCTGGTGGACGCCGAGGGCCAGGGCAACACAGCCGGGGTGTTCGTCGCCATTGTCGCGCTGACCCTGATTGGGGTGATCGCCTACGGCGCAGTGGTGTGGGCGGAAAAACGCGTCCTGCACTACATGCCCAAAGCCATGTTGAGCACCCAATGATGAGCCGCCATGACCTTTTGCTTGCAGGCCGTCGCGTGCTGGTCACCGGTGGCGCCCGTGGCCTGGGCTATGCCTTTGCCCAGGCCATCGGCCAGGCCGGTGCCCGAGTGGTGATTGCCGATGTGCTGCACGAACGTGTGCAGCAGGCCGCCTGTGAATTGCGGGCGCTGGGCCTGGATGTGCAGGCCGTCACCGTCGACCTGGCCCAACCCGCGTCGATCCAGGCCTGTGTCGACGCGACGATCAGCCTGCTGGGCGGCCTCGATGGCTTGGTGAACAACGCCTCGATCACCAACTCCGGCGGCAAGGGCTGCGAAGCATTGAGCATCGACACCTGGGACCAGGTGATGCAGGTCAACGTGCGCGGCACCTGGCTGATGACCACCGCCTGCCTGCCGGCCCTGCGCGCCAGCGGCCAGGGCGCCATCGTCAACCTGGCCTCGGACACTCCGCTGTGGGGCGCGCCGAACCTGTTGGCCTATGTCGCCAGCAAGGGCGCGATCATCGCCATGACCCGCAGCCTGGCGCGGGAGCTGGGCAGCGACAACATCACCGTCAACGCCATCGCCCCCGGCCTGGTGCTGGTGGAAGCCACCGCCTACGTGCCCGAGGCGCGCCACCGTTTGTACAACGACCAACGGGCCCTGCAACGCCCGCAATTGCCCGAAGACGTCAGCGGCGCCGTGCTGTTCGCGCTGTCCGACCTTGCCCGCTTTATCACTGGACAAACCCTGCCGGTCAACGGCGGGTTCGTCATGCCTTGATCTGGAGACTGTCATGACTGATCTATCTGCCCAAAACGACACCCCGAAAAGCTGGGACCGCCCTGCCGGCGCCAGCCTGGAAAGCTGGATGAGCACGCGCATCGCCCGTTACGAGACGCGCAAGTACGACTGGGATGCCCTGAAGTTCCAGGCTGACTACGACCCCAAGTTCCGCCGCGCGCAAATGCGCTACATCGGCACGGGCGGCACTGGCATCAGCACCGACATGAACACCATCCCGTCGGAGCACTTCACCTTTTCCACCATGGTCATCCCGGCCGGCCATGAAGGCCCGCCGCACCTGCACATTGACGTCGAAGAAGTGTTCTTCGTGCTGCGCGGCAAACTCAAGGTGGTGCTGGAAAAGGACGGCGAGCGCTTCGAGACCATCCTCACCGACCGCGACGTGATTTCCGTGCCGCCCGGCGTGTACCGCGAAGAGATCAACATCGGCGATGAAGACGCGCTGATGTGCGTGATGCTCGGCGCAAAAAAACCGATCACCCCGACCTATCCGCCAGAGCACCCTCTGGCCTCGATCAAGCGCGGGTAAGCCCATGTTGCCAGGACTCACGCACGCCGCTTCGACGGCTGACCTGCAAGCCCAACTGCAGCGCGATTTCCCCCAGCAACGGGTCGCGTCAGCAGGAGGCCAGCAGGCCCTGCGGGTATGCGGCACGGGACCGGCAGTGGTGTTGCTGCACGGCATCGGCTCCGGCGCGGCGTCCTGGCTGCAGGTGGCACAACATCTGGCGGCCCAGGCGCGGGTCATCGCCTGGGACGCGCCCGGCTATGGCGACTCCAGCCCCCTGGAGTCGCAAGTACCCAAGGCCGAGCAATACGCCGCGCGCCTGGTGCAGATGCTCGATGCGCTGGAGGTGGACGAGTGCTTGCTGGTCGGCCATTCCCTGGGCGCACTGACCGCCCTGGCCTTGGCCCGCAGTGCCCAGGCCAGACGCGTGAGCCGCCTGGTACTGATCAGCCCCGCTCGCGGCTATGGCGCGCCCGAGCGCAACGCGCAGCGCCAGCAAGTGCGCCAGCAACGCCTGGACAACCTGCAACGCCTGGGCATCGCCGGGCTGGCCGAGCAGCGCAGCGCCCACATGCTCTCGCCCAGTGCCCAGCCCCAAGCGTTGGCCTGGGTGCACTGGAACATGGCCCGCCTGAACCCGCTGGGCTATCGCCAGGCCATCGAACTGCTGTGCGGCGACGACTTGCTGCGCCACGGCCAACCTGCAATGCCCTGCGAGGTGCATTGCGGCGAAGCCGACAGCATCACCCCACCCGACACCTGCCTGGGCGTGGCCAAGGCCCTGGGTGCCAGCTTCAACCTGATCGCCGACGCAGGCCATGCCAGCCCCATCGAACAACCGCTGGTGGTTGCCGGTCGCCTGGCCTACGCCCTCAAACAATCCCTGACAGGTAGAACCCTATGAACGACTCAGATCTGCTGAAGGATGCTCAGGACAAATACATCGTGCCGGGCCTGGAGCGCGGCTTGTTGCTGCTCTGCGAGTTCAGCCGGCGCAACCGGACCCTGACCGCGCCGGAACTGGCGCGGCGCCTGGCGCTGCCGCGCTCGACGATTTTCCGCTTGCTGACCACCCTGGAAACCATGGGCTTCGTCACCCGCAGCGGCAACGAGTACCGCCTGGGCATGTCGGTGCTGCGCCTGGGCTTCGAGTACCTGGCGTCGCTGGAGCTGACCGAACTCGGCCAGCCACTGCTGGCGCGTTTGTGCGACCGGGTTAACTACCCGAGCAACCTGGTGGTGCGCGACGGGCGTTCCATCGTGTACGTGGCCAAGGTGTCGCCGCCTTCGGTGTTCTCCAACGCGGTCAACGTCGGCACCCGCCTGCCGGCCCATGCCACGGTGCTGGGGCGCATCCTCCTCGAAGACCTGTCACTGGCCGAACTGCGCGAGCTGTACCCCGAGGAGCACCTGGAACAGCACTCCCACTGCACCCCGAAAACCGTGATGGAGCTGTTCGACATGCTCCAGGCCGACCGCCAGCGCGGCTTTGTCAGCGGCGAAGGGTTCTTTGAATCGGCGATTTCCACAGTGGCCGCGCCCGTGCGCGACCAGAGCGGCGACATCGTGGCCGCCCTCGGCGTGACCATCCCGACCACGCAGATCGGTCATGTGAATTTTGAAGAGCTGCTGAACCAAGTGCGGCGCAGCGCCGACGAGCTGTCGCGCCTGCTCAACTACAACGGCGGGGCCCACAGCGGGCAGCCCCGCGTCACTGCCTTGATGAGAGATTGAGATGAGCCTTTATTCATTGCAGGGCCGCACCGCAATCGTCACCGGAGGCTCCTCGGGCATAGGCCTGGCATGCGTCGAACTGCTGCTGGAAGCCGGTGCGGCCGTTGCGTTTTGCGGCCGCGATGCAGAGCGCCTGCGCCGTGCCGAAAGCGACCTGCGCCAACGTTTCCCGCAAGGCCAACTGCTGGCCCAGGTGTGCGATGTGCTCGATGGCGAATCGGTCAACGCCTTTGCCAGCGCCAGCCTGGCCGCGCTGGGCGCCGCCAGCGTGCTGATCAACAACGCCGGGCAAGGCCGGGTCTCGACCTTTGCCGACACCACCGACAGCGCCTGGACCGAAGAGCTGCACCTGAAGTTTTTTTCGGTGATCAACCCGGTCCGCGCCTTCACGCCGCAGCTGCAAAGCCAGGCCGACGCCGCGATTGTCTGCGTCAACTCGCTGCTGGCCAGCCAGCCGGAACCGCACATGGTCGCCACCTCCGCCGCCCGCGCCGGGATCAAGAACCTGGTGCGCTCGATGGCCACCGAGTTCGCCCCGCAAGGCATCCGCGTCAACGGCATCCTGATTGGCCTGGTGGAGTCCGGGCAATGGCGCCGCCGCTTCGAAGCGCGTGAAGAACGCGACCTCGACTGGGCGCAATGGACCGCCCGCCTGGCCCAAAAAAAACATATTCCCCTGGGGCGCCTGGGCCTGCCGATTGAAGCGGCCCGCGCGATCCTGTTTCTGGCCTCGCCTCTGTCGGCTTACACCACAGGCAGCCATATCGATGTCTCTGGAGGCCTGTCCCGCCATGCGTAATGAAAACACTGTCACCGTGGGCGCTGCCATCACCGCCTTTCTCGAACAATGCGACGTCAAGGCCGCGTTCGGCGTGATCTCGATCCACAACATGCCGATCCTCGATGCCTTCGCCGTGCGCGGCAATATCCGCTTTGTCATGGCCCGGGGTGAAGCCGGCGCCGCCAACATGGCCGACGCCTATGCCCGCACCACCGGTGGCCTGGGCGTGTGCCTGACCTCCACCGGCACTGCCGCCGGCAATGCGGCTGGGGCCATGGTTGAAGCGCAGACTGCCGGCACCCCGGTGCTGCACATCACCGGGCAGATCGAGACGCCGTACCTGGACCAGGAACTGGCGTATATCCACGAAGCCCGCGACCAGTTGAACATGCTCAAGGCCGTGTCCAAGGCCGCCTTCCGCGTGCGCAGCGTCGAGACCGCCATCAGCACCCTGAAGCTCGCGGTGCAGACCGCGCTGACCGCGCCCACCGGCCCGGTCAGCGTCGAGATCCCGATCGACATCCAGTCGGCCTTTATCCCAATGCCCACCGACCTGTCGCCACTGCCGATCCCGGTCGCTGTACCGGCACCGGAAGCCCTCGACCTGGTGGCCGCGCGCCTGGCCAGTGCCAAACGCCCGATGCTCTGGCTCGGCGGCGGCGCGCGGCATGCCGGGGCGCAGGTCAAGCGCCTGCTGGCGATGGGCGTGGGGGTGATCACCTCGACCCAGGGTCGCGGCGTGGTTAACGAAGACGACGAACGTTGCCTGGGGGCCTTTTCGCAGAACAAGCGGGTCGAGCAGTTCCTGCAAACCTGCGATGCACTGCTGATCGTCGGGTCGCGCCTGCGCAGCAATGAGACCTTCAAGTACGCGCTCAAGCTGCCGCAGAACACGCTGCGCATCGACGCCAACCCGGCCATCGAAGGCCGCAGCTATGCCAGCGAACTGTTTATCTGCGGCGACGCGGCCCTGGCCCTGGAAGGGTTGGCTGACCGCCTGGAAGGCCGCCTGCACACCGACCCGCAGTTCCTCGCCGAACTCAAGGCCGTGCGTGAACAGTCGCGCAGCCAACTGGTGGCGGACCTGGGCCCGTACTCGGCGATGGTCGAGCAATTGCAGGCCAGCACCGGGCGCAACTTCTCCTGGGTGCGCGATGTGACCCTGTCCAACAGCATCTGGGGCAACCGCCTGCTCAACCTGTACCACCCACGCGCCGGGGTTCACGCCTTGGGCGGCGGTATTGGCCAGGGCCTGGCGATGGGCATCGGTGCCGCGGTGGCAGCCGCTGAAACCGCGCCCGAGCGCAAGGTGTTTGCCCTGGCGGGCGATGGCGGTTTCATCCTCAACCTGGGAGAGCTGGCGACCCTGGTCCAGGAGCGCGCCAACCTGGTGATTCTGCTGATGAACGACCAGCGCTACGGGGTGATCCGCAATATCCAGGACGCGGTCTACGGCAGCCGGCATTGCTATGTCGACCTGCACACCCCGGACTACACCAAGCTCGCCGAATCCATGGGCCTGCGCCATGGCCTGGTCACCGACCTCAAGGATTTCGGCAAGGTGGTTGACAGCGCCTTGAGCCAGCCCGGCCCGTTCCTGCTGGAAGTGGACATGCTCAGCGTGGGCAACTTCGCCACCCAGTTCGCCGGCCCGCCCAACAGCGAAACCAAAGCCCAGAAGGCCACCGCCTGAGGATCGTCGCATGTTGCATATCACCATGATCGGCTGCGGCGCCATTGGCGTCGGCGTGCTGGAGCTGCTGGAGAACGATCCGCAGTTGTGCGTGGATTACGTCATCGCTTCCGAGGGCTCCGAAGCCCTGGTGCGCCAGCGCCTGGCCAGTTTCAAACAACCGCCGCAGGTGCTGACCGCCTTGCCGGCCGATACGCGCCCGGATTTGCTGGTGGAGTGCGCCGGCCACCGCGCCATCGAAGAGCATGTGCTGCCGGCCCTGGAGCGTGGGATTGCCTGCCTGATTGTGTCGGTCGGCGCCTTATCCGAAGTGGGCCTGGTGGAACGCCTGGAGGCCGCCGCCGAGCGCGGCAAGACCCGCATCGAGCTGCTGCCCGGGGCGATTGGCGGTATTGATGCGTTGTCGGCGGCCAAGGTCGGCGGCCTGGACTCGGTCAACTACACCGGGCGCAAGCCAGCCCGCGCCTGGAAGAACACTCCCGGCGAGCAGGCTTGCGACCTGGACAGCATCCGCGAAGCCACGGTGATCTTCCAGGGCAGTGCCCGTGAGGCCGCGCGGCTGTACCCGAAAAACGCCAACGTTGCGGCCACCCTATCCCTGGCCGGGCTGGGCCTGGATCGCACCCACGTCACGCTGATCGCCGACCCCCACAGCGACGAAAACGTCCACCACTTCGAAGCCCGTGGCGCCTTTGGCCGTTTCGAGTTGAGCCTGCGCGGCAAGCCGCTTTTGGCCAACCCCAAGACCTCGGCGCTGACCGTGTACAGCGTGGTCCGTGCCTTGGGCAACCACGCCCATGCCATCTCAATTTAGGAGCCCGTCGATGACCCTCGAACAGACTTTACCGATCTGCATCGCCGGCCACTGGCGCCTGGGCCGTGGCGAGCGCTACGCCAGCCGCTACCCGGCCACTGGCGAGGCCGTGGCCTGGCTTAACGCTGCCGATTTGCAGGATGTGGAAGACGCCATCCAGGGCGCGCACCAGGCCTTCCTGCACAGCGGCTGGGCCCAGCGCAAACCCCATGAGCGGGCCGGTGTGCTGTACCGCATCGCCGAGCTGATCCGCCTGCACAGTGAGGAACTGGCGCAGCTGCAACGCCAGGACAACGGCAAGCCGATCAATGAAACCCGTGCGCTGGTGGCCAGTGCGGCCGGCACTTTCCAGTTCTTCGCCGCCGCCTGCGAAACCCTGGAAGAAACCATCACCCCGTCGCGCGGTGATTTCGTCAGCATGAGCGTGTATGAGCCGATGGGCGTGGTCGCCGCGATCACCCCGTGGAACTCACCGATTGCCAGCGAGGCGCAGAAGGTCGCGCCAGCCCTGGCGGCGGGCAATGCGGTGGTGATCAAACCGGCGGAAATCACCCCGCTGCTGGCCCTGCGCCTGGCCAGTCTGTGCGAAGAGGCCGGCCTGCCCAAGGGCCTGATCAGCGTGCTGCCCGGCAAGGGCTCGCTGCTGGGCGACGCCCTGACCCGCCACCCGCTGGTCAAGCGCGTGTCGTTCACCGGCGGCACCCGCACTGGCAAGCACATCGCCCATATCGCCGCCGACAAGATGATGCCGGTGTCTTTGGAGCTGGGCGGCAAGTCGCCGACCATCGTCCTTGATGACGCCGACCTCGACCACGCGGTGGCGGGCGTGCTCTACGGCATTTTCAGCTCCTCGGGCGAGGCCTGTATTGCCGGCTCGCGGCTGTTTGTCGCGCGCGCCCTGTACGAGCCCTTTATGCAACGCCTGGTAGCCGCCGCCGCGAACCTGCGCATGGGCGACCCGGCCGACGAAAACACGCAGATGGGCCCGCTGATCAGCGCCGGCCATCGTGAATCGGTGGAACGTTATGTCGCCCTTGGCCTGGCCGAAGGCGGGCGCCTGCGCCTGGGCGGGCAGCGCCCCAGCGGTGGTCTGTATGACCAGGGCTACTTCTACCCGCCGACCATTCTTGAGGGCCTGCACAACCAACAACAGGTATGCCAGGAAGAAATCTTCGGCCCGGTGCTGGTGGCCATGCCCTTCGACGACGAAGAGCAATTGCTGGAGCAGGCCAACGACAGCCTGTACGCCCTCGCGGCAGGCATCTGGACCCGCGACTACAAGCGCGGCTGGGCCCTGGGCCGGCGCTTGCAGGCCGGCACGGTGTGGATCAACACCTACAAACAGTTCTCGATTTCCACACCGTTCGGCGGTTGGCGCGACAGCGGCCTGGGCCGCGAAAAAGGCCGCCTGGGGATCCTGCAATACATGGAACAGAAGAGCCTCTACTGGGGCATGAACCAACAGCCACTGGCCTGGGCCGGTGTGCCACACGAGGTAGCGTGATGAGCGTTTTAGGTATTGATGAAGTCACCTATGGCGTCGAGGACCTCGACACCTGCGTGCGTTTTTTCAGCGACTGGGGCCTGACCCAGGTCAGCACGCAACCCGATGAGGTGATCTTCGAGACCCTCAATGGCTGCCGCGTAGTGCTCGCCGACCTGAACAAACCCGGCCTGCCGCCCGCCATCGAGGCCGGCTCCACAGTGCGCGAAGTGGTGTGGGGCGTGGCCGACGCGACGGACCTTGCGCTGTACGCCGAACGCATCGCCAACGACCCGGGGTTTATCGAGGGCAACGGGCGCATCGGCTGCACCGACCCCAACGGCCTAGCGATCCGCCTGCAAGTCACGCGTAAGCGCGAGCTGGAGATTGAGTGCAGCGGCCACAACACCTGGCAGACCAAGGGCCGGATCAACAAGGCGGCGCCGATCTACGAGCGCGCCACGCCGATTGAAGTCGGTCACGTGGTGTTTTTCGTCAAGGACGTGAACGCCTGCGAAGCCTTCTACCACGGGCGTTTCGGCTTCCAGGCCTCGGACCGCTATCCGGATCGCGGGGCCTTTTTGCGCACCGCCGAGGAAGGCGGCCACCACGACCTGTTCATGCTGCAACTGCCGGCGCCACGGGCCGGCCTGAACCATGTGGCCTTTACCGTGCGCGATGTGCACGAGGTGTTTGGCGGCGGCATGCACGTGTCCCGCAGCGGCTGGCCGACCGAGATTGGCCCTGGGCGTCACCCGGTGTCTTCGGCGTTTTTCTGGTACTTCAAGAACCCGGCCGGCGCGCTGGTGGAGTACTACGCCGACGAAGATCAACTGACCGGCGAATGGCAGCCACGCACCTTTGAGCCGGGCCCCACGGTGTTCGCCGAATGGGCGATTGCCGGCGGTATCGACGGCAATACCCGGCGCCAACAACACGTCGAGGCGCCGCAAGGCAAGTTCCTCACCGACAAACCCAAATCCTGAGCAGGAGTCGCCCATGCCTTCCCTGAATATTGCTATCGCCGGTGCCGGTATCGGCGGCCTGACCGCCGCCATCGCCCTGCACCGCGCCGGTCACCAGGTCACCGTGTTTGAACAGTCCAAGGCCTTTTTGCGGGTCGGCGCCGACATTAACCTCACCCCCAACGCGGTACGTGCGCTGGATGGCCTGGGGATTGGCGCCGCCGTGCGCATCCCGGCCGCCCGGCCGACCCATCGCATCAGCCGGATGTGGGACAGCGGCGAAGAGACTTCACGCCTGGAAATGTCCGACGCCGCCGAGCAGAAATACGGCGCCCCGCAACTGACCATCCACCGCGCCGACCTGCTGGCAGCCCTGGCCGAAGTGTTCCCGCTGGAGCAGGTGCAGTTCGCCAAGCGCGCCGAGCGGGTTGAGCACACTGACGACGGCATCTGCCTGCACTTCAAGGACGGCAGCCAGCACCGCTGCGATGTGCTGATCGGCGCCGACGGCATCCATTCGGTGGTGCGCAACGCGCTGTTTGGCGAAGAGCACCCGCGCTTTACCGGGGTGGTGGCGTACCGCGCGGTGGTGCCGGCCGAGTTGGTGGCCCATGTGCCGAATATCCAGGCCTTTACCAAGTGGTGGGGCCCCAACCCGCAGAGCCAGATCGTTACGTTCCCGCTCAACCAGGGCAAAGATATTTTTATCTTCGCCACCACCGCCCAGGACAGCTGGCACGAAGAGTCGTGGACCAGCGCTGGCGATGCCGACGAGCTGCGCAGCCACTATCAGGCGTTCCACCCCGACGCCCGTGCCCTGCTGGATGCGTGCAGCGATGTGCTCAAGACCGCGCTGTATGAGCGCGACCCGCTGCCGTTCTGGTCCAAGGGCCCGATCACCCTGCTGGGCGATGCCTGCCACCCGATGATGCCGTTCATGGCCCAGGGTGCCGGCCAGGCCATCGAGGATGCGGTGGTGCTCGCCCGTTACCTGCAAGACCTCGACAGCCCGTCCCAGGTCGCCGCGGCCTTGCAGGGCTATCAGCAGGCGCGCCTGGAACGCACCAGCCAGATCCAGATCGGCTCGCGGGGCAACCAGTGGCTCAAGGACGGCGGCAACGCCGATTGGGTCTATGGCTACGACGCCTGGACCATCCCCACCCAAAGCGCGGCCTGAACATGAGCGACAGCTTGCTGGTGACCGTGCTGCTCAAGCACGACCAATCGAAGAACCTGGAAGACATTCAGCGGCATATGAAGCAGCAGGATTGGTGGGAGCGTTTTCCACCGCAGGGCGTGGAGTTGGTGAGCTGGACCGTGGCCATGGGCCTAGGCCAGATCGTCACCCTGCGCTTGCCGCCGAGCCTGCTGCCAGCCCTTAACGTCGAGCTTGAGCGCTCGGCGTGGGGCGTGTTCAGCACTGAAGTTTTCCCGACATACGACTTTATCCCCGTGCGCGAAACCATCCGCGAACGGGTACGCAACGGAGGTCAATGACATGAGCACTACCGAACGCTTCCTCGAGCCCCATCAGGCGCGCAAACGGCCCAATACCCAGTTTGAAGAGCTGCTGGGCGACTCCATCGAACGCGCCTTCGGCAACGGCGTGACCGAGCTGCCGGCGCTGCTCGCCCACCTCAACCTGGCCGGCCCGCCCTGCCCGCTGACCAGCGGCGAGTGGACGGCAGATGCCTATCAAACCCTGATGGCCCGGCTGGGCGAATGACCCGGCAGAAGGAATAGAACAATGACTATGCAATTGACCGTCGACCCTGTTGAAAACCATCTGGCCAATGGCCTCAAAGACCTCTGGTTCCCGGTGTTGCCTTCGGACCTGTTGGGGGAGAAGCCGGTGTCGGTGCGCCGCCTCGGCTACAAGATCGCCCTGTGGCGCGACAACGATGGCCGCGTACACGCCCTCGAAGACCATTGCCCCCATCGCGGCGCGCCGCTGTCCCAGGGCCCGGTGCTGGGTGATCGCCTGCAATGCCCGTATCACGGCGTCGAAGTGCGCTGTGACGGCACCGTGACCAAGGTGCCCGGCAGCCCCGGCTGCAAACTCGAAGGCAGCCGCCCGACCCGCATGTTCCATACCCGCGAAGCGGCAGGCGCGATCTTTTTGTTCAATGCCACCGACGCGCATTTAGAGACCCCGCCGGAACTGGTGCTGCCCGAGCAACTGACCTCGCCGGAGTGGAGCAGCTTCGTCTGCTACACCGAGTGGAAAGGCGACTACCGCTACGTGATCGACAACGTCATGGACCCGATGCACGGCACCTACCTGCACAAGATGTCGCACTCGATGAGTGAAGGCGAAGCCACCGCCAAGTTCGTCACCCGCGACACCGACAACGGGTTCTTCTTCGAGAAGGAAGGCCAGCGCGGGGTGAACTTCGACTGGACCGAGTTCATGGACAACGGCTGCCATTGGCTGCGCCTGGAAATCCCCTACCCGAAAACCGGCGGCCCGGGCGGCAACTTCACCATTATCGGCAGCTACACGCCGAGCAGCCGCGCGCTCTCGGCGGTGTTCCACTGGCGCTGCCGACCGCTGACCGGCTGGCAGCGCGACACCTGGCGCTTCCTTTACAAGAACCGCCTGGAAGCGCGGCACTGGGCCGTGCTGGAGCAGGATCGGGTGCTGCTGGAATTCATGGAGCCGGACGCCAACCAGCGCGAAAACCTCTACCAGCACGACCTGGGCGTGGTGCGCATGCGCCGTTACCTGAAAAACGCGGCCAAGGCCCAGCTTGAACTGATCGACGCGAAGCAACTGCCATGAACGCGGTCGTGGTGGCGCCCGCCGGGGCCAGTTGGTCGAATGCGCTGCTGATCGGCCGCGAAGTGGTGATGTCGGGGATGGCCGCGCACCCCGCCAGCCGCGAGGCCCCCCTGGATTGCTACGCCCAGACCCTGGTGGTGCTGGGCAAGATCCAGGCGCTGGTGACGGCGGCCGGCGGGCACGTGGGCAATATCTACCGGCTGACGGTGTACCTCACTGATATCGCCGACAAAGACCAAGTGGGCCGCGCCCGACGGGATTTTTTCGCCGGGCAGGCCGTGTTTCCCACGTCCACCCTGGTGGCCGTCAGCGCGCTGGTGTTTCCTGAACTACGGGTCGAGATCGAGGCCAGTGCCCGGCTCGATGTCGACCTGCGTACCGTCACAGAGGTGAATGATGTCTAAGCCCTCCCTGCTCAATGCCCGCGTGCATACCCTGCGCTATGAAGCCGAAGGCATCATCAGCGTGGAGTTTCGGCCGTTGGGCGATACCGTGTTCCCGCCGTTCGAGGCCGGCTCGCACATCGACCTGCACCTGGCCAACGGCCTGGTGCGCAGCTACTCGCTGCTCAACTCCCCCAGCGACCAGGGGCGCTACACCGTGGGCATCCTGCGTGACCGCAACAGCCGCGGCGGCTCGGAATATGTGCACAGCCAACTGCGGGTCGGCATGCCGCTGTCGATCTCGGCGCCGCGCAACAACTTCGCGCTGGACCTGAGCGCCAGCCACAGTGTGCTGGTGGCCGGTGGCATCGGCATTACCCCGATCTACTGCATGTTCCGCCAGTTGCTGGCCCAGGGAAAATCCGCCGAGCTGATCTATTGCGCGCGCTCGCGCCAGGAAGCGGCATTGGTGGAAGCCTTGAACGGCCTGGATGCGCGGGTGGTGTACCACTTCAACGACGAGAAAGGCGTGCCGCCGGACCTCGCCGCCTACCTCGCTGGCCAGCCGACAGATACGCACTTCTACTGCTGCGGGCCGACGCCGATGCTGGATGCGTTCGAGGGCACCTGTGAGCGCCTGGGTTATCCCCATGCGCACATCGAGCGCTTTACCGCCGCCGAACTGCCGCCCAGCGAAGATGCCCAGAGCCGCTATAGCGTGGAGCTGAAAAAGTCCGGCAAGACGCTGTCGGTGGAGCCCGGTTTGAGTTTGCTGGATGTGCTGCTTGAAGCCGGTTGCGACATTGATCACAGCTGCCGCGAGGGGGTGTGCGGCTCCTGTGAAACGCGGGTGGTGGAAGGCGAGATCGACCACCGCGACGGGGTACTGACCAAGGCCGAGCGTGCGGCGAACACGTCGATGATGGTGTGCGTTTCGGGCTGCAAGAGCCGGCGCTTGGTGCTGGACCTTTAGTCTGCATAGGCTCGGTGGTGGGGCTGTTGTGGCGAAGGGGCTTGTCCCCTCGCCACAATGTCAGGCAGACCATCTATCGAGTAAATAAGTAGGCAACTTATTATTCACCCGTAAAACACAAAATTGCCCGTTTCATTGGCAGCGTGCAATAAAGACGCACCTATCACGAGCAACTTTGTTACCGCACTTACAGGTTGTTTCATGGGTTATACAAAGCGCTTTGTTTCCCATATAAACAATTGTTTTCAAGCAGGTTTTTATAAAACCCCAGTAAATACGCCGCCTGGCACACTTCCTGCTCTACTCCTGTGCATTCACTGATTAAACGGCGTTTCGCCGATAAAACAATAATAACCAACACTTAAACCCGGTAAGACCCGCTCCCTCCTTAGTTGCCTTTAAAGGCAAGCGGACGAGTGTTGCCGATTACCCGGTAGAGAGGTCTCTATGAAGCGTGTCTTGTGTGCAGGATTGATGTTTGCCAGTTTCAGCAGTTTCGCCGCAGAACCCATCCCTTCCGAACCGGTGCGGGCCAACGCCGCCAATAAACCATTCCCGCATATTGCCTGGCGCAGTGAGGCCGGCGACGCCAGCCTGGATATCGGCGGTGCGCTGCGTACCAACTATCGCGACGAGCATTGGGACACCACCGAGAACAATGGCCGCTTCCTCTTCGACACGTTCCGCCTGGACGTGCAGGCCACCTACAAGAGCCTCTATAGCGATATCGGCTACTGGTTCCAGGACGACGGCAAGCGCTCCATCGACCGTGGTTTCGTCGGCTATCGGCTCAATGCCAACTCCAACGTGCAACTGGGAGCGCCGTTCAAGCCGTTTGGCCTGGAGCCGTATCCGCAATTTGGCTGGAGCTACCACCTGCCGTTTTTCATGGGCTATGCCTCAAGTGCCGGCACCGGCCTCAAGTACAGCTACAAGGACCAGGACTGGGACGTGCAACTGGGTTTCTTCCCGCGCATGTTGCCCAGCGACCTTCGCTACTCGCCTGAAGTCGGGCGTTACGCCGACCTGAAGGACAATGCGATTGCCGCGATCCAATCGCGCCAGGACAACGAGAAGCGCAACCAACTCAACGCCCGCGTAGCACGGACCTTCAACAGCGATGGCTGGAAAACCGAGATCGGCGCCTCGCTGGCCACCGCCCAGCTGTACAACGCCACCACCCGGGACGACGGCGACTACTGGGCCGCCGGTGTACACGCCATCATCAACAAGGGGCTGTGGACCGTTACCAGCCAGGCCATCCGCTACGAATACGACCCTGAAAACCCCACCGGCGTCAGCAAGGACTCGGTGCTGATGGGCGGCAACGGCCTGACCCCCGCGTACCTGATCGCGTCCAAGGCCACCCTCGCCTCGATCAACCTCGGCTATGACGTCTACACGCCGACGCTGGGGCAGTTGAAGAAGGTCAAGTTGTACACCGACTACAGCCGGATGATGAAAGACAAGAGCGCCTGGGATGATTCGCAGATGTTCACCGTGGGCGCGCAGTTCCTGGCGATGCCGGTGATGGCCTGGGTCGACTTTACCTGGGCGCGCAACGCCAACCCCTATGGCGGGGCCGAGAATGGCAGCGGCTTTACCAATACCAGCTCGGTGGGCAGCAACGAATGGTATTACCGCACCAACGTGAATATTGGTTACTACTTCTAACCAGGCAACAAAAATCAAAGGTGGGAGCTGTTGAGCCTTGGCGAGGTTGCGATGGGCATGAGTCTCTACACGACTTGCTCTTTTTTGGTTGTGGGGTGTGAGTACATATCCATTGCTGCGGTCATGGCCACTTAGGGTTCCGCCCTTACGGCGGCTCACTTTGGAAGAGCGCCAAAGTAAGCAAAGCGCTCTTGCCCCACCACTCGGTGCCTCGCCTAGGCTCGGCATGCCCGCAGTCAGGCATTGCTCCGTGGGCCCGCCGCGATCGGCCATCCCTGGCCGTGTCGCGGCTACCCCGGCATCCATGCCGGGGTGCCCACTGCGCAATACCTGCCTGCGGCCATCGTGGTTTAACGGGGCGCCTGAGATCAAAAGCCAGATCAAAAGCAGAGCAACA
>NZ_JAARMB010000059.1:0-1232 GCF_012985615.1 Pseudomonas sp. WS 5412
CTGGGGCGTGTGACCCGGTATGAATATGCCGATGGCTTGCACCTGATCAGTCGCCGGATCAACCCCGATGGCTCTCAACTCAAGTACCGCTACGACAACACCCGCCTGCTGCTGACCGAGATCGAAAACGAGGCAGGTGAGCGCTATCAACTGGAGTACCACGCTAACGGCCTGATCCAGCAGGAAACCGGCTTCGACGGCCAACGCACCGCCTACGTCTACGACCTCAACGGCCACCTGCAGGAAAAAACCGAGTTTGGCGACGATGACCGTCAGTTGGTTACCACCTACCAGCGCGATAACGCCGGCCGCCTCGTCCGAAAAACCCTGCCCGATGGCAGCACGGTGGATTACACCTACGACCGTCTCGGCAATCTGCTTAGCGTCGACGACGGCCACTGGCCGCTGCATTACGAATACGACGCGCAAAGCCGCCTGACCGCCGAGCACCAAGGCTGGGGCACCCTGCGTTATGGCTACGACCACTGCGGCCAACTCGAAACCCTGCGCCTGCCGGACAACAACCGTCTGACCTTCAACCACGACAAGGGCGGCCACCTTGCCACTATCGACCTGAATGGCCGGACACTCAGCTCGCACCTGTTCAAAGCAGGCCGCGAACACCAGCGCCAGCAGGGCCAACTGCTGAGCCACTACCACTACGACGACCAGGGCCGCCTGGCCCTACACGAACACCGCCACGGCCTTCGCCGCTACACCTATGACAACAGCGGCAACCTCACCCGCCTGCTCGACACCCGCAAGGGCCAGCACGACTACCACTACGACCCCCTCGACCGCCTGACCCGCGCCGACCATTCCCAGGATCCTACCGAACGCTTCGCCCACGACCCGGCGAACAACCTGCTGATGCAAGACCGCCCAGGCCCCGGCATCGTCGTCGGCAACCGCCTGTTACTGCAAGGCGACCGGCATTACGACTACGACGCCTTCGGAAACCTCATACGCGAACGCCGTGGCCGCGCGCAGCAGTTGGTCACCGAATACCGCTACGACTGCCAGCACCGCCTGATCGGCGTGACGCAACCGGACGGCAGCCAGGCCAGTTATCGCTATGACCCGTTTGGGCGGCGCATCGCTAAAGTGATCAATGGCAAGACCACCGAGTTTTTCTGGCAAGGCGACAAAGTCATCGCCGAGCACACGGCGGGGCAGCATCGCAGCTATCTCTACGAGCCTGATAGCTTCAGGCCGCTGGCCTTGCTGGAAGG
>NZ_JAARMB010000060.1:0-1223 GCF_012985615.1 Pseudomonas sp. WS 5412
ACCACCGGCCAGCCGGGGCGGCTGGTTGAGTGGGTAATGCGCGCAGAGGCCGAACGCTGGATGCAGGCCCGCGCCGTGTTCTGCGCCGGGGCGCAGGTTCAAGCAATGAGCGCAGCACAGGACGCCCGCGCAGCCGCCGAGGCGTGGCGCGCCCGCTGGCCAGGTCATGCCGGGGGCGTTGTCCTGGTCTGGTCTGGCGAGGGCTACGGCTGGAAAAACTGCCTGCGCGACGCTGGCCACGAGCGCCCCGGCGCGCTGGCCGTAGACGCTGACGGCAACGTCTACCGGGCCGAGGGCGGCAACGACCTGGACGGGGCCAGCGTGTGGGTTGTCGTGTAAGCCTATGGCGCGCTGCGCTGTAGGCTAGTAGCCCTTCAGGACGCGGAACTGCCCGCGCTCGCCGTACTCGGGGGCCTTGGTGTCTATCTCGGCACACAGCCGCTTTTCAGGCCCGCACACGGTCAACGTCGCCTTGCCGCCTCTGGCCTCAAGGTTGGCCACCTCGGCCCGTAGCGCGGCGATTTGATCCGGCGACGGCACCACCAGCAGCACGATGCCCAGGACTACCGCCAGCAGCAGCGCGGCAGTACCTGCCCACAGCGCCCCCCATTGCCAACTGAACGACGCCGCTGCTTGGCTCAAACGCTGCTCGGCCAGTTCGGCACGCCCTGTAACGCCCTCCAGCGCGTTTACAGCGGGTTTTACCGACCCACCTAGGGTTTTCACCGTCTCATCACGAACAGCCACCAGAGCGCCGCTGACGGCCTCTGAGACGGCAAGGCGCGTTGCCTTCTCGATGATCAGCGCCGACGCCTTGCCCGCGGTCTCCATCTCCCGCACGGCGGCGCGGGCCTGCTCGACGGTCTGCGCCAGTCCGGCCCGCTGGGCCTCCAGCCGCTCGATGGCCACCACTGCCGCCTGCTGCTGCTCCTGGGCAACGGCCATCAGGCCGAACAGCTCCTGTTCACTCACGCTCATTGCATCGCCTCACATGCTGAAATCCGGGCCGCTGCGCCCACGTTTGACCGGCCCGTCATTGCTCAAGGCCGCGTGTTTCGGGGCCTTCGCGGCCCGCTCCTGTTCCTGTGCCGCCTGCTCGGCGGCGCGCTCCTGGGCGACTCGCTGCGCCTCGGCCGCCAGTTGGGCGCGCTCGGCCTCGATCTTCGCGGCCCTGTCCTGGGACTGCTGGAACCGGGCCTTGAACGCCCCCATGCCTGAGACCT
>NZ_JAARMB010000061.1:0-1174 GCF_012985615.1 Pseudomonas sp. WS 5412
GTGGGAGATTCTATGGTTTTGGGGAAGCCCCCAAAACCGCTTTTGACTGGTATTCGCTCAGGTTTTTCATGAGCGAAAAGGCGATGCGCGCCAGCTTGCGGCCAATGATGACCAGGGCTTGAGTCGTTTTCAGGCCCCTGGCCAGATAACCCTCGTATAAAGGTTTCCAGGCTTCTGACCTGATACCTGCTGACGCCGCGTTATGCAGCAATCTGCGTATCTCTGAATCTCCCTTCTTGCTCAATGAGCGGCGTCCGCTCATTTGCCCAGAATCGGATACTCTCAAGTCCATTCCCAAGAACGCGATGTAAGCGTCAGCACTTTCAAATTCTCCTCGCTGAAACGCCATTACCAGGGCAACCGCTGTCAGAAAACCAATGCCCTCGACGGCTTGGCAGCGCTTGACCTGATGCAAAAGCCCCGCCTCAGTAACAGCATCTAATATCCTTTTCTCAATGAGCCCCTCATGCCTATCAAGACACGCTGAAATGCTCTTGGACGAGGCCTTGAGTGATGGCTCACCCGCCCAGCTCTGGTTCAGCGCAACACGCATTTTCACCAGCGCTGCGCGTCGACGCAGCAAGCTTTGAAGCTTGGTATAAATCTTCGGCGGCGGATTCCAGGCGCGTAAATCAGCCTGTTCATTCTTCAAGTAGCGAGCCAGCAACTGCGCATCACTGAAGTCTGTTTTAGCGCGACCACCTGTGCCTTTGCGGTAATGGCTAAGGCGATATCCATCAATCACGTAAACGATATGGCCCATCGAATGAGCCAAGTTGACGGTATCCACGTGATAGATATTGGTGGCTTCAATTGCGATGGCGCTGCCCGCAGGCAAAGACTTCAGCCATGCCTTCAGCTCGTTTTTCTTGTTCGATACGATCTTTGTTTCAGCAGTTTCACTGTGATAAACAACTACTTCGGCTTTAGCGACATCCACTCCAATGATTGATTGCGAGACAGTCATTGCCATGAGAAAAGCTCCGGGTTAGGGTTTACGGGCTTGTCGGGGCTTCACCGTTGCGCTGGCTTGCTTCTATCGTCGGTCATGGCCGATGCATTCCTTATCGGCGCTTTGGTGAAGGGGTGGGGCGAAGTCTCCCACGGTCTGTACTGGCTAGAGTCAGATGCTGGCTTTTAGTCCCACCACCCCTACAAGTCTAACCATACAAGC
>NZ_JAARMB010000062.1:0-1108 GCF_012985615.1 Pseudomonas sp. WS 5412
GAGTGCCGTTCTAGACCGCTCTACCGCGCTTCGCTTGGTGGGTGTCAGCCGCTCCAGCGCCCGCGCCTTCGGCTCGGTCGCTGCATCGTCTGACACCTCAATTTTCAGGCTGTTATCCACAGATTTCGGGGCCTGCGCCCCTTTTTTACTTTTACCTTTTCTCCTTTTAGGCGCTCTACAGCCCTAGTGCCATGCGGGTTCCAGCGTCCATAAAGGGACAGATTGACGGTTTAAAGGGGACAGATTGACGGTTTAAAGGGGACAGATTGACGGTTTAAAGGGGACAGATTGACGGTATTAAGGGACATTGTTAATGTTGTCCCATATAAAGGGGGAGTCATGGAACAAGACCGTCAACTCGTCGTGAAGTCGAACCACATCATCGAGGCGTCGTACCGCATGAGCGTTGCAGAGCAGCGCGTCATCTTGTCGGCTATCACGCAAGTGCGCCGCGATCAGCCGAAGGTCACAGACGCCGTGCTGTACAGCGTCACCGCTGCCGAACTGGCGGAGTTGTGCGGCACCGATCCCAAGACCGCATACCGCGACCTACAGAACGCCGCCGAACGCCTCCAGACGCGCCGGGTGACTCTGATCCTGGAGCCGGATGGCGTGACCATTCGCACCAAACGCCGGTCAACAATTTGCTGGGTTCAGCGTGTCGATTACATCGACCAGGAAGGCCGCATAGAGCTGCGTTTCGGCAAGGACATACTGCCGTACCTGACCGGCCTACAGCGCGAGTTCACGCGCTACGCACTGTCGGACGTGGCCAAGATGACCAGCGCCCACGCCATCCGCCTGTACGAACTCCTGGTGCAGTGGCCGGAGGGTCACCGAGTGGTCGAGCTGGACGACTTGCGCCGCTGGCTCCAGCTCGAAGACCGCTATCCCTCGATCAAAGACCTTAAGCGCCGCGTGCTCGATCCAGCAGTCCAGCAGATCAACGAGCACAGCCCGTTGATGCTGACCTGGAGCCAGCGCAAGACCGGGCGCAAGGTCACGCACCTGGTGTTCGACTACGCCCCGAAGAAGCAGCCCGCCAAGGCAGTCGGCAAGGCTCCGGCGAAGAGCAAAGCCGGGAAGCTGACCAAGGAGGAAGTGGGGC
>NZ_JAARMB010000063.1:0-795 GCF_012985615.1 Pseudomonas sp. WS 5412
GCCACTGCCACAGCGCATCGGCGACCTCGTGTCCGTCAGGTGTCCGGTCATCCTGCAACCATAGGGTCGGGCTAGTGCCATTTTGTGCGTGATTCTTCCGAGCTCGCCCCTTCAAGCCACGGCGTTGTAAGTCATCGCTGACTTCTCGCTGGCGGTTCCAGATATCGTGGAGACTTTCGATAGGAATGAGCGCGGCAAAGATAATTGCGCCTCCGTCACGCTGTAAAAGCAGATTGTGAGTGAGCCCACGCTTTGTGTCTCGGGTGGTGATGTGCTCCAGTGTCGCATCCCATCCGCCCGACCGCAGATGCGCCGCCAGTTGAGCCGCTGAGTAGTTCTTCTCGTTGGGATTTCGTCCATCGCGCCTCCAGCACAGTCGGACGCGCATACTCAGTACCTGGCCATCAGGAGTGCGGGTGACGATGAACTGTTGCGTGGCTACGCCCGTTTGAATTCGCTTGTCGTCAATGACAACGTAGCCTCTATCTTTCAGAAATGGCGCTAGTGCATCCCTGGATAGTTTTTCCGCAGCATGACTTTCAGGCCCCCGGAACAGGCGATTTCCTTTCGACATTTTCACACCCCCGCTGTTGATCTATGACGAAGCCGTTCAACCATTCCCAACCAGGAGCACAGAATGCACCCGCACTCCTTTAAAACTGCTCATACCAATGTGAAAGGTGAAGTTTGGGATTCTATGCAGTGCTGACAGGATTCAGACACATCAAGGGAGCAGCTACAGAATGACAGCCAGCAGACTTTGTCCGCAGAACCAAACAGATTTGTTCTGTTGCG
>NZ_JAARMB010000064.1:0-651 GCF_012985615.1 Pseudomonas sp. WS 5412
CACCGTTTTTATCCACAAGGGTGGCGGTGTAAACGATCTCGCCGCCTTCGCCCACAGTTTTAGTGGCGGTCAGGACCACATCGACCTTGTCGATGGTGTCGTTGATGGTGGTAGTCGCGCCATTGCCTGCAACCACGAGTTTTTCGAAGTTGCCGCCGTCAGTCCCGGTAATCTGGACAGTCTGGGTGCTCTTATCAACGAACACGTCATCGCCTGGAGCATCAACGGTGACGGTACCAACAGTTTCGCCGGCCTTGATGGTGATGGTTTGCTTGTTGTCCAGCGTCAGGGTGACGTCGGTATCCGCTTTATTAGAAAGCGTAGCGGTGTAGGTGATTTTCCCACCCTCACTCACTTCCGACGGAGCAGTCAGCGTCACGGTCGTGGTGTTATCGGTACCTGGGGTATCAGTAACAGTCGTAGTGACCTTGTCAGTACCTGGAACCAGGTTTTCAAAGTGCTCGCCGCCGGTGACTTCTTTAATACCGGTAGTAACAGTCTGGTCGCCTTTGTAAACGTCGTCTGGAGCCACAACCGAGACAGTACCGCTCGACTGGTTCACACCAATGGTGATGACCTGATTGTTATCCAGGGTCACAGTCACAGGGTTGGTGATGTTAGTTACTGGCGCACCGTTTTTATCCACAAGGG
>NZ_JAARMB010000065.1:0-642 GCF_012985615.1 Pseudomonas sp. WS 5412
CCAGCCTATGCAGCCGGGCTGCGGGCTTGGCTCGATGCCGAGGGTGCAATGGACGAACTGGCCATCCTCAATCGACAGATCGCTCTCAGCGTTCGATTCCACCCCTAGGCCAGCTCCGGCGGTGTTGCTGGCTCTTGTCCTTCGCCTTAGCGTTCTCCTGCTGGAGTTTTGAGGCGACTTGAAGCACTTCGGCCATCTGAGCCTTGGATAGCCCTTTGAAGGGCTCCTGTAGCGCCTCTAGCCGCTTCCTGAGACTGTTTGCCGTGTCCTGCATCTCTTTCGCTCTACGTCGCTCCTGAAGCGCTGTAGAGGCCCTGGCGATGGTCCCGGCATAACGTTCATTGATGCGTTTGGTCAGCCGTTCAGCTACCGCCTCTGGTGTCTCAACATCGCTGGAAAACAGCCCTTTGCGTAGTACCCGCGGCTCCACGGCTTTCGGAGTGATGGCCACCAGGGGCTGCACTCCACGTTCTACAGCGGCGTAGTGCTGCTGGATCGTCTGATGGGTGGCCTTGCTGCCCTCGATCCCCCGCTCAAGCCCCAGATCAACCACACAGGCGGCATAAGTGGTCTGGTCGGCGCGCATCTTGTCCCGGCTGCCGATGAACTCCTTGGCGCCCAGGCGTTTGTCCTGGGTCAGTG
>NZ_JAARMB010000066.1:0-595 GCF_012985615.1 Pseudomonas sp. WS 5412
CGGGCTGCACGCTCGGCGCGGGCCTGCTCGATGTCGATGATTTGCGCCGACACGCTGCCCAGCTCGGCACGATCAGCGGCCAACTGGCGGCGGTCGTTGTTCACCTGGAGCCGGGTGACGGGGGCCAGTGGGGCGCGCTGCTCGCGCTCGCACTCCCGGCGTATGGCCGTCACCCGTGGGCCTTCGTGGATGGTCGGCAGGCGGTCAAGCTCGGCGGCGCGCTCCAGCTCGCCCGCCTCCAGCGCGGCGGCGCGCTGCTCGACCAGTGAGCGCCGGTCTACCCGCTCGGCGCTGCCTGCCCGCTCCAGGGCGTGGTTGGTGCGCGCCTCGATCATCGCCCGCACCCACTCGACTTCCTGCGGGCCGCGCTTCACGTCGTCCAGTTCGCGGGTCTTCTCGCCCAGCTCGCCGGACGGCTCAAGGCGGCGGGTGGTCATCAGGATGTGTGCGTGGTGGTTGCGCTGATCGCCCTCCCGGTCGGGCGTGTGCACGGCCAGCGTGCCCGCTGTGCCGTAGCGGTCGGCCAGAGCCTGGGCGATGCCCTGGGCCAGCTCCCGGCGCTGGGCCGGGGTCAGCTCGGCGGGCAGGGCCACCA
>NZ_JAARMB010000067.1:0-585 GCF_012985615.1 Pseudomonas sp. WS 5412
TTCGCCTAGGAATGGAACAAAGAACAAAATAGAAATAAGCACTAAGGTATTTCAACCTCTGACTGCCGCGTCGTTAGAGGACGGCTCATTCTTGGATGCTTTGATAAAGCCCCGCTCGACTTTTTAATAGCTCCAAGAACTCACGACTACAAAAAATCCCATCCCAGTGGGCTTTTTGTGCGCAATTTAACGAAAATGTCGTTATGCGCAGTCCGCGTCATGTGCTCGACTATGGCATTCAGCCACAACTACTCATACTGTGCGCTTCCTACGATCATCGCTGCTCCAAGGATTATTCAATATGGACTTAATTAAATTTATCGTGAGCAGCGCAGCTGGGCTCGCGGGTCTAGCCCTTTTTGCGTGGATTGCGTCGTTCCTATTACCGATTGTGCTCGGCATAAGCGGAATCACAATTTCCATTATGGTTATATTTTTCGTAGGTAAAACGGTTTACAGCGCCTTTAAAAACTAACCAGGTGGCAGGAGCCGCCCCGACGCGGGGGCTCCTCTCTGGGAGCCATGATTCCGGTCAGCAACGGCAAGTGACGCTGTGTCTAACCTCAGTGGTTTTGCGGAAGAAGG
>NZ_JAARMB010000068.1:0-549 GCF_012985615.1 Pseudomonas sp. WS 5412
CATGACTGGGGTGAAGTCGTAACAAGGTAGCCGTAGGGGAACCTGCGGCTGGATCACCTCCTTAATCGACGACATCAGCTGCTCCATAAGTTCCCACACGAATTGCTTGATTCATTGAAGAAGACGATAGAAGCAGCTTTAAGCTCCAAGCTGATAGCTCTTAGCTAATCAGTTGCGCTCGAAATTGGGTCTGTAGCTCAGTTGGTTAGAGCGCACCCCTGATAAGGGTGAGGTCGGCAGTTCGAATCTGCCCAGACCCACCAATTTTGTTATGGGGCCATAGCTCAGCTGGGAGAGCGCCTGCCTTGCACGCAGGAGGTCAGCGGTTCGATCCCGCTTGGCTCCACCATTAACTGCTTCTGCTGTTAGAGTTTAGAAATGAATATTCGGTAATGAATATTGATTTCTAGTCTTTGATTAGATCGTTCTTTAAAAATTTGGGTATGTGATAGAAAGATAGACTGAACGTTACTTTCACTGGTAACGGATCAGGCTAAGGTAAAATTTGTGAGTTACTCAAATTGAGTATTATCGAATTTTCGGTGGATT